>JAQVZU010000050.1 GCA_028708035.1 Alphaproteobacteria bacterium
TTCATGCCGGAATACGTGCCACGTTTTCGGCCCCTTGAAAACTCAAATAATGCCCGTCCATAATGGCTTTTTCGCACGCCTACACCCCACTTTTACCCACTAAACGTGCAGATGAGCCAAAATTGATTCAACTTAATCACCCAGAACAGGGCTTTCATCTAGCCCAAGCCCAAACTCAAGCTTTATCCAGTCCGTAAGCGGTATGCAACG
The DNA here is from genome assembly GCA_028708035.1 of Alphaproteobacteria bacterium. Lineage (GTDB taxonomy): Bacteria > Pseudomonadota > Alphaproteobacteria > UBA9219 > UBA9219 > CAIXLI01. The sequence continues at coordinate 211 of JAQVZU010000050.1, forward strand.
ACCTTAGGGCCAATTCGGTGTATTCATCAGAGATCAGCACCGATGTATTGATCTCCGAAGTTTCGATTACAAGGATGTTAATGCCCTTCGCCGCGAGCGTTTCAAACATGGTCGCGGCAACGCCCACATGGTTGCGCATACCAATCCCGACGAGCGAAATTTTGCTCATTTCGCGTAGTGAGGCAAGTTTTTCAAAACCGATGGCTTTCTTTTCATCATCCAACACTTTTACTGCGCGATCGGCATCGAGTTTGGAGACCGTGAAAGACAGATCGGTAACGCCATTGCTGGAAGCCGTCTGGACTATCATGTCCACATTTATTCCTGCACGCGCTAACGGCCCGAATATCTTTGCGGCCATTCCCGGCTTGTCCTCTATGCCCGTCAGCGTGATTTGAGCCTCATCGCGCGTGTGAGCTATGCCTGTTACAGGATTTTCTTCCATGGTTTTATTTCCTTCTGCAACTAAAGTTCCTGGCAAATCGCTGCCAATCTCATTTGCGAACGTCGATAAAACTTGTACAGGCATGCGGTAACGCATTGCCATTTCGACCGAACGTACCTGGAGTACTTTCGCACCGAGAGATGCGAGCTCAAGCATTTCTTCATAGGAAACGCACTTCATCTTGCGCGCTTTTTCGCAGATGCGCGGATCAGTCGTATAGACGCCGTCAACGTCGGTATAGATGTCGCAACGGTCCGCCTTCAACGCAACGGCTAACGCGACGGCGGAAGTATCCGAACCGCCGCGACCGAGAGTTGTGATACGCCCATCGTCGGCGACCCCCTGAAACCCCGCCACGACACCAATCTCACCCGCATCTATGCTTTTGCGAAGCTTTATGGCGTCGATATCCGCGATGCGCGCCTTGCCGTGCGTCGCATCGGTATGGACGCCAACCTGCCAGCCTTGCCATGAACGCGCATTCAGACCGCGCTGTTGCAGGGCGAGCGCCATAAGGCCTGATGATACTTGCTCGCCAGTCGAAACGACCGCATCATGTTCGCGCTGGTCGTAACGCGGAGAAATCGAACGGCAATAACCAATCAGTTGATCCGTTGCTCCCGCCATCGCTGAAACCACGACGGCGACCTTATGCCCGCGCTGAATCTCCGCTACCACTTTTCTCGCTGCGTTTTTAATGCGGTCAATATCGCCGACGGACGTTCCGCCAAATTTCATCACTATAAGAGACATAACTGCAATAAGCCTATTTGGAAGATGAAAAACCTGAGGGGCGGGAGTATTATTCATTCCATCGCACTGCACAAGAGGTATAACGATGCCCGCTTCGAGCGTCGACTTAGATGAAATCGCGCGGTTCGCCGACGCCGATCAGGACTGGTGGAATCCAAAGGGCGCATGGGGTCCGCTACATAAACTCAATCCTTCCCGCATCGCATTTATTTGCGAAATGCTCGACAATTACTTTGGCGAGGCTAACCAAAAAAAGGCAGGACTTGCGAAGCTTTCCGTTTTAGATGTCGGATGCGGCGGAGGACTTGCCTGCGAGCCGCTGGCGCGGCTCGGTGCGAAAGTGACGGGGCTTGACGTTTCGGAAGAGGCATTGAAAATAGCGCGCGCGCATGCTGCGCAAGAATGTCTCAAAATCAAGTATATCCATTCGACCGTCGAGGCCTTTGCTCTTGGGAGGCGAGCTTTTGACGTCGTCCTCGCGCTTGAAGTGCTGGAGCATGTTGCAAGCATCGACGCCTTTCTTCAAAACGTTTCAAAACTTCTAAAGCCCGGCGGAGTGCTGATCGCCTCCACGGTCAATCGCACGACCAAAAGTTATCTTCTCGGGATCGTCATGGCCGAATACGTACTCGGATGGGTTCCGGCCGGGATGCACGATTGGAACAAATTCGTGCGGCCATCGGAGCTTGCGGAGCATCTCGAACGCGCTGGCATGAAGCTAACGGACCTCACCGGGATCGCGTTTAATCCCATAAGCGGCGAATTTTCGCTGCGCCAAGGGCGGGTAGACGTTAATTACATCGCCGCGGCTGTCAAATCGTAGCCCTCTTTGAAGCATTTGTTATTACCGCGTAGGAGAAAGCACGGACATGTTCTTTCGAAATGCACTAAAACCTCATATCCATGTGTATTTTTCCGGACAACCATGATAATGGCTCCTTATGAGGATAATGTTTTCGCAAAATAGGGAAGTGCTGAAACGCATCCGCCTTTCGACACCAGAAGCGCTTGAGCGCGCAAAATGGGCAACATTTGAGCTTTTGCGGTATGCCGAGCAGCTACAGTTGAAGTTCCTTTTTTCCAACAAAGTTCTGACTCAGGATCTATTCGGTCGAAAAAATTATGGGTATCTGAAGCATCTTTCTTCATCCTGGCAAGCGACGCGGTCAACGGCAAAGATTTCAACGGGAACGCGGACGCAAGCGGCTAACAAGCCTTCCCCAATGTTCTTCAGGAAGTCAAAGCCTACCCCAACGGAATCGAAGACGGACTGGCGTACACACTCGCGGAGAACAAGGGCTTTTGGCTGCTAATAAGTCCCCTGTGAAGAATTGACATAAGCGGCCTAAAAAAGGGGAGCTTCGATAAAATTTTGGAAGAAGTTTTTGCAAGAAAAGAACGCTTTGGAGTGCGATTTCTTGCAAAATGATTTTATGGATTTCCAATAAAGGCGGTCTGTGATTCTCTCTATTCGATTTGAAAAAGAAGCGGAACGGGGAGGAAACAGGGGGCCGAAAGAACGCGTTGAAACTGGACAAACGGACATGTTCCGCGCGCGGCTGGATCAGTTCATCGACATGAAACACCCGTTGGTGCGGCTGAGCCGGGAGATCGATTGGGGATACATGCGCGAGACGTTCAGGGCAGTGTATAAAGACGGTCCCGGCCAACCGCCGTTGCCCACGCGGCTGATGGTCGGGCTTGCGATCATCAAGTATATGGAAATTCTTTACAGAAGACTATGTAGGTTCGAATTGTTTCTTCATCCGGCCTACGGTTGATACGAAATAGCCGCGCGCCCAGAACCAAGCGCCTATAAAGTTTCTCCGCTTTCGCTCTACATTCTGCGCAATCCAAATCGAGCTGAAACTTCTCTTTACCATCATGAGCTCAGCATCAAGCTGGAACTTTTTCTTTTTTTGGTAAAGCGTTGACGGCGGCAAGAATAACGGCAGCCCAATAAGGGAGCGTCTGAACGAGAAGCATTCCGGCCCACAAATCGGCGTTGCGGTTTTGAGGCTCGAACGTCCACAAGACGGAGGCCGCACAAACAATCAACAGGATCAGAAGCAAAGCCTCTTCCCACGCCATTAGCAGTGCTTGCAACGCGCGCGCTTTTCCCGCGCATTTTGGGGTGCGGAAGAATGGTTTGCTTGAAGTAAACATGCCTTGCCACATAGCTCGGGCGACGGCGTGGGAAAGCGCCATTCCCGCAACGGCTGCGCCAATGCGGTCTCTCCAGCCGCACGTAAGGCGCGCACGGTACAACATAAAGGCGGCCACAATTTTGAAAACAAATACGCTCAGCGTGGGCACGAGGAAAACCGCAGGCGGGAATTCGACCAGCTTAAAAAGCAGCAGGATGGACCAGAGGATCGCAGCTACTGCAAAAACGATATGAGCCGCATCGGCAAACCATGGCAGCCAGCCCGAGATGAAGTGGTATTTCTGTCCTCGGGTCAACCGACCTCCTTCGGCAAGCGAACGCCAATGACGCTTAAGAATTTGCGCAGCGCCGTAGGCCCACCGAAACCGTTGGGATTTATAGGCACTAAAATTATCTGGCATCAGTCCTTTGCCAAGTGAATAGTTCATGTAGACGGCTTCATAACCATTTTCGAAAAGCCGAAGACCGAGTTCGGCATCTTCGCAAATGCACCACTCTGCCCAACCACCTGTCGTTTGCAGGGCTGTCTTGCGGATCAAGGTCATCGTGCCATGCTGAATAATCGCGTTACGCTCATTACGCTGAACCATTCCGATATGGAAAAAGCCCGCGTATTCCCAATAGCACATACGTTTAAAAATGTTCTGGGCTTCGTCGCGATAGTCCTGCGGAGCTTGGACAAACGCGACTTCGGGTTTTGAGAAATAGGGAACCGTGGACTTCAGCCAGTCGGGACTGACAGCATAGTCGCTATCGATCACACCGACGATGGACACGTCCTTGGCGGTTTCGGTCAGGGCAAAGTTCAACGCCCCCGCTTTATAGCCCGGCCATTTCGGCAAGTGGAAGAAACGGAAGCGAGGCCCTAATTGGGCACAGTAAGCTTCGAGCGGCTTCCAGACCGCATCGTCCTTGGTGTTGTTATCGATAACGAGGACCTCAAAATTCGGATAGTCGAGCTTGGCCAACGCATCAAGCGTTTCCTTTACCATTTCCGGAGGCTCGTTGTAGCAGGGAACATGGATCGAAACCTTAGGGGCATCAGGAGGAGGCTCCCAATCTTTGCATGGCTCGAAGTGGCGACGACGGTCGCGCGCCCATAGGACCTCCGCAAGTTCGAAGCCATCCACCAAAAGAAGAGAAAGTAGAACAACTTGCGCGCCAAGCAGGAGCACCCAAGCCACAAGGTTGCTGCTCAAGATGCGCTCGGCGACGGCAGCCATAATGGCCCACACGAAGACGCTGGCGACAGCCTGGATAAGGCTTGCATAGAACAATTGTCCTTTGAAGTTCAGGTATTGCTTACGCCGGACAAACCATTGGATTGGGAACAAAGCAAGAATCGACGCAATAATGCATCCTTGCAACCAACGCGAAGACTCGGCAATTGAGCCGCTCATTTTGAATTTAGGCTTTCCGCTCGCATCCCATAGGCCCCAGTGCGCGCCTACGGTTCCTTCGATGCTGCGCTTCCATGGCTCGTCGAAGGACTCGACGATAGAGTAGTCCAGCCTCTCGGCACTGGCGGTGTTGAGGAAGTCGCGGATGAATTTGGCTTCGTTTATCAGCGACGGTTCGGCGCCCTTCACCCATTGCCCATCGCTGGGCCAACCGACTTCGCCGATGTAGATGTGCTTGTTTGGAAAAGCCGTCGCTAACTGGCGATATCGATACATCACATAATTCAAAGCGCCTTCCCTAGGAACGCCTTCCCAGTATGGCAGAATATGGACCGTGATAAAATCCACAGCATCAGCGAGCTTAGGGTATTTTAGCCAGATATGCCAAGGCTCGGCAGTGGTGACCGGTATTCCGATCTGGCGCTTAGCCGTTTCAATGTAGTCAATCAACTGGTCAATAGTGACGTCAGCGCGCAGCAGCGACTCGTTACCAACTATCAGGCGTTTAACGTTGGGATTGGCACGAACAACAGAAAGCGAACGGGCAAGTTCCTCCTGATTATGCGCATCGTCGGGGGAGAGCCACGCACCGAGATTGACATCGATTCCCCGTTTTCCGGCAATGGCAGCAATACGGTCAAGCCCGTCGCTGACGCCATATGTTCGGATCGAAGTCGTTTGGCCAGCAAGCGCTTTCATGTCCTGGTCGATATCGTCATCAGACAGATGATTATCTGAATCCCCCGCCTGATATCCTGAATAGGATACGCCGTTGATGATGCCGCCCCATGCACGTTCGGAAACACTTTGGTTCACCAACGCCCAGACAGCAAAGTTTGCAAAAAAAACAAGAACGGTGACAGAGATAAGGTGACGGAACATCGCTCGACACGGTTAATGATGACGGTGGAGGATATACACCAAAAAGAATGGGAAATGTGGGAAAATTGAGATGGAAAAAGGCATTCAACCGGTCAGCTTCTTTGTGCTTTAACTGGTGTTTCGAAAACAAATGCAAAGAAATTTGGCTAAAAAAGTTCGACTTTCTCGATGATTTTGTCTTCATAAGACTGGTTTAGCGCTTTAGCGTGATGTTTATGCTGGCTCTCCATAACGTAGTCTTCCTCAAGGCTGTCAATGACCAATTCCATTGTCGTTGATGGCTCAGTTCGTGCATCGGGAGATAGTGCGCCCGCGCACTGTTCGAAAACTACATTAGACTTGGCAAGAGCCTTGAGAAGCATCTCAATTTGTTGCGAAACGCGGTCCTGAAACTGGATTTCGGCATAGCTCTGCAAAATCTTGGCTGCAATGTTCGAGCCCATTTCGTCGATTTTTTCCGTAAGCATTTGGTGATGCTGAGTAATTTTTGAACACGCTTCGTTAAGCTGCCCAATTTTTCTGCCGAGCACATCGAACATTTCGGATTCATAGCGGCGGCTTTGCCCTTCGTTCGACGAGATGATGCGTTCGCGCGCGCCCTTCAGGACAATGTTTTTCTCCATGTTTTGTACGCCCGAGCGAATGAAACCTATGACCCTTTCCATCTGAGTTGACAGCGCGGAAGTTTCCTTGGCCAAGAAATCCAGCTTAAAGGCAGCCGGGCCAGTAATGCTCGTGTCATCCGCCGCAGTCGAGGTCATTAGCTTTATTTTTTGAGAAAGAGTCTCGATTTCCGATAGCTTGTTCTGAAAATTCTTCGCGCCCTCAATGAGGCTCGAGAGCCATTTACGGTATTCGGCAAGTTCCATGTCACGCTTTGACCAGAGGGCTTTCAGGCCTACGATCAAATCCTTGTTTTCAAGAACCAGCGCGCGCGCTTGCGCTGAGGATGTCCGGGCAGCTTCGCCGTTCTGATAAACAAAATCGGTAACTTCCGAAAAAAGCGAACGGATTGAGCTTAGGTTTCCAAGGACCGTGATGGCCGCATTTTTGGTGTCCTCGACGATAGTCTCCATGTTTAATTTCAGGACTGACGTAAATTTGCTGTAGCCTGAAAGCGCCGTTCCGATTTTCTCTAGCCGCCGCTGACGGATCTGAGAATCCTGCCCCACGTTCGCGCGCGTGCTACGGAACTGCAAATAGAGTGCGACGGCAATTCCCCACCCCAGCGCCGCGAAGAGGAAGATCGTCACGAGCATAGCCGTTTCCAAAGCTGACATGATGCAATCCTTTCAGGAACGTTATCCTAGCACTTTCTTAATGACGGCAGAGAGCTGGGCAACGGTAAATGGCTTCACCAACCAGCCCGTGGCTCCGGCATGCTTGCCTTCAATTTTTTTTTGGTCCGATGAGTCAGTCGTAAGCATAAGGATCGGGATATAGGCGGTTGCGGGAAGTGCGCGAACCCTGCGGATCAGTTCTATCCCGTCGATGCCCGGCATATGGAGATCGGTTATAAGGCAATCGATCTTTTCAGTAGGGATTCGATCCAGCGCAGCCTCTCCGCTGGCAGCAGTAATGACGCTATAGCCCGGAAGCGCATATTTGATGATTTCGCGAATGCTCTGAGAGTCATCTACTGCCATTATAGTGTGGGTCATATCTCGTTTCGCCTTTCTTTTGCTTACGCAACTTTTGCTTTTTCCTCATTGGTCGCGAGCTTTACAATCTCCGCCGCATCAAGAATGAGCGCGACATTCCCGTCTCCCATGATTGTCGCTCCCGATATGCACGGAGACGCTCGGCCAAGCTCGCCAAGCGATTTAATGACCGTTTGATGATTGCCTATGATGCTATCCACGCCAATGGCGACAGAGGCGTCTCCGACGCCAACGATCACCGCTTCGCGGCTTTCTCCTCCGCTATACCCCCCAAAAAGGCTGTAAAGGTGCAGAATGGGAATCGTTCCGCCGCGAATTTCGATAAGATTCCTCGCCCCTTCTACTGTCAGCGTTTCCCCACTCAGTTCAAGGCATTCTTCGACGACACAGAGAGGAATGACATAGCGCTGCTTTCCGGACTCCACTAACAGACCATCGATGATGGCCAAGGTAAGCGGAAGCGCAAGCTCGAAAGTAGTCCCCTGACCTTCCGCGCTTTGGATGTCGATTGTCCCGCGCAGCGATTCAACGCCTTTCAGGACTGAATCCATGCCGACCCCCCTGCCCGACACGTCAGTGACTTTCGTTGCAGTCGAAAGACCCGGCGCAAAAATAAGGCGGAAAACTTCCTTTTCGGTCAACTCTTGATCGGCGGAAACAATACCTCTTTTAACCGCCTGCGCCCTGATCGCCTCGGTGTTGAGGCCTTTGCCGTCATCCTGAACATTGATGACAACATGCGCCCCGCGATGACCGGCTTTCAGAAGAATAGTGCCCCGGCGAGGCTTTCCTATGCGCTCGCGTTCGTCAGGCGGTTCAATGCCATGATCGACGCTGTTGCGAATGATATGGACAAGCTGTTCGCCGAGCCGATCAATGACGGTCTTATCCAACTCGGTCTCCTCTCCCTCAGTAACGAGATCAAGTTCCTTGCCGAGGTCTCGCGAAAGATCGCGAACAAGACGCTTGTACTTTGAGAAAAGCGTGCCGATCTGGACCATTCTCACGTTAAGGACAATATCGCGAAGTTCGGCGGTCAAGCGGTTAATGTCCTCAACCGGCGCGCTGAGCGTCGGATTGTTGATATCGGCGGCAATCTGATCGATGCGCGCCTGATTGGTGACGAGTTCCCCGACTAAATTTATCAGCGCGTCAAGCTTATCCGACGGAACGCGAATGCATTCGCGCTTCAAGGCCTCCTGATGCCGAGCGACCGCGTTTTGCTCTTCGAGCGAGGACGCAATTTTTTCAGAGGAAACCGTGTTGGTTTCGACAAGCCGCTGGCCTATCTTGGAAATAGCGAATTTTTCGATTTCATCGCGTGCGATATCGCCCCTTGCCACAAGGATATCTCCAAGGCGCGGGGCTGCTTCGTCTGGCAAAACGTCAAGACGCGTTATATCGATAAGGCTGCCGTCTTCGACAAAAATGAAAATGTCGCGGATCGCGTCGATGCCTTTATCAGTTTCAAGGATGATCCCCCATCCAAGATAGCATTTTGAAGGATCGAAACCGGAAAGCGGCGGAATTTTGTCTGTATAAACCGTCTCGGCGCTGCGGCCAAGCCCCTGAAGCTCCTTCAGCAGCAGCGCTGGATCCATTCCAGTCTGGTAAAGGTTCTCATTGGGATAAAACGTGATGCGATAGAGCGCAAGCTCCATGTGCAGCGCAGTCTGCGAAGCGCTGGCTATTTCCTCTTTGGCACCCGTCTTAGGCACGAGGAACTTTTGTAGTCCCTCCCTAAGCGCGCTAAGGCGGATCTTTATGTCATCTGTGTTCGCCTTGCCGATGTTCGCGATCAACTCCTGGAGCATATCGCGCGAAACGAGAATAATATTAATAAGCGCTGTATTAATTGTAAGTTCGTTCGAACGAATGCGATCGAGAACAGCTTCAAGATCATGCGCGAGATCGACCAACTCGGTCAGCGAAAACATTCCACCGGATCCTTTAAGCGTATGCACCGCGCGAAAAAGACGATTTATGGCATCAGCGTCCTTTGGATTGTCTTCGACCAAAAGGATGACCTGTTCGATCTCTGTTAAAAGATCGCTCGCCTCCGATTCAAATATTTCAAGATGCTTGTCCAAAGTCCATTCCTCGATAAATACAGAGTCAGCCTTCTATAGTGGATATGTCGTATCCGATCCGTTCGGCGGCAGCGCGGATTTCTGGCGAGACTTCTTTGAGTTCAAGCGCCCGGCCTCTTGCTTTCAGTTCTTTGGCTATGGCGAGCAAAAGCTGGATTCCTGCCGTATCGCAGGCATGAACGCCGCCGAGGTCCAGGACGACATTGCCGGGGTCAGCGAATTTTTCATAAATATTCTGCATAATTGGCCCAAGAGCCGCGATGGTCATCGGGTCGTTGATCGCAATCGTAACACTTTCGCAGTCGGACATTGTTCCCCCTTATTGTGCGGCGTTAATGATTTCAGTGGCTATGTCTTGTAGTTTGACAATTTTCAGCGCGCCGCCGATCTTGATCGCTTCTTGCGGCATTCCGAAAACAACGCAGGTCGACTCGTCTTGCGCCATTGTGAAGGCCTTCGCTTCCCTCATTTCGAGCATCCCCTTCGCGCCATCGTCGCCCATTCCGGTCATAATGACGCCTATCACATTTGCGCCCGCATAACGCGCCGCTGAACGAAAAAGCACATCGACCGAAGGGCGGTGTCGCGACACAAGAGGTCCTTCCTTGACTTCCACACGATAGTACGCGCCGCTTCGCCGTATCATCGTATGCTTGTTGCCGGGCGCGATAAGGACCTGGCCTCTTTTTATCGGGTCGTCAGTTTGGGCTTCTTTCACTGTAACCCGGCATTCATGATTAAGCTGGTCCGCAAACGCCGCCGTGAACTTTTCGGGCATATGCTGAACGACAACAATTCCCGGCGAATCTTCCGGAAGCGCACGCAAGACCACGCGCAAAGCCTCTGTGCCGCCGGTGGATGCGCCAATGGCAACGATTTTTTCAGTGGTTTGGATCATCGCAGATGGACAAGCTTTGGGCAGCATTACGTCTGCAGTCAGCTTCTTCTCCGACATGCCTTTGATCGTAATGCGCTTCGGATTGGCTTTGGCCGCCGCTTTGATCGCATCGCAGATAAGGATCTTCGATTCCTCAAGAAACTCTTTAACGCCGACCTTCGGCTTTGTGATGATTCCGACCGCACCGCACGCGAGCGCCTTCAACGCCGAAGCGCAACCGTCCTCGGTCAAGCTTGAACACATCACCACAGGGATTGGATGCTGGCTCATCAGCTTTTCAAGGAATGTCAAACCGTCCATTTTCGGCATCTCGATGTCCAAAGTAATGACATCCGGAACCTGTTCCGCAATTTTTGCGGCGGCAATAAACGGATCTGGCGCAGTCGCCATAACGGAAAGTTCGGGATCGGACTCGATAATCTCTGCCATGACTTGCCGAACCACCGCAGAATCATCAACAATCAAAACTTTAAGCTTTTTTTCCATCGCTACGCCGCCGGTTTCATGTAGACGGTCGGCGCGACGCTGATGAACGAATGGTCGAGCCCATTAAGAGTTTCGGAATGGCCAATAAAGAAATGCCCTCCGGGAGCAAGCGCATTTTCAACTTTTTTCACAATTCCAGCAATCGTCTTTCTATCAAAATAAATCATGACGTTGCGGCTAAAGACGAGATTTGGCGCATCGGGAATTTGGAAAGATGGCTCCGTAATATTCGCATGCTGGAAATTTACGCGCCCACGGATCTCCGGAACGACGCGATAATTACCTTTTTGCACGCCTTTCCCTATCATCAGGTATTTGCGGTATTCGGGCGGGACGGTTTGGACGTTCTCCTCTTTGTAAACAGCTCGCCTCGCGTTGGAAATCGTCCGGCGGCAAATGTCTAGCCCTGTGACTGAAAACATTCCCGGCGTCGTGCGGAAATGCTCTGCAAGCGTCATGGCAAGGGAATAAGGTTCTTCTCCGGTTGAGCACCCGAGGCAGTATGCGGACAAAGAAATCACGGACCCCGCCGCTCTCTGAGACCACTCTGGCAGAAGTTTTTGTGCAAGGAACTGGAAGTGATGCGCTTCGCGGAAAAACTCGGTTTTATTAGTCGTGATCTCGTCGATCATACATGATAGTTCTTCGACGTCTTGCCCGGATCGAATGATATCGATATATTCGGCAAAACTTCCAACTCCTATTTGCCTAAGCCTGCGGCCAAGTCTCGCGAGAACAAGGCTTTTGCGCGCCACGCTGAGGACAATCCCAGACTTTTCGTAGATAATGTCGATAAGCGCATTTGCTTCCTGATCTGAAATCTGTTGTAGCCTGTCTGTAATCATAAAGCCCCATTCCGCTTCCGCGCGCACGGACCACGTTCCTAACCGATTTACGCCACCTGCCCGGCCTCCAAACGTTTTTCCTCCAACGCCTTAACGTTGTTCAGCATCGCAAGGTCGCTACATGACAGGACCCGGTCAATATTCAGGATGATGAAAAACGCATCGCTGCGTTTGCCCATTCCCCGAATAAAGTCAGTGTTAAGCATCGTCCCAAGCTTCGGCGGCGCATCAATTTGGCTCGAGTCGACGTCAATCACCTCCTGAACCGAGTCCGCCAGCATCCCCAGATGCAATGGCGTCTCATCGATCATCACTTCGGTAATAATGATGCAAGTATCGACCTTCTTTTCGGTAGCCTTCATGCCGAGCATCAAACGTAGGTCGATAACAGGAACGACGTTTCCGCGCAGATTGATAACTCCGCGCAAGAACGCGGGCATTCGCGGAACAGGCGTGACGTTAAGGTAATCGATCACTTCGCGTATCCGATTGATCTCAATCGCAAACACCTCTTTGTCCAGCGTAAACGTCAAATACTGGTCCGTCTGCACGACAGTTTCAGTTTTAATCATCGTGGGGCTCCTGTTGCTTGACGTGGTTCAGCAGCGCTCAAAGTCGGAGTCGCTCAGTTCCTTGTCGGCATCAACAAGGTTCAGGCGGACGCCGTTCTTTCCCTTAACTTCACCGTTCACCCCTTTTGCATGCGCCGTGATCTGACGGCTTACCGATTTCTTGACAGCGCCGTTTGCCGACGCAGCCCTCGCAACCGGCTCCTCGGCGGAAACTCCTTCCACCTTAAAAAAGGTAGCCGCCTTCAGAAGGCGTTCGGATTGCTCGGCCAAAGAGCCGCTGGCCGAGGACATTTCCTCAGCCGAGTTGCTAGCCTGCTGAATGACTTGATCGAGCTGATGGATCGCCTTGGTAACCTGTCCAATGCCGCTCGCCTGCTCGTTACTGGAGGCGTTAATTTCCTGCACGAGGCCCGCGGTTTTCTGAATGCCGGGAACAATGTTCTCAAGCAGCTTTCCCGCCTTTTCTGCGATCTCGACGCTGGACGTTGAAACGGACGAGATTTCCTTGGCCGCTGCTTGTGAACGTTCGGCGAGTTTGCGGACTTCGGCAGCGACAACGGCAAACCCTTTACCATGTTCGCCCGCGCGCGCAGCCTCAATGGCGGCATTAAGAGCCAACATATTTGTCTGCCGCGCGATTTCCTCGATAATGCCGATTTTCTCCGCAATGCTGCGCATCGCATTGACTGTTTCGGCGACGGCGCGGCCTCCTTCCTCGGCGTCTTTAGAGGACTTTGTCGCAATAGCGGCTGTTTGCTGCGCGTTTTCTGCATTTTGTTTTACGGCGCTGCTCATCTCCTCCATCGAGCTGGATATCTCCTGCACGCTGGACGCCTGCTCGGTAGTCCCCTCCGCAAGCGATTGCGCAGTAACGCTTGTCTGCTCGCTTCCTGAGGCGACAGATCGCGAAGCCGATTGCACGTCGGTGGCGAACTTTGAAAGGTTCTCAATCATCGAATTCAGATTGCCCTTGATCTTGTTGTACTGGCCTTTGTAGTTGTCGGTGATTTTCTCCGGAATGATGCCTTTGGAAATCCGATCGACATAATTGGAGGTCATCATCATCGGACTCACAATATTTGAGATCGTATCGTTGAAGCCCTTGATAAGCACGTTCCAGCCTCCAATAAAGAGGTTAGCGTTCGCTCTAACATCCAATTCTCCGTCAGCGGCAGCTTTGATAATCTTGTCTGTCTCCTGGAGAAGATTGCTCATCATCCCCACGACCGCGTTAAGGTTATTTTTGATGATATTGTACTGGCCTTTGTACTCAGCCGTGATTGTTGGCGGGATGATGCCTTTGCTTATTTTATCGACATAGTCAGCAGTTATCATTAAGGGGGTCACAATATTGCCGATCGTATCGTTGATGCCATGCACAAGCCTCTTCCAGTTGCCGACAAACAACGAATCATCGGCGCGCTTGTCGAGTTCGCCTTCGGCGGCGGCCTTAATGATCTTGTCCGTTTCGCGAAGGAGATCGTTCATCATCTTCACGACGGCGTTGAGGTTGTTCTTGATGACGTTGAAATCGCCGTTGTAGCTGTCCGTAATCATCGGCGGGATTTCGCCTTTTGAAATCTTATCGACGTAATCGGCGGCCACGTTAAGCGGATCGATCACCGCATCAAGCGTATTGTTCACGCCCGCGACTATCTTGCCGAAGTCTCCATAATGCTTGCTGGCGTCCGCGCGGGTCGAAAGCTTCCCTTCCACTGCCGCCGAGGAAAGCATCTTGGCATCGTTAACGAGCGCATTGACCGCATCGATGCAGGTATTGAGGTTGGTTTTGATAATATTGAAGTCGCCGTTGTAGCTGTCCGTAATCTTGGGCGGGATATTGCCTTTCGATATTTTGTCAACGTAAGTTGCCGCGACATTCAGCGGATTGATGACCGCATCAAGTGTATCGTTCACGCCCGCGACTATCTTGCCGAAGTCTCCGTAATGCTTGCTGGCGTCCGCACGGGTCGAGAGCTTCCCTTCCACTGCCGCCGAGGAAAGCATCTCGGCATCGTTAACGAGCGCATTGACCGCATCGATGCAGGTATTAAGGTTGGTTTTGATAATATTGAAGTCGCCGTTGTAGCTGTCCGTAATCTTGGGCGGGATATTGCCTTTCGATATTTTGTCAACGTAAGTTGCCGCGACATTCAGCGGATTGATGACCGCGTCCAGAACTTTATTGAACCCGAGCGGAATATCACGAAATTCAGCATTGATCTTTTCAGGGTCTGCACGAGTGTGGAGCTTTCCTCCGACAGCCGCTTCCACGAGGCGGTTCGTTTCGTCCACAAGCCTTCTTTTTATAGCATTAATGTTGCTTGAGAAGAAAAATCCAACCGTTAAAGCGCACAAAACCGCAAGGCTGAGAACAATGCTGATATAGAAAACGGCATTTTGGGTAGTGCTGGCTATTTCCTCGTTAAGCTTTCGCGTATCTTCCATCTTTGTGTCGCGAATAACGCGGATTTGAACCCCAACAGCCTCGGCTGCCCTAGCGGCCTCGCCCGTCATCAAGGAATTGCGCTCAACGGCAGCGTTTGCCTGATCGAATTCAATAACTTTTTCCCGCATTGTCACATAGTGCGTCATCTTGGCTTTGAGGTCTTCCATCTGGCGCTGTTCGTCCGTTGAAGAGATTGTTTTTTCAAATTCGGAATAAAGCTTTGCCAAATCGTCCATCGCGGATCTGATGCTGGCCTTGCGCCGTTGCTTTTCGTCTTTGTTGTCAAAAACGGAAAGCTTATTCAGGTCGAGACGCTGCTGCTGGAAGTTTTCCGAAATCGCCGATATTACCTCCACTCCCTTCAATCCATTTTTGTACATAAGGTTGCTGTGATCACTTACGGTATCGGTTCCAATGATCCCGACAGCAGCGATAATGGTCGAAGCAACAAGGAGCATTGCAACGACAAGTATAGCCTTTGCCGCAATCGTCATGTTCTTCAGCATTGGGGAGGTCTCCTTCGCAGTATGAAAATCCTGTTGGAATGCGCTCTCTTCCTGAAGTATTGGATTTTGATTACCACAAGTTTAACGCGAGAATACGGTTGTATGCGCATTGCTCAGGTTGTTATAAAAAGGTAATTAAAAAGCGGCGAAGTCATAGAAGAAAATTGAGATTTTTTATATTGAGCGCTACGCTACCCTACACTTGGAGCGGCATTAACTGATTGATAAGCATTTGAGATTCTGTTGAGGCCTGATTCGCACAGGAGGCTTCGATGGATTTTATAACACTGACGAATATGATTTGGTCTGCGCT
>JAQVZU010000051.1 GCA_028708035.1 Alphaproteobacteria bacterium
TTCCGATCTCCTTTAAAAGGCTCCACAACTGTGCGAATCGCGTGGCTGTATTGCGTTTCGGATATTAAAAGGCCCGAGATAAATGCTCCCAGCGACAATGACGCTCCGGCGGCGTTTGCCGCCACGGCGCTGCCGATGATGATCAACAGTGTGGTTGCCACGAACAGGTCGGCGCTTTCGGTGCTTGCGACAAGGCGGAAGAGCGGGCGCAGGAGGTGCCTTCCCGCTACATAGATGACCATCACCACAAGTGCGGCTTGTCCTAGCGCCATGCTGACGTCGTAGAGTATCGGGTTCTGCGAACCGCCATTCATGACGCTGAAAAGAAACAGCACGGGAATAATAGCCAAGTCCTGGAAAAGCAAAATCGAGAAGCTGACGCGACCGGTAAGGCTTTTAAGCTCTTTTTTGCGCGCAAGGTATTGAATCACGATAGCCGTTGAGGAAAGCGCAAATGCTATGCCGATAAAAACGGCTGCTTTCTGAGACAATCCCACGAATGTTCCAAGGAAAGCGAGGGCCGAGGCGCACAAGACAAGTTGCACGCCGCCCATGCCGAAGACAAAGCGGCTCATTGTTATAAGGCGCGTGACGGACAACTCTATCCCGATCAGGAAGAGGAGAAAAACAACGCCCAGCTCTCCGAGCAGGCCTAGCTTTTCGGGATGGTCAATAACGACATACCCCAAATAGGGAAAAGATTCCACATAGGAGCCTAAACCAGTTGGGCCGAGAATTGCTCCTAACAATAGAAAACTGACAATCGAGTTAATTTTAAGCTTGTGGAGAAGCGGGACTGCGATTCCAGCTGTCGCAAGAAGGATAAGGGGATCTTTAAAGGCTAAAAGATCAGTCGTTCCTGTCATCGGACTCCTTTCGTTTGCGGATGTTGGTAATATGCCAAAAAAGAATCCCTTAGGTCACGTCCTTTTTTGTTTGCCGGAGATTTTTCTGGAAAAGCGTGTACAAGGCAAAGGTAATTGTGGTTGAGCATTAGCCGTTCTCCACAGAAAACGAGCAGCAACTTTTCTCCAAAGCCTCCACCTGCGTTAGATGAACAAGCCGGAGGACAGGTCTCTGCATGACGGGTTATTTGGTTTTTCCTTTAAGCGCAGCCTGCCACGTCAATCATTGATGAAGCCATCGCTTCGCTCGGGCGCTTGCCGCCCCAGATGACCAGTTGGAAAGCCGGGTAAAAACGCTCGCATTCGGTCAGCGCAATTTCCACCAAGTCCTCGAGGGACTCGATGCCGGGGCTGCGACCGCCGCGCGCCAACACCGTATAGCGGAACAGCGGCATGTTTTGATGCATATCGAGATTGAAATGGCCAAGCCACAAGCGGTCATTCAGCATTGCCAACAAGTCGTGCACATCGTTGCGCTTTGGCTCGGGGACTTTCATGTCAAACTGGCATGAGAACTGTAACGCGCCAATTTCCTTCTGCCACACGAAGAACATTCTGTAATGGCACCAGCGGCCCGACAGTTCGACGATAAGCTCGTCGTCGTTCGTGCGATCGAATAACCACTCGTTCGCAGAAACGATCTCCTCAAGGATATCGAGAGGATTTGCTTGCACAGGCTGATCGGTGGCGGGTTGAAACGACATGAATGAACTCCGCAGGTGAGGCCAAAACTGGTATCAAACTTCGGAGTCGCGCCGCAAGCATCTTACGACATGTTGTTGCTACACGGAAAACCGCCGTGCTTTTTGAGTCACAGGGCACGGCAACGAAACGATTCGTCATCCTTCATGTCTAATTGATTCAATTGATTCACAATTTCGTATATTGCGCCGCATGAAATTGCTTTTCTCAATGCAGAGCAACACCCGGATGTTTTAACGGAAGGTAAACATCAGAAATATACATTTACCGCCTTTTTGTTGCTTGACCAATTCAAAAATGATTCACTCAAACATCTTTTCCGTGATTAAGGGGGAACAAGGGAGGCGAGATGAAGGTTCGCACAATTGGAGTCGCTGCAATTCTGTTGGCTGTGGGAATCGGTTTGTTGCTTCCGGAAACCAACATTTTGGAAGTCCAAGATACCGTAAAATTTAAAGTCGAGCAGATCGGCACGTTTCCGGTCAAATTGAAGCTTTCTGGGCTAGGCAGCAAAAAGTTCTTGAGCGTTAAAAAAATCTCGGAGGAACGGTCAGGCAATTCCATTCAAGTGCTCGTTCGCCTGAAATCCACCGAGGATGAAGGAGCTCACGGCGACTTTGACTATACGTGCTCCGTTCCAAACGACATCAACTCAGTCACATTCGGAAAGGACAAAATCGTCGTTTGGGACCGGGAAAAGGGCGTTCGCCCGATCGCTATTGGATTCTCGCCTATAAAATGAGACAACTTCTTTCCGTTAATGAATGTGATTCTTTATGCACTTTCCTCAAATAGATCCTGTCGCGTTTTCCGTTGGGCCCATCGTTGTGCGTTGGTACGCGCTGGCGTATCTCGTGGGGTTGGTGGCCGGATGGCGCTGGTGCATGGCCATGGCAAAGCGCGACCCTAATGGAGTTTTAAAGCCTGAATATTTCGACGAGTTTTTGACATGGGCCGTCGTAGGCGTCATTGGCGGAGGACGGCTCGGATATGTACTGTTCTACAATTTTAAGGACTATCTTGCCAATCCGCTTGAAGCGCTGAAGATTTGGCATGGCGGCATGTCCTTCCATGGCGGAATGCTGGGCGTAATTGTTGCGGCGATACTTTTCACGCGCGCAAAGAAGATCCCGTTCTTTGCATTCTCGGATCTGATGGCTTGCGTCGTGCCCATCGGCTTGGGATTGGGGCGGCTTGCAAATTTTGTCAACGGCGAGCTCTATGGACGGGAGACCTCTGTTCCGTGGGGCTTTGTTTTTCCGCGTGGAGGGCTTTCGCCTCGACACCCGAGCCAGCTTTATGAGGCCTTCGCCGAAGGATTTGTGCTTCTCATTGTGATGATTTTGCTTTCAAAGAACGAAAAAGTCCGGAAGCATCCCGGTTTTTTGTCGGGAACATTTCTAGTACTTTATGGATTCATGAGATTCGCCATCGAATTCTTTCGCGAACCCGATGTGCAGCTCGGCTTTCTGTTTGCGGGGGTGACGATGGGGCAATTGCTTTCTCTGCCGATGATTGCGGCAGGAGCTATCATCATTTTATGGGCTCTCAGACATGAATATGCTCGACAAGATCATCCGTGACCTTATTGCTGCGCAGGGAGCGATTTCGATCGCCTCCTATATGGAGCTGGCGCTCCAGCATCCGGAGTTTGGATATTACAAGAAGCGCGAACCCATAGGGCGAACAGGCGACTTTATTACTGCGCCAGAGGTCAGTCAGCTTTTCGGCGAGATGCTTGGCGTCTGGTGCGCGGAGGCCTGGCGAACGCTGGGAAAGCCTGAACCTTTCGCGCTGGTCGAGCTTGGGCCGGGGCGCGGAACGATGATGGTGGATATTTTGCGCGCGACCATTAATGTTGGCGGGTTTAAGGATGCGCGGAAGATTTATCTTGTCGAAAGCGACGAGGCGCTACGCGCGCGGCAAAAAGAGGTTCTTGGCGACGTCACGTATATTGATGATTTAGATCAAGCGCCACAGATGCCTCTTCTGATCGTCGCCAATGAGTTCTTCGACTCCTTGCCTGTCCGGCAGTTCGAAAAAACCTTCCGCGGATGGGCTGAGCGGGTTGTGACAGTGAGTGGCGACGCTTTGGCTATAGCGCTGAGGCCCTTAAATGAAGCCGAAATGCTGCTCATCCCCCAGAGTTTCCGGGAAGCGGAGCCTGGGAAAATGTTCGAGTTTTCTCCTTCCGCGCAAGCTATCGTGCGCGAAGCTGCCAGAGCTCTTGTGTCGCGCAAAGGCAAGATGCTTTTGATCGATTATGGATATGTCGCACCGTCCGGGGCAAGCACCGTTCAAGCTCTTTCAAACCATGTTTCGACCGACATTCTGGACCGGCCCGGCGAGGTTGATTTGACCGCACATGTCGATTTTTCGACTTTAACAGATATCGCCCGCGCTCATGGAGCCAAAACCTCGGCAATCGTTGGACAAGGAGAATTTTTGACCAATTGCGGAATCGAGTTGCGCGCCGACGCATTAAAGAAGCACGCAACGCCAAAGCAGGCGGCAGACATCCACGCCGGGCTGCAAAGGCTTATCGACGACGATCAAATGGGAAGCCTCTTCAAGGTGGTGGAGATTACCGGGTAATGAGCAGTGAAGCTCATCTGGGCACCTCATCTTTCGCCAAGCGCCTTTCCGGTTGAGTGAGAGTAATATTTCGGCGGCGACGGCAAGGGCCTGTATAGGAACCGCTGCGGACAAAGGTCCTTGGCGTCGATAGCAGGGAAATGAACGCGTTGAGCAGCCTTCTCATGACAAGGGGTCTGATAATAAAATCGTCAACACCCGCGTCGCGCGCCTCTGCTACAGCATCCGCCCCGCCTTTCGACGCCAGAACCACGACGGGAACGGCGCTGTTTGGATTTTCTGCCGAAAGCCGCAACCTCTTGACGAACTCGACACAACGCAAAGGCCGGATTCCGCAATCGCAGATAAGAATGTCCAGTTTCTCTCTGCCAAGAATCTTGAAAGCCTCTGTCGTATCGGATGCGGAAAAAATAGCGCCAAAACGCAAATTACGGCAAATGGAGGTCATAAAAACCAGCGCATCTCTATCGGCATCCACGATCAGAATCGCGGCCTTGCGCAAGTCGGCATTTTTGGAAATATAATCCTGCTCCGCAGCAACATCCGGCATACTTCGCATAGCCTCACCCCGCCTGTTATACAACCAAGGTCGAGCCCGCGACAATCTGTCCCAAGAACCTGAAACGCGCAAGCCCTTACGAAGAAAGAGCCCTTTCGGATTACACGTAGCAAAATACGGCATAGCATAACCACCCAAAATGGGTAGTTTCACACCTATTTGAGGTGATCCGCTCCTTCCTCGCCGTTCAAATGTTAACTTTCTATGCTTCCACCAAGGCCGTGAACAGGACTCCTTGCCTTAGCAGCTTTCGTTGTGTAGCCTCCCATTCTATGAACGACGGGCCGACCATGCGCGCACTCTTTGTTTTTGTGATCATTTTTTTTGGTTTCGGTGCGTCCGTCTTTGCACAAACGCAGCCGGATGTTGCCGAGGGGCTTCTCTCCGTTGAGGAAGAGGACGGCTTCGATCAGCCTCTGGAGGTCGCCACAGTAGGCCCTGACGAAAATATGTCGGGAGACAATCCGCGAGTCGTTTGTTCCACTTATCCGAAGTTTATGATTAAGGACTACAATACCGCGGATAAAGGAGACTCCATCGCTGTGGTTTCTCTGCCGAAAAGCGGGAAAGCTCTTCCGTGCCGCCAAAAAACGCAAGCAAATGAGTTCACATTCGGGCGCTCTGTCAATGGCGAGCCGGAGGATATTTCTTGGTTTTTAGGCGTCAAAGAAAACGCTATTTTTCTAAGCGCTATCGGAGAATATGCGGGCAAAGGCATGGGGCTTGAAATTTATGATTTTGGCAAGCGCCGCATAATCTTTAAAGACCAAGGCAAAGAGGTGACTGGCGTCGAGCGCTCTGGAACGTCGCTTAAATTTAAATACAGGCGGGTCTATTTTGCAGATTGTACGATGGTAGGCGACGGCGCAGATGCTTGCTGGGCTAAAGTGAAGAAAGCCACGGGACTAACAGACGCAGAGAAGCCAAATTGCCGCGAGTATTACGATCTTGAAGCCCAATGGCTAAAAAACGATGGACACACCGACGGCGAAATCGACCAGCAGATTTCGGAAGAAATGAAGCGCGATGCGGATGCTCCTTATTATCTTGAGTTCGATGCCGAAGCGGTTGTTGATGGCGACCGGCAAATTATTACCCCCCTGCCCGGTAAGATCGAGTGTCTGCCGGAACCGTAAGCTTTCACCCGCTCACGTAACCCGATGATTTTTATACGTAATTTATATTACGTCGCTTTAACTTTAAAAAACTGGAACAGCAAAAATTTAATGCGCAATTAATCCACGTATGGCAATATAGAGAATATTGTTTCAAGATTTACAGTATGGGCACAAAAGACCTGTCTTTGAAATTTATCTTTAGGATAAAAGCAAATGCCTGCTGAAGCCAAAAAAGGCGAGCCAAAATCCTCCGTCACCCCCATCCTTAAAGAGGCGGCGAAACTTGTCATTCCCTACGCCACATCGGTCGACTGTTGGAAAAATGGTGAAAGGGGAAAGGCTGTTTTCTGGCTTGTCGTAGATACAGCGGCACTCATCGCTTTTATTGTGCCTCCGGCAGGCGCAGCAGCAGAAGCCGGCGTGGCATCGCTTAAAACAGGCGCTTTCCTTGCCAGAGCGGGAAAGTTTCTGAAAGTCGCAGAGGCGATGCAAAAGTATCCGAAAGCCGCGAAGTTCTTGGCAACGACGTTGAAGGCAGTCCGCAAAATTGCGCCCGTTGCGCACAAGGTCAACGATCTGAAAGTCGTTAGGGAAAAAAAAGCCGCGCGTAAATTCGTTCAGACTGCAAGGGTTGCCGCTGCGGCCAAGCAGGCCGTTTCCGATACCTCTGTTCCAACAACGGAAAGCTCCTCCACATCCCCTCAAACAAAAAGGCGCACGGATTACAGAAGCGTCGCAGGAATGACTCCTTCGGTCGAAGAAAACATTAAGGGTAAAAAACCCAAAGCTTGGTTCTCTATAAGGTCCAGAGCGAAGAACGGCTCAAAGAAACGCGGATTTAGCCCCGCTTAAGTTTTTAAATAAGCTTGCTTTCGGCGCGGCAAAAATCAATCTCTTACGACAGGCTTGACTTTGCGGCGGGCAGACTCGGCTTTGAAGATGCGCTCCAGATCGCGGGCGATTTCTTCGCTGACGAACGGACGAATGTCGCCCCCCAAACGGCATATCTCTTTGACGAAGCTTGAAGCTATAAACTGCGTGCCTTCGGTCGCAGAAAGGAAGATTGTCTCTATATTCGGGTACATGCGGTAATTCATCGCCGCCATTTGGATCTCGTATTCGAAATCCGATACGGCGCGAAGTCCCCGGATAATGACCGAGGCATTGATTTTCATCGCGAAGTGCATCAGTAGATTATCAAAAGGCACAACATCAATGTTGTCGCTGTATTGCAACGTCCCGACTTCGCGCTTGACCATCTTGACGCGCGCGCAGGTATCGAACAGCGGGCCTTTGCCCGAATTCTTTGCAACGCCAATGACCAGTTTGTCCACGATGCGGGCGGCGCGTTGGATGATATCCATGTGCCCACGCGTGATCGGATCGAAGGTTCCGGGGTATAAGCCTATGCGACAATGTGCCATTTCGGACTCACTAAAAGCCAAGCCCCTTAGGGCTACAACACTTGACCGGAAATGCAAGCGGGCTTGTTCGCAAGTGCGGCACGGGGGGATGCCTTGCATCGCGTTAATACACTAGCTGCGCAATTATGGGGCTTTTTTGTCCTACTGGTTAACAACGAAGGTGGTTTTGAGGAGCCGTAGGCCGCCGAGTCCCTCTCGTAGGCATCAATGTTAGCGGAAACATTCCTTGCAGCTTTTCCACCTGCTCGTGTGCAAAACCGAGAACGCCGTTATTCGTTTCGGCTGGCACGCCAAATTTTTTCATCAGGCTTTGCAAGTAGCTGATTTGGAATGGCGACATCTTGTCGAGAGAAAAGTTGTGGGTCATTAGCACTCTCCTTCGGTTTCGGTCCAAAACGCCGGGTCGGCAAGGCACAACACCGCCGACAACTTCGCCACCTCTTTGCTTGTCGCCGTCGATTCGACGTGCAGCATTTTTCTTGAAGGTTCTTCAAGCGTCGCGGAAATATCGTACTTCTCTTTAAGAAGCCGAACCGCAGCTTCCCGATCATCCCTAGAGAGGTCTTCGAGCGACAGCGTATGGACGGGATTCGTTGTATTGTTCGGGCCCCGAGCAAATCCCGAGTTCCAATCACCGCCTACAAGGATAAATTCTTCAATTTCGCGAAGATCCCTTCTGGTCATTTTCGGCTCCATCTTTTTCGACTATACCGGTTCTTGAAATATCGTTCTCAATACGCTTGAGTAACGAATTTTAACACCTAGGTATGAACGGAATACTAACGTCGGAAACCATTATATCTCAGATGGTTAGCCGGGAAATACTCTATGCGGCCAGCGCGTGAGCCACACTGTCGAAAAGAAGCTTGCCGTCGGTACTGCCGTGGAGAACCTCGATTGCATCTTCGGGATGCGGCATCATGCCCAAAACATTGCGCTTTTCGTTGAAAATTCCCGCGATGTCGTTTGCCGAACCATTGGGATTCTCACGGTAACGGAACGCGACTTGGCCATTGTATTCGAGCTTTTTTAGCGCCTCGGCTTCGGCGAAATAGTTGCCGTCGCCGTGCGCGATAATGGCGCGCAGGTCCTGCCCTTTCTGGCACAAACGCGTAAAATCGCTGTCGGTGTTTTCGACTTTGAGCGTGACGGATTTGCAGATGAACTTGAGACTCTTGTTCCTCAACAGAATTCCGGGAAGCAGGCCAGCTTCGCATAAAATTTGAAAACCGTTGCAAATGCCCCAAACACGAACGCCCTGAGCGGCGCGAGCTTTCACTTCCCGCATGATTGGCGCATGGGCTGCCATCGCGCCAGTGCGGAGATAATCTCCATAAGAAAAACCGCCTGGCAAAAGGATAAGGTCCACTTTCGGCAACGTCCGGTCAGTATGCCAAACGACATGTGGCTTGTTGCCTGTCGCGCGCTCCAGCGCGACAATGGCGTCGCGCTCGCGGTTAGTTCCTGGAAATACGACAATCGCCGATTGCATAAAAAATGTTCCCGAATTCTGTGGAAAGGGCAATCAATTTAGGGCATTTTTTCAGGGAATGAAAGCGTTTCGCGTCACGAACAGCTTTTTGTACGTTAGCTTTCCCTCTATCGGAGGAAATCCCTCCCATTGAAACAACAGGTTTCGCAGCCGAATGTCCCGCCTTTCCTCTTCTGACGCTCTTAGCATCCCTGAAAAACTCAGAATTCTTAATTGGGGAATGATCGCGCTGATTGTCCTTATCGGGCTTATCGGCGTGGCGTTGCTTTATTCGGCAGGCGGTAAAAGCTGGTTACCCTGGGCAGGACCGCAGCTCGCGCGGTTCGGCGTAGGGCTGGTTCTGATGCTCGCCATTTCGCTGACCGACATCCGGATCTGGCTTCATTATGCCTATGCAATGTACGGCTTGATGCTGGTGCTTCTGGTTGTTGTCGAAATTATGGGGCACACCGGCATGGGCGCTCAGAGATGGATCAACCTGGGGTTTATCGTCATTCAACCGTCAGAGCTCATGAAAGTCACCCTCGTCCTGGCGCTGGCGAAGTATTTTCATGGATTATCGCTTGAGGACATCGGGCAACCACTGAAACTTGTTGCGCCGACGGCCATGGTCGTGGCACCCGTCGCGCTTGTGCTGATGCAACCGAATTTGGGAACAGCGCTGCTTTTGACGCTCGCAAGCGCAGCCGTTTTCTTTACAGGAGGGGTGAAGTGGTGGAAATTCGCGATCGTAATCCTGATTGCCGCCGCCATTCTGCCCATAGCTTGGGAGCATTTGCACGATTATCAGAAGGCGCGGCTAACGACGTTTCTCGACCCTGACGCCGATCCCTTGGGGCACGGCTACAATATTCTTCAATCCAAAATTGCGATGGGGTCCGGAGGACTGTTCGGGCGCGGGTTTGGGCATGGGACGCAAAGCCAACTGCAATTTCTTCCCGAGAAGCACACGGACTTCATTTTCGTCGTTCTGGCAGAGGAATTCGGGATGGCGGGCGCGATGTTTCTTCTTCTCCTTTATTTTCTTCTGATTGCTTATGGCTTCATGATCGCGCTGACATGCAGAAACCACTTCGGGAGGCTCGCGGCTTTTGGTCTGACGGTCAATTTTTTTCTTTACGTCTTTGTCAATGTCGCGATGGTGACGGGGACGATACCGGTCGTCGGCATCCCCCTGCCCCTTGTCTCTTACGGCGGAACAGCCATGCTGACGCTTTTGATTGGATGCGGAATATTGCTTTCCATTTCCGTTCACCGCGACATGAGAATCTCGCGTACAGGGCTGAATGAATGATTTCTTGCCCTTAAACTCCAGCCTTGCGCGATTCGATTTAACGGGTGGACATGGGCTTTCAAGCTGGACTAAAGTCGGCTCACATTCTTCAACCGCTTCCGGGGGATAATTTATGGTTCATTTCAAGAACGTTGCTTTGAACAAGTGGGTCCATGAGATGTCGGACCTGTGTAAACCCGACTCCATTCATATCTGCGACGGAAGCCAGCAGGAATACGATACGCTCGTCAAGCAGCTTGTTGACACAGGAGCCGCAATTCCTCTCAAGAAGCGCAAAGACTGCTATCTCTTCCGTTCAGATCCTAGCGACGTCGCTCGCGTCGAATCCCGCACCTATATCAGCACGCCATCAAAAGACAATGCGGGACCGACTAATAACTGGGAAGATCCAGAAACCTTAAAGAAGACCATGCGCGAGCTTTATGCCGGATGCATGAAGGGGCGCACGATGTATGTGATCCCATTTTCGATGGGACCTCTGACCTCTCCTCTCGCGAAGATCGGCGTTGAGATCACCGATAGCGCGTATGTCGTCCTTAACATGCATATCATGGCGCGAGTCGGAACGGCAGCACTCGACAGGCTAGGGACCGATGGTACATTCGTGCCCTGCATGCACTCGGTCGGCAGCGGCGCAGGCACGAAAGAATGGCCCTGCGCCCCCATCGAAAAGAAGTACATCAGCCACTTCCCGGACGAAAACCTTATTTGGGCGTATGGCTCTGGGTATGGCGGAAACGCCCTGCTGGGGAAGAAGTGTCTCGCGCTTCGCATCGCGTCGTCGATGGCGCGCCGCGAGGACTGGATGGCCGAGCATATGCTGCTTCTGCGCCTGACCGATCCGAGCGGAAAGCAATATCATATCGCGGGGGCTTTCCCCTCGGCATGTGGCAAGACCAATCTGGCGATGATTATTCCGACTATTCCGGGGTGGAAGGCCGAGTGTCTCGGCGACGATATTGCCTGGATGAAGCCGGGGCCGGACGGCAGGCTTTACGCCATTAACGCAGAGACGGGATTCTTCGGAGTTGCCCCCGGAACCTCCTTCTCGACGAACTCCAACGCCATGAATTCAATTAAGGAAAACACCATCTTCACCAACTGCGCGCTAACGGATGATGGCGATGTTTGGTGGGAAGGCATGGATGGGGCAAAACCTTCTCACCTGATCGATTGGCAGGGCAATGAGTGGACACCCGCGAGCGACAAGCCCGCGGCTCATCCGAAC
The DNA here is from genome assembly GCA_028708035.1 of Alphaproteobacteria bacterium. Classification (GTDB taxonomy): domain Bacteria; phylum Pseudomonadota; class Alphaproteobacteria; order UBA9219; family UBA9219; genus CAIXLI01. Next base: position 11,318 of record JAQVZU010000051.1, read on the forward strand.
GCCCGCTTCACAGCGCGAGCTTCTCAATGTCCAGTGATCTGCAAAGATTGGGAAAAACCCGAAGGGGTCCCTATCGATGCCATTCTTTTTGGCGGCCGACGCGCCCATATCGCGCCACTTGTCACGCAGGCCCTCAACTGGGATCACGGCGTGTTCCTTGGCGCAACCCTCGCCTCCGAAACCACAGCGGCCAATATCGGCGCAGTCGGAAAGTTACGGTATGATCCGATGGCGATGACGCCGTTCTGCGGATACAACATGGGCGATTACTTCCAGCACTGGCTTAACATGGGCGATAAGCTTGGGTCGAAGGCCCCTGCCGTCTTCTATGTCAACTGGTTCCGCAAAGACGAGAACGGCAAGTTCCTTTGGCCCGGCTATGGCGATAACAGCCGCGTCCTTAAGTGGATTTGCGACCGCGTCAGCGGCAAAGCCGGTGCGACCGAAACGCCTGTCGGGTATCTGCCGAACGCGGCGGACCTCGATCTCAAGGGGCTTTCGATAAGCCAGGCGGCTTTGACTGATCTGCTCGATCCGAAGCTTGAGGAACGCAAGGCCGAGATGCCGCAGCTTGAGGCGCATCTGGCGCGGTTTGGAGATCGTCTGCCGCCACGGATACGCGCGCAGTTTGATAGGCTCGTGAAGGGGCTTGAGCGCAATAAAGCAGCTTAAGGAAAATCGCGCTAAAGGGTATGCGCCGGATAACCGGCGCTGCCCCGCCTCTGTGCAACGGTTATGTTAACTGCATCGCCGCGAACCTTGAAATAAGTATCCACGACGGCTGCAAGGTCCGTAGCGAGGCCATCGGCTTGCTTTTCCGACAGTTCGCTGTTGCAAATGTTTATTAAGTTGAAAGAAATCATATCAACTCTTAGCAAAGTAGTTAATAGTTGCGTTAATCTGATTTTTCGTTCTAATTCAACATCTGCCTGCAGTTTGAAAAAGGATGATTGTAGGAATATCCATGCCTAGTGTTTTATCCGCTGAAAAGTATTTACGAGAGCTGTCGGGATGGAAACGCCTTCTTGCCGCATTTTTGTTCGGAAGTGTCATGGCGCTGGCCATGCCCCCGGTCGGGCTCTTTCCGGTTCTTTGGATTTGTATACCAGCCGCAATTTTCCTTCTTCAAGGAACGCATAGCGGATGGCAGGCCTTTGGGACGGGGTGGAGCTTCGCGTTCGGCTTCTTCGTCTTCGGCTTATACTGGATCGCCGCTTCGATGTTCGTCGATATCAAGACCTTCTGGTGGGCGGTACCGCTCGCCGTTGCGGGACTCCCTGCCCTGTTTGCGATTTATTACGGAGTTGCAGCCATCGTCGCCCGAAAGCTTGGGCTTGAAGGGCTCGGCGGGGCTATCGCTTTCGCGCTAACGTGGTTTCTGGCCGATTGGGCGCGAGGGCATTTATTTACCGGGTTTCCTTGGAACCTTATCGGCTACGCGTGGTCAGGGCAATTGGCCGTGCTGCAGGTCACGAGCATTATTGGTATTTACGGGCTTTCGCTGCTTACCGTCATCGCAGCGGCGCTGCCCGTAGCGCTCAAAGACAAATCGAGGACGGCGCGGACCGCTGTTTCGGCAAGCATCCTGATGTTTGCCGCTTTCGCCGTTTGGGGCGAGCACAGGCTTCGGACGACAGAGGTTGTGTCGGCTCCGGGAGTTTATATCCGCCTCGTTCAACCCAACGTCGATCAGAAAAAAAAATGGGTTCTCGACGAACGGGAAGAACATTTTCAGGAACTTATTTCGCTGACTTCGAAGCCGTCCGAGAAGCCGATTACACATTTCTTCTGGCCCGAGACCGCTTCGACCTATTATCTGAGCGAAGACCCTTTCAAGCGCAAACAGATCGCTGACACAATCCCCGCTTCTTCAGCGGTTATCACAGGCGTCGTGCGGCGAACGGCCAACGAGAACGGCACGATCAAATATTATAACTCGCTTGTCGCCCTCGATGGACTCGGCAACCTTGTCGCAGGATACGACAAGGCGCATCTTGTGCCTTTCGGCGAATATATGCCTTTCCGGAAGCATCTCCCGATACCGACCATTGTTCAAAACAGCGCCGACTTCTCGGCAGGGCCTGGGCCGCGAAGTTTGCGTGTGCGGGGCCTGCCGCTTTTCAGCCCGTTAATTTGCTATGAAGCCATTTTCCCTGGCAAAGTCATCGATTATAACGACAGGCCGGATTTCTTGCTTAACATTACTAACGACGGGTGGTACGGACGCACGGCGGGTCCCTATCAGCATTTCGCCATTGCGCGGACACGCACCATTGAGGAAGGGCTGCCGCTCGTGCGCGTCGCCAATACCGGCATTTCCGGCATCGTGGATCCTTTAGGACGCGTTGCGCACGCTTTGGAACTCGGGCAGCAGGGAATCGTTGATGGCGATCTTCCCCAGCCGATTCGTCCCACTTTTTATTCCCGAATGCAAGAAACACCTACATGGATCTTTTTCTTTCTCTTTTTGGGGAGTTTCTCAAAACGCTTGAAAAACTTTTGGTCGAAAAAACATTAAAAAAGCAACAAAGTATCCTTGAAAATTATCTCTTTACTTGCTTTGAGATAGCAAATCCTCTACTCAAATCTGGCCGCAGTTGTCTTACAAAATAACTGCAAACAATGTTCAATATTCAGGAAGCTCATATGATGGCGGTCGATAAAAAACATATCAAGAAAACAATCCTTCGTTCTGAAAACCCCGATCCCGTGGATATTCACGTCGGGTCTCGTCTGCGGATGAGGAGAAATCTCGTTGGCTTAAGCCAAGAGCAACTCGGTAAATCTCTCGGATTGACTTTTCAGCAAATCCAAAAATATGAGCGTGGAATTAACCGGATGGGATCAAGCCGCCTCTTTCAGGTCGCCAAAACGCTTTCGGTTCCGGTGGCCTATTTCTTCGAAGAGATGCCTGAGGCCATGGGCAATTCGTCGCAGCCCGGTTTTGCCGAGGAAGGTCAATCGACTATCGAGGGCGCACCCGGCGAACACCAGTCGGATTATGACATTCTCCGCAGGCGTGAAACTCTTGAGCTCATTCGTGCATACTATCGCATTCAGGATACGAAGCAGCGCAGAAAAGTTTACGAGTTAATCCGCTCGATGTCGGACGAGGAATAAATTCTCATTATCTTTTCTTTCTGCCGCCTTGTGCGCGCGGAAATGGTTCAAGCCCTGGCGTCGGAAAGTCCCATGACTTGGGCTTTCTCGTCCTGTCGAACGTATGCGGTTTGGGCACGTTTTTAACCAATTCGGCCTTGGTTTTGTTTTGCAGCTTGCCTGCATCCCCAACCAGCACCGCTTTCGTGAAGCCGGTCGGCGTTTGCTTCAATTCGAGGTACGTGTTCTGCGTGATGAACTCGGGTTTGTGGCGCGGCTGCGGAATCGGCATGGGTTCTTCCTCGGCAATCCGCGGCGGCTTCCCTTTTAATAACGGGGCGGCGAAAAACTCCGGCTGCGGTTTTTCTTCGGGCACAACGCGCTCCACTTCGGGCATAATGCGCACCTCTTTGCGCTCAGGCTCCTTAGGTCTTGCCGCCTCTGGCTCAGAAGTCGGAAGAACTCCGGGACGGGTTGGGCGGAGCGCTTCCTCTGGAACGTATCTTTCGACGGGGACTTCGGGTATAAATGGTTCGCCCCCCTCTGCTGGCAACATCAGTTCCGTTACTTTCTTCGGCTGGGGAAATGCCAGCCGCTCTTCGGAGCGAAAAGGTTTGAGAAGATATTCTGTCCCCGAAACCGGCGAGGGGGGAATTGGTTTGGCGCCGATCTCGATTTCAAAACCTTCGCTTGCCCTTTTTTCAGGCATAGGCGCTTGCGTGGGCAGAGCGGGTGTCGGCGGGCCGGACATCTGCGGAACCGCAGGTTTCTCATAAGGAATCTGCACGCTGGGACGCTCCAACAAAGTCGTGGATGGGCCTTCATATCGGTAGGGTCGAAGAGGCCTTCCCGGTCTCTCGGGCAGAACTCCGGGCGGAGCATATTCCGGAGTGGCAAGAGCGGGAGGGCCTTGGTACCTCGGTATCGGGCCGACGCCGGGTGGAATAAACCTTTGCGCTGGAAGATTTACCGGGCCCGCATACTCGGCAGTCGGAAGTGCTGCGCTTGGCAAATACTCCAAAGACGCAAACACTGGTGGACCGGCATATTGCACGGTGGGGGGGCCGCCCGCCGGAAGATATTGAGGAGTCATAAGATTAGAGGGACCTGCGTATCGAGTTACCAGCAGCAGCGAGGGCTCTTGGTAACGAACAATTGGGCCA
>JAQVZU010000052.1 GCA_028708035.1 Alphaproteobacteria bacterium
CGAAAAAAAACCACGGCTACGCCGCTCGCTCCGCTTTCCTCCGCGGCTTGAACCTTCTTCTTCTCTCTTTGTTCGTCCCGCAGAAATATCGTTTCAGATCAATGCACCGGAGTGTAGGGTAGTATGGTCGGTTCTTAACCATATATGGCAATAGAGTGACGTTAATCGCACAAAATAGAATGATAGGCTTGTCTCATCGGAGGCTCCTTTCGTTTCCTCCTTCGAATCATTCTCTTGTTAAAAGATTATGAACAGGCTCTAACGAAAGAAGCATCTCTTTGCCTTCGTAGTGGAATTTTAACCGCCACCACTTGTTTCCTGTGGGCGTTATCAGGAGGAAAAGCCCGTCACTGTCGTACATTTTGTACGGTTTGAGTCGAGGCTTGGCGTTGCGGACAATGATGTCGGGGCCTGCCCCAAAACGTTACCCCAAACGATTTTCGGCTGCCAGAAGAGTTCTGATGGACAGCTACAAATGCTGATTCAATGTTTTCTTTGACGTTTTCTGAAATTCTCGGATTTCCTCGAATGCCCTTGGAAGGGTAATTGGTGGACCTGATCGGGATCGAACCGACGACCTCAACATTGCGAACGTTGCGCTCTCCCAGCTGAGCTACAGGCCCTTTGTGCGAAGGGGCTCTTTATCGTAGCAAGGCCGCGCTCTGTCAAGCATTCAAATGTTTCCAGAGCCGGGCGGCAATCGACTGAAAGGCCTTGGTTATAGGGTTGTCCGGCTCTGAAAGCGTTAAAGGCTGCCCTTCGTCGCCTCTGCGCCTAAGCACAATATCAAGAGGAATTTCTCCTAAAAAGGGAATGTTAAGCTTATCGGCCTCGGATTTAGCCCCTGCATGGCTAAAAATCTCGCTTCTGCCTCCGCAATGAGGGCATTCGAAATAGCTCATATTTTCAATAATTCCCAAGATTGGCACGTCCGTTTTGCTAAACATGGCAAGCGCTTTCCGGGCGTCAATCAGCGCAATGTCTTGCGGAGTCGAGACAATGACCGCCCCGGCTACAGGAATGCTCTGCGCAAAGGTGAGTTGGGCATCTCCGGTCCCTGGGGGAAGATCGACCACAAGCACGTCAAGAGCGCCCCATGCGACCTGCCTTAAAAACTGCATCAGTGCGGCATGTACCATGGGTCCGCGCCAGATCATCGGTTGATCCTCGCGGATCATGAATCCGATCGACATCACTTTGATGCCATCGCGTTCCAAAGGCTCCATCTGTCCCTCGGCGTTTTCCTCGGGCTCGTCGCGTAAGCCCATCATGCGCGGAATTGAGGGCCCATAGACATCGGCATCCAGCAATCCAGTCTTTAGGCCCTTTTGCGAAAAAGCAGCTGCGAGATTAACCGCCGTCGTTGATTTTCCGACCCCACCTTTGCCCGAGGCCACAACAATAATGTGCGCGATATTAGGCAATTCAATCTTCTCGGGTCCTGCCGCGCCGGAATGAGCGCGCCCGTGTTTAGGCTGAGCTTCTTTGTTCGCCGTAAAAATCACGTCAACTGAAGAAACACCTTCAACTTTTTTTACGGCTTCTTCCGAATCTCTTTTAAGCGCATCGAAATTCGCTTCTTTTTTCGGCTCAATCTTAAAGATGAGATGAACCTTGGTTCCCGTCGGCTCCTTGGTAAAGGTAACTTCTAAAACCATCCCTTTTGAAACGATATCCTGCCCCTCCCACAGAATAGAGCTAAGAGCCTTCAGAACGGCTTCTTTCGAAACTTGCGCCATGAATTAATGCCTTAGAAAAAAGTTGATACGCTTCCGAAGAAAACGCATTAATGCATTGGCACAGGATCAACCCTTGGGGCAACATTTTTTTCAGGATACCGTATGATTGGTAAAATGATTCATCTTCGCCAGCGGCAAGAACAAAAGGGATAAAATGTTCAACATCCGAGCCAAAAAGAACTCAGCCAGGACGGAGCAAAACCCCTTGAATCAAGATATCCCCACTCACACTCTTATGCCCGCCCCCATCACGGTTTCCAGAATCAATCACGCCAACATCTTTTCGCCGCGGCTTCGCCTTTCGTACCCATCCGTCGATTTGTTTTATTGGTCGCCGGAGAGCGGCGTCAATTTTGGCGACGAATTGGGGCGCACCGTTGTCGAATTGATGCTCGCCCGCAAAGGAATGACTCTTTTCGACGAAGCGCCTCAAGCGAGAAGATTGTTAACGGTCGGCTCGATCCTACAGTTCGCAAAAGACGATAGCGTTATATGGGGAGCTGGTCGGCATGGAAACGTCCCGCCCGAAGAACATTTATGGAAAAAACTGGATGTTCGCGCTGTTCGCGGCCCAAAGACGTTGGAATTTTTAAAGTCCAAAGGGATTGATGCACCTGGCGTCTTCGGAGATCCTGCGCTTTTATTGCCGATGTTGACTCAAGGACGCTTTGTTCCGACTGGAGAATTGGAAGCGGCCTTCGTTCCTAATCTCGGCGACTATGCCAAGATCGATTTTTCGCACTTCGATATCCCCGTGATCGATCCACGCCGGAGTTGGAACAAAGTTGTCAACGACATCCTCAAGTGCAAGTTTTTGCTGGCGAGTTCCCTTCATGGCCTCGTTGTTGCCGAAGCTTTTGGCATTCCGGCGCGCTATGTTCGGCTTACTGAGAATGAAAATATATTTAAATATCATGACTATTACGAAGGAACAGGCCGGTATCTTTCCCAAGTCTTTACAAGTATCCCAGAGGCCTTAAAAGCTGGGGGAGAAAAACCCATACAATGCGACCTGCAAAAACTCATTGAAAGCTTCCCCTACGATCTATGGCAATAAGCATTTCAGCCTAGGTGCGGCTCGTTCGATATGTAATCGTCGCGAGCGATGGGTACGACATTGGCGCTCGCGCAGTAGCCATGCTTTGCTTCGATCTTTAAAAAGCATATCGTTTTCCGCTACTTCCTCCTGGTGCTTTGATCTGGGGATAGAGAAACTTGACCAAGCGGTCTCGCTTATAAAGGCACCCCATCAGGATTTCGCGGCTTTTATTTTTCCCGAATGCCCGTTTAAGCCGAGGTCATGAGCGATGTTGGAACGTCGTTTGTTTGGGGCGAAATTGGCCGAATCGTTGCTTCTGGAGGAGCTTTGCTTAAGCCTGCCGCCAGAGTGCGGTTAATGTTGATGAGACTGTCCGCAATATTAGGAATAAATTTGCCCATCGCGCTGAAGCTTTGTTTATCTACATACCGGCTCAGGTTGAAAATGATCGCCTTGATGTCATTAGGCAGCGGATTCTGCGGATCAGTAACCGCTACCTGAAAATATGTCCAGATTCGTTGATTCTTGCGTATTGCCTCGCTCCATACTTTCAGATTTTCGCGCGACTTAGAATCACCGCTTTGCATCAAGCTTTTCGCGTCGTTCAGCCTGCTTGCGCATACGAGGAGCGCATGCGCATCAATCTCCCGGCTGGTGGATGGCACTTCGTTTTGGATGGCCTTCTGGGTTTGATTATATGCACTGACTTTTTGATACGGATTAGATGGCACTGGCTTTCTCCAACTGATAAGTAGGCCCAACGGACTGAGGAACAGGCTTGGGCGTTGCCTGCGCGCTCTTCTCGTGCCTGGCGAGCATCGAGTGAGCAATCTTGAGCGCCTTGAAACTCTCATTTGCTTCAAGGTGCACAATGATCTGGTTCGTATCCGATTCAAAGTTCGGATAAAGCTGGGCAAAGCTTTTGATCGTTTGAATGACAAACGAATCCATTGGCTTGTCCTTGCCTTTGAAAAGGTAAATGACCTGCAGAAGGAAGTAGACATTGGAGAAATCTGACTCGTCGCGGCGTTCTATATTCATCATATAGTCTTCGCGCAACACAGGGCTATCTGAGAGAACAAGCAAATCGGCAGGACGATTCCCGACGTTCTTGAGAACTGCGCCTCCGGCTAGAATCTTGCCTTCCGGCTTTACACGAATCTTGAGCGGCATGATCCCGACTCCTTCGAGAATTAAGACAAAAAAACAAGAATGGACGGGCCAGTCAAGGCCCGCCCATCCCCGGCTAACCTTAGAGAATCTTCAAGATTGCCTGAGCCAGCTGTCCGGAGACACCCAGCGAGACAATACCAAGAGAGTTTTGAGCTTGAAGAGCTTGAAGGTTCGCGCCTTCCTCGTTCGTATCGGCAGAGATCAAACTCGAAGAAGCGTTCTTCAGAGATTCGATCATGTTTCCGGTGAAGGACTGCCGCGTTTGAATCAACGTGGCGTTACCACCGAACGATGCGGCGTCTGCCGTCAAGGTGTTCAACGCGGTCAACAGGTTTGCCTGATCCGCCTGGATATCGGCGTCTCCCACCCACGTATTTGTGGCGTCGGCCGAACCGATCAGAGTCGCGGAGGTCAGATCGACGCCCGTTATGTCCAAGTAGTTCGTGTTGTCCGAATTGAAATATACGCGCATGGAAGCCGCTGCGCTGTTCAACAGGTTCGTGCCGTTGAACGACGCGTCTTCGACCAACGCATCGAGCTGGTCGCAGAGGGTGCCATATTGCGTCGCAAGGGATGTACGGGTCGCTGCGTCTTGAGTTGACAGCGCTTGCGTGCAAAGACCTTGGAGCTGGTTGATGACTTTTGTGACCGAACTGATCGAGTTGGTGAACGAGTTCACCGCTTCGAGCGAGGTTCCCAGGTTGCTCTTCACCGTATCAAGGTTGTTCGCAGTATTCAGGAAGCCTTGAGATGCGAAGTATTTTGTCGCGTTATCGGAAGCCGAGTTAACCGTCTTCCCAGTCGACAAGTGCTTCTGCGTCGCGGATAAGAGCTGCGCCGTTGACTGCAAAGCGTTCAGGTTCGCTTGGGCAGCCGAGGTCAGGGTGATATCACCAATAGCCATAGTAGGAACTCCTTTCAGAAGTAGGCAGAATCCTTCCACCGGTTGACATGCCAAGAGCGGAATGCTCCTAGCGGCGGCATTTTTGTTGCCAGAATTGTGCCATTGTGGACAAAACAGACAACTTATTGATCGTCCAAAAGAATCAGTGCGGGATAAGGGGAAAAAATTTCCACATTTTGTTCTTGGCTAGGCAAAAACTGCCGAGTTCTTTTTGCCGGGGAAAAACCACACGGCTTTTGAATTTAGCCAAAAGGCGTGATATCACCTTAGTTATCCGCCACGGCGAACTATCTCGGATGGAAAGGTTTAAATGACTATTTCGTTGCACAAGGGTGATCTTCCAGCAGACGTTTCTTTTGGAAACTGCGTCGCTATCGATACCGAATCCATGGGATTGAACTGGAACCGCGACCGGCTTTGCCTCGTTCAACTCTCTGCTGGGGATGGCAATGCGCATCTCGTTCATTTCGAGCCGGGGAACTATTCAGCGCCCAATCTCAAGAAGCTCTTGATAGACCCTGATGTTTTGAAACTTTTTCACTTCGCGAGGGCGGACCTTGCGACGCTTTTCAAGCATCTTGGGGTCATGCCCGCGCCGGTTTATTGCACAAAGGTCGCTTCGGTGCTTGTAAGAACTTTCTCGGACCGCCATAGCCTGAAGGACTTGGCGCGGGACCTTTTGAGCATCGATCTTTCGAAAGAGCAGCAGACGTCGGACTGGGGGGCCCCTACTCTATCGAAGGAGCAACTGACCTATGCGGCTTCGGATGTGCTTTATTTGCACAAACTTAAGGCCGTTCTGGATGAAAGGCTTGCGCGCGAAAATCGCACGGAACTCGCAAAGAAGGTTATGAATTGCTTGCCTGCGCGAGCGGAGCTTGATGTCGCGGGATGGGCAGAGGTCGATATCTTTTCACATAAGCCGGTCAGAAAGCCGGATTGAGGCTCGGAATCGGCCTTTGTTTGCCACTTTTTTTTGAGATAAAATGAGCCCGGAACATGGGGTGTCCGCTTTTGCGGGCATAACGAGTGAGTGAAAATATCTGCCGATAATCCAGAGCCTCACGAAAGGCTCGATTTCGTCACGCCTCGGATGACGCGGCGCATCGAAAGCGCGCGCGAAGGGCGCATGGCGCGTTTTGCCACGCAACTGCGCCATTGGTTGCCTTTGGCAGCGGCCATGGTCGTTCTGCTTCTGTTCGCTTGGCCCGCGCTGAGGCCGAGATTCAAGATGCCGGATATCGCCAACAATGCGCCCAATCTTGTCATCGACAATGTCCACTACACAGGCGCAGACGATAAAAACCAGACCTATTCGCTTAGCGCCGCTCAGGCAACGCGGGCTTTGACGAACGCTCATGGGCTTTATGACCTTACGAAGCCTCAGGGAGACATTCAGCTCGACAATGGGGCTTGGATCGACGGCAAGGCCGATTTTGGGCGCTATGACGAGAGGGGAAAGAGGCTTTGGCTCGGCGGAAATGTTGAGATTTTCCATAACGACGGTTATCGGTTCAGGACCGAGGAGGCTCAGGTCAATCTCGAGAACAAAGCGGCTTGGGGCACAAAAGGCGTGAGGATTCAAGGAAGCTTCGGAGCGATTGAAGGCAACAACGGCTTCCGGCTGATCGACGACGGGAAAACGTTAGTCGTTAATGGCCCAGCGAAAGCCACTTTTCGGACAAAACCGGAGAACTGAGGAAAACGCGCTCCAGATTCCCAGATTTAGCGTCTTTCTGGCATCTAGCGCCCGGCGTCTGATTCTGGTATTTACCTGAAAGCAAGGTTTGTCGGACATAAAGCCCCCTATGGTTTCAAGGTTTAGCATGCGCCTGCCTGTCTCGATCGCCGCCGCCCTTCTTTGTCTCGGCGGTTTCGCTTTCGCCGCCAATCCTTCTTCGGCGGAGAGCGTCCCTGCCCCATCGCAAGACATCGAAGTCACGGCAGACAAATCGCTCGAATGGTATGAGGATCAAAACATCTATGTGGCAAGAGGCAATGCAAAAGCCGTGCGCGGCGATGTGGCTATCACTGCCGATTTGCTGACCGCTCATAAGCGCGAGACGAAGGCTCCCAAAGGCGAAAAAGGCCCGACAGGCGACATCGACAGACTGACGGCGGAAGGGAATGTCGTGATTACCAAAGGAAGCGCGCGCATTCTTGCGGATCGCGCCATTGATGACGTTGACAAGCATGTTTTTGTCGCCACTGGCGACAATTTGCGTTATGAGAGCGGCGAACAGGTTGTTACAGCAAAAAAGAGCCTTGAATATTGGGATCGAAAAAAGATCGCCGTGGCGCGCGGAAGCGCCCACGCAGTAAAAGGCGACCGACATATTATGGGGGACGTCCTGACCGCCGAGTTTCGTACAAAAGACGGGAAAGATGAATTGTACAAAATGACTTCCGAAGGAAAAGTGACCGTCGTTACGAAATCCGACGTGGTTCGCGGCGACAAGGGCGTTTACGACGCGTCCAGCGACGTTGCCGTTGTGACGGGCAACGTCTCGGTGACGCGCGCGGACGGAATGCAGTTGACGGGCGACGTCGGCGAGGCGAATTTCACCACGAACCAAAGCAGGTTGATTAACGAAGGATCGGGGCGCGTGCGCGCGCTGCTTCCAGGCAAAAATGCCCGGACGGCCAAGGGGGGTGCGCGGTGAGGCATTCATCGGGGAAAGTCATTCCGCTGTCCAGTCCGCAGCCAAAGCCTCTTCCTAAATCACGGAATGACAAGGGGCTGGATGTTACGCATCTCGGCAAGAAATATAATCGCAGGCCTGTCGTGCATGATGTCAGCTTTTCGTTGAAACGCGGCGAGGTTGTTGGGCTTTTGGGACCAAACGGCGCGGGAAAGACGACTTGCTTTTATCTTGTAACGGGACTCGTCAAGCCCGATACGGGGCGTATTTGTCTCGATGGTCTCAATATTACGGACTTCCCTATGTACCGCAGGGCTCGGTTGGGGATCGGGTATTTACCTCAAGAATCATCGATTTTTCGCGGGTTAACGGTCGAGGACAACATCCGGGCGGTGCTTGAAATCGTCGAACAGGATTATGGATCGCGCGAGGCCATGCTTAACGAGCTTCTGGCAGAATTTGGGATCAGGCATTTGAGGCAAGCCCCCGCCGTTGCTCTTTCGGGCGGCGAGCGGCGCAGGCTTGAAATCGCTCGGGCTTTGGCGTCGCAGCCGCATTTCGTGTTGCTTGACGAACCCTTCGCGGGGATCGACCCCATCGCGTTGGGAGACATTCGCGATCTTGTGGTGCATTTGCGCGACAAAGGGATTGGGGTTCTGATTACCGATCACAATGTTCGGGCGACGCTGGAGATCGTGGACCGGGCCTATATCATTCATGACGGGCGCGTGCTGATGCAAGGAACCCCGAATGAGATTATCGAAAATGCCGATGTTCGGCGGGTTTATCTGGGCGAAGAATTCAGAATGTAGTTGGGTTCAGGGATCAGGGTCAGGGCTCGGTTGGGATAAGCCAACCTTCTCCAGTACGTAGTGTAGCCGCCAACCCGCCCCTAACCTCTTTCACAAGGGGAGGAAACAATGCGTCCTGTGATTTTAGGGAAACACCTCTTCGAAAAAAGACATGGGGTCAAATTAATCTTCGATTCTCTTCATTTTTCGCTATAATCGGGCTCATAGCTAGACCTTACCATGCGGGAAGCTAGGCAGATCTTTCTTTTTAGTTTCAACGATCTGCGGTAAATTGGCCTTAAGCCTTTTTAGGGACGCACCAGAAGAAATGAACGAGTTTATTCTGTCAAAAACCGGCGGTGTCGCTCAAGTCGATACCCTCGGCGAAAGCGATTTGCAGGACGTCATGGCTTTGCATGACATCACACGCGCCGCTTTGCCTGCCGACAAGAAGCGTTTTATTCTTCCTCAGGGCGCTCCTTATTTTATCAGCCTTCTGAACCGTGCGAACGGGCTTATGGTTGGCATTCGCACCGATGGACGGCTTATTGGGCAGATCGCCATGATGGGGCCGATGCCTTTGCGCGACGCGGTCGCCCGGAACATCATTACGCATAACGAGGAAATTCCGTTTCATCATGCTTCCCTGTCGGACAGCGTGATGGTTCTTAAAAGCATGTCGGCGCATCCGGACTGGCGCGGAAATGACCTTTCTAACCAGTTGGTGACGTTTGCGATGAATCTCCCGATTTGTACGATGACAAATCATCTGTTCACCCAAATCTCGGTGGGCAACAAGCGGAGTTGGGATACTTTTATCCGCCGCCACGGATTCGGAATCGTGGCTGCGGCTTACGATCCGGATGACGGCCTGCCCCGTTTTATCTTCCAAAAATCTTCGTTCGGATTTGATTTCGAACCCCAGATCATGGCCGACGAAGTCGATCCCGTCGAGGACTTCCCTGCGATCGTTTCGCTGACACAGCGCGAAGGGCTGATCGGCGTTTATCAGGAAGGGTCCATGGAAAAGCTCGCGTTTATGCGTAACCGCGAGGAACTCCTTTTGATGCCGACACTGGCGCGGATTGGTTAATCACCGCAGAACCAACCAAAAGCCTAGCACGATGGCGACAAGGATGCCTAGCGCAACCCAGGTCAGGTATTTTTCGACAAACGTCTTGATGGGTTCGCCGTACTTGCGGACGAGGCCAGAGATCAGGAAAAAGCGGAAGGCTCGGGTGGCCGCCGCCGCCAGAATGAACTGGGCAAGGTTCAGTCTTGCGATACCGCTTGCAATCGTGACCAGTTTGAAAGGGATGGGGGTCAGGCCTTTTCCCAAGATGATAAGGACGCCCCATTCGTTGAAACCTTCGCGGAATGAATCGAACGCGGCCTGAAGGTGGTAAGTATCGATGATCCATTGACCAATGGTTGCCATCGCGAAGACACCAATGGCATATCCGATGAGCCCCCCCACGATGGAGCCCATCGTGCAGACCGCCGCCAAACGCCATGCCCGATCACGGCGTGCTACAGCCATCGGTAACAACAATACATCTGGAGGGAGCGGAAAAAACGAGGCTTCGGCCACGGCGACCGCAAAAAGAATCCATTCGGCATGGCGCTTTTCGGCCTGTCTTAGAACCCAATTGTAACATTTTCTCAACATTGTATAGCGGCTCTCATAAGCATAAGTTTTTTTGAGATATCTTAAGTGTCTCATATAGAGTTTTGCAAAAAGCCGCGAGATTTATTTTTTCACAAAATATTGCGTGCTTGTAAATGTTTTTGGAACATTTTATCCTAGGGCGTATTTTATTTTAACCCAATGGATGATGTTTATGAAAACGACACAAGAATATCTGGCATATATCAAGGAAATTGAAGAAACTGCTTTTCAACGAGGCTATCAGGCGGCGGTGCAAAAAATTCTTCAGGCTGTAGAGCAACCGACCGTTTCGCTCAGCGCAAAGTGCCCCACTGCCGTGAAAGTCAAAAAAAGTCCATTTAAGAACGGGACGGACTCGGCAGCGGTTTTCAACTTCATCAAGGGAAATTCCGGTCTGCGCGGCACTGAAATTATCAGAAAGAGCGGCATTCCGGCCAAGACCGTCAGGACCGCCCTGTACCGCATGAAGGTCAAAGGATTTGCTGCCAATGAGCGAGGAAAATGGTTCGTGCGGTAGTCTTCTATGCCCCTGTCGAGGGGGCCGCGCCAATGCATTTTTCAAGCTTGATAAAACCGACTTGTGGCCCCCGCCCATCCATCATATAGACGCGCCAAAACGTCGCTCAGGCATCTCCCGTGCCAGCGCATCAGAGGCTTTATGTCTCAATGATCAGGCCCAGCCTCGCCCGGAATATATCCATTTGCCCATCTGAATCGAAAGGGATTCACAAGGACAGAGAGCTCTTGTCGAAGAATATCCGAGAAAGGATAGTGCAGGAGGAAATCTGTAAACATTATTAACCTCTCGTCAACCGAATCACCTTTACCTCTATGGCGATTGTTCCCAATGGAGGTCGTCATGAAGAAGTCGGATTGTTCAGCGCTTGCCGTTTTTGTTTTTGCTTTGTGTTCCGTCGCAGTTCCTGCAGGCGCACAGACCTCCCATCAAAAAGGTTATGGCTCTTATGGCTGGCGCGGGGAATCAACCGACTCTGGCGTCCGAACTCAATCAGCCGTTCCTTTTTTTGGCGCGGGTCAGGCCGATTGGCTAAAGCGCTTCGAGTTTACATGGTCGTTCCTCTTTCCCGGCAGGACCGAGCAATCAATTTTAACCACGCAACCTATCTTCCAGTCGAGCAATAAAGCTAATACCTTCTTTTTCCAAGGCAGTGCGAACCGCTACACGCTTTATGGCGACTACCGCACCGACGCGAGCCTTGGCGCGGGTTATCGCCGTCTTATGTTTGGCAATTCTGTTCTGCTCGGCGCGAACGCCTTTTTCGAAAACGAGTTTAATCATGGCAATCGCCGTGCGGGTTTCGGCGCGGAAGCCAAGTGGTACGCCGTCGATTTCGGTTATAACGAATATGCCGCTTTGACCGACGACAAAAGCGCCGGTGGCAATTACGAGCGTTCACTGAGCGGCAGGGACTTCGGGCTTGCTGTTCAAGCGCCCTATTTGCCGTGGATTAAGCTCGGCGGCGGATACTTCTGGTTCGACAAGGAGCGTGCGGCCAAGGACATGGACGGATCGAAATTATCCGCATCCTTCGCGCTGCATCCGAACGTCAACCTTGAATATAAATGGTCGAGCTATGACGTGAACAACAATGCGCCTCGCGGGCAGAACTCGGTTATGCTTACTTTTTCGCTCGCCCGGCTGGACCACCCTACCCTCTCGACCTCGCGGACAATCTCGGACAAGATCTTCGAGAACAGGAACTTCTCAAAGGATACGCTGGACAAGGTCGTTCGTGATGACAGAATCGTTACGGAGCGCCGCACGCCGGGCGGAGTGGTTTATGTAGGCCCCTCGGATTGATGGACCTCCTAACTACAGGCTGACCGTGTTCGCTGGTGGGGGCATAAGAAACCATAAAAAGGTTTGGTTTTGTCATCGCCTGTGGAAAACTTTCGAAGCAGAATAGCTTTAAAGCTTGAGAATGGGGAGGTATGTCCCTCCTTGCAAAAAAAGGAATTCTTTTAAGTTTTCCAATTCTTGAGTTAAAAGAGGTATAATTCACTTTTTTTAATTGGGTATTATGGCAAAATTGGTCATTCAAACTATTCCCGCCGAAGTGTTGCGCAAGATTGCGCAACCTGTTATGTCGGTTGACAAAAATGTCGCGGCCTTCATGGAAGATCTGGCCGAGACAATGTATAAGGGAAACGGCATAGGACTTGCCGCCAATCAAGTCGGCTCGCTTAGCCGCGTGATTGCTGTCGATACATCGCCTGAAAGAGACGGAACAAAGGCTTTGCTGATGGCTAACCCTGAAATCCTCTGGAGCGAACCGAAGGAAGTTTTTGTATATAACGAAGGGTGCCTCTCCATTCCGGGGCACTACGCCGATGTAAAGCGGCCCAAGCGCATCCGCATGGCTTATACCGATCAGCACGGCAACCGCCGTGAACTGGAAGCCGAGGATCTTTTAAGCACCTGCATCCAGCACGAAATCGATCACCTGAACGGCGCGCTGTTTATCGATCATATTTCGAAGTTGAAGCGCGACATGATCCTGCGCAAAATTGAAAAGGAGCGCCGCGAAGGCGAAACCGAACAATAATTGCGAAAAGGCATGACATGAAAACATCCAAACCGCTTCGGATCGCCTTTATGGGAACTCCAGATTTCGCTGTAGCAGCGCTTAAAGCACTTCACGAGGCGGGGCACAATATCGTCGCGGTGTATTGCCAGCCGCCGAAGCCGGTGGGACGTGGATATCAGGTGAAAAAGACGCCGGTGCATGTGGCTGCCGAAGAAATGGGCATTGAGGTCAGGACGCCCAAGTCTTTGCGCGATCCGGCGGAACAGGAAAAATTCAAGGCGCTTAATTTGGATGCGGCGGTGGTGGCGGCCTATGGGCTTATTCTGCCCAAGGCAGTTCTGGAGTCTCCGAAGCTTGGATGCATCAATATACACGGCTCTCTGCTGCCTAGCTGGCGCGGGGCTGCGCCGATCCAGCGTGCGATCCTTGCGGGCGATAAGGAAACCGGTATCACCATCATGCAGATGGACGAGGGCCTCGATACCGGAGCGGTCCTTCTTAAGGAGGCCATCGAAATCAAAGACTATATGTCCGCGCATACGCTGCATGAGGAATTGATGCTGATGGGCGCGCGATTGATCGTAAAGGCCCTCGACGAACTGGCGTCCGGTTCGATCAAGGCAGTTCCACAATCAACGGAAGGCGCCACTTATGCGGCCAAGCTTTCGCGAGAGGACGGAAAGATCGACTGGACGAAACCGGCCTATGAAATTGAGCGTCAGTTGCGCGCATTGCATCCTTGGCCCGGCGTGTTTTTTTTGCACAATGGCGAGCCTGTAAAGGTTTTGGGCGCGGACATTGTTGAGAGGTGGGGGGAACCCGGAACCCTGCTTGCGGATGATTTTACCGTTGCGTGCGGAAAACAGGCATTAAAGCTTTACCAGGTTCAACGTCCCGGAAAAGCGGCTGTGGACGGAGCTTCGTTTCTGCGCGGGGCGAGGATCCCTGTCGGAACGAAATTATGACTCGCTGGAAATTGACCATCGAGTACGACGGATCGCAATTCAGCGGATGGCAAATTCAGACAAACGCGCCTTCGGTACAGGCAGCGCTTGAAGAGGCTCTGGCGCGCTTTTCCGGAGAGGATGCGGCGACCTTTGTGGCCGGAAGAACCGACGCAGGCGTTCATGCGCGCGCGCAAGTAGCCCATGTGGATTTAAGGAAGGAGACGCGCGGCGATGTCGTTCGCGATGCGGTAAACTTCTATATGCGGCCCCGGCGCGTCGCCATTTTAAGCGCCGAAGAAACAGATCAAACATTCCATGCGCGGCTTAACGCGCGCAGGCGCAGCTATCGGTATAGAATTATAAACAGACGCGCCCCACTGACTTTTCAGACTGATTATGCATGGCACGTCGTGCCGCCGCTCGACGAAGCGGCGATGCAGAAGGCTGCGGATATCCTGATCGGCAAGCACGATTTCTCAACCTTCAGAGCGGCGAACTGCCAGCAGAATTCGCCGGTCAAAACGCTCGATTTGCTCAAAATATGGCGCGAGGGAGAAGAAGTCTTCGTTCAAGCTGAAGCGCGGTCTTTTCTTTATCATCAGGTTCGAAATATGGTCGGAACGCTCTCGATGGTGGGAACGGGAAACTGGCCGCTTGAGCAGTTCCGCGAGGCGTTTGAGGCGTGCGACCGCTCTAAGGGCGGGCCTACAGCGCCCCCGCAGGGACTGACGTTTTGGAGCGTCTGGTATCCGGATTTCGACGGGGCCAATTAATGCCGATGTACGCATATCGCGCCGTGGCTTCGTCCGGTCGCATTGTCCGGGGGAAAATGCAGGCGACGAATGAAAATGAACTTGCTTACTATCTGACGCAATCAGATCTTGAACTCATTGATGCGCGCGAGAAGGCCTCCGGACAAGGACCGTTTTTGGCCTTCAGGCGCAGGGGTATTTCGAGGCGGACGTTGGCGGCGTTTTGCTCGCAAGCGCGAGATCTTCTTCAAGCCGGGATTCCACTGCCTGAGGCGTTGCGGATCATTCGAGAATCCGCCGTCGATCCTGTGCTTTCGAACGCGCTTGCGCATGTCTCCCGGTCGATTACGGATGGCAAGGGAATCGCGGAATCCTTTGCGCTGTTCCCTGCTCTTTTTCCGCCTGTGTTCATTGCCATTGTCGGCGCTGGGGAACAGAGCGGCAACATGGCGACGGTATTCGGCTTCCTTTCCACGCTCACGGACTCGGATGTCAAGACACATGAGCGCCTGGCGCGAGCGCTGCGATACCCTGTATTTTTGTTCCTTACCGCAGGAAGCGCGGTTGCGTTCATGATGGCAATGGTCATGCCGCAAATCGCGCAGTTTCTTTCAGGACTGGGCGGAAAGCTCCCCTTGGCTTCAAGAGCATTCATCGCCCTTTCAGGAGGAATGTCAACTTATGGCCCAGCGCTGCTTGGCCTGTTTCTGCTCGTTGTAATTGGCGTTTTTGCAGGACGAAAGACTTTTACGAGAGTCCGCCTTTTGACGGACGGCATTGCGCTTTCCCTTCCTGTGGTGGGAAATGCGGTGTCGAAAGCCGAGATCGCGCGGTTTGCGCGAAGCTTCGCCATTCTGTTTCGTAGCGGATGCGAACCGGCGGAATGCCTTCTGCATGCAGGAAAAGTGATGTCTAACACGCAGCTTCGCGAAGGCGTCGATCATGCGCGGCGTCGGCTCCTCGAAGGCGCGGCGCTCTCGACGGCTCTTGGGACAGTGTTTCCGGGTTTTGCGCTCAGCATGTTAAGGATGGGCGAACAAAGCGGAGACCTCGGGAAAAGTCTCGATAATCTGGCCTCGACATACGACTCAGAAGCTTCGTCTGCAATCGACCTGTTTATCGGGACGTTGGAACCGGGGCTCACTCTTATGATTGGGGCGGTCTTGGCGTGGACGGTCTTCGCGTCGCTTGCACCACTCTACGGAAGCCTCTCGGTCCTGGGCTCAAGGATGTAAAACGCTCCACCCGATCAACGGACTTCGCC
>JAQVZU010000123.1 GCA_028708035.1 Alphaproteobacteria bacterium
GATGCTTGAGGACGCTGTGGCGGCGGCGCGCGCGGGGAGCGGCGGCGGTGGCGAGGCTCCGGACCGGTGGACGCCTCAAATCAATATTGGGCTGTCGGTTTTGATTCCGGAAACTTATGTGGCCGACCTTAACGTGAGGCTGGGCCTTTACAGGCGGCTGGCGGACATCGAGGACGAAGCGGAGATCGAGCCTTTGGCGGCGGAGATCATTGACAGGTTTGGCCCGATGCCTTCTGAAGTTGAAAATCTTTTACAAACGGTCGCAATCAAGCAGCTTTGCCGCAAGGCGGGCGTGGAGAAAATCGACGCGGCAGCGAAGGGAGCAATTATTGCCCTGCATAATGACACGTTCTCGCATCCTGAGCGGCTGATGCATTGGATCGGAAGCAATGCCGGAACGGTGATGGTGAGGCCGGATCAAAAGATTGTTGTCATGAGAGCATGGGACAATCCCGAGCGAAGACTCGAGGGCGTCAAACGACTGCTTGGAGAACTGGCGGCAATGGCAGGAAATTAACCGTACCTTTGGCGCGGAAGTCCAATCCAATTAAATTCATTTTTAAACGCCCTTGAACCTATCCCGCCTTAATGTAATTGTACGGAGTTCGCGAGCGCAACGCGCCCCTGCTCAAACACCATCGCTGGAGATTTCAGATGAAAGTTTATTATGACAAGGACACAACACTTGGCATCATTCGCAGCAAAAAGGTTTGCGTAATCGGCTATGGCAGTCAGGGCGCGGCCCACGCCAACAACCTGAAGGACTCCGGCGTCGACGTGGTCGTCGGCCTTCGTCCCGGCTCTGCGAGCGCTGAAAAGGCTAAAAGCATGGGCCTTAAGGTTGCAGATATTCCCGATGCCGTTAAAGGCGCAGACGTTGTTATGATGCTCGCCCCCGACCAGCACCAACAGGACATTTACGAAAAGCACGTTCGCGATAACCTTAAGGATGGGGCTGCGCTGATGTTTGCGCACGGACTCAACATCCATTTCGGCCTTATCAAACCGAAGAAGACAATCGACGTGATGATGTCGGCTCCTAAAGGCCCCGGTCACACCGTCCGCTCGGAATACAAGAACGGGGGCGGAGTCCCCTGCCTCGTCGCGGTTCAGCAAAACGCGACGGGAAAGGCGCTCGACATTGCTTTGTCCTATACCTCAGCCATCGGCGGCGGACGCGCGGGCATTATCGAAACGACGTTTAAGGACGAATGCGAAACTGACTTGTTCGGCGAGCAATGCGTCCTGTGCGGAGGCGTTTCTGCGCTGATCAAGGCGGGTTTTGAAACGCTTGTCGAAGCGGGATATCCCGAGGAAATGGCCTATTTCGAATGTCTGCATGAGCTGAAGCTTATTACGGATCTTGTCCATCAGGACGGCTTGGCGGGAATGCGCCACTCTATTTCAGACACGGCGGAGTATGGCGATTACTCGCGCGGCCCGCGCATCGTAACGACCGAGACAAAGGCCGAGATGAAGAAGATCCTGTCCGAAATCCAGTCCGGCGCTTTTGTTCAGGAGTTTATCGGCGGCAATAAGGAAGGTTTGCACAAACTTCCTGATTACCGCGCGAAAGAAGCCCAACATCCTATCGAAGCCATCGGCAAAAAGCTCCGCGCCATGATGCCGTGGCTCAAGAAAAACAGGCTTCTGGACAACGACCAAAGCCGCGCAACGGCAGGAAAATAGCGCAAGGCCGGAATGCCTGTTGGCGATAACAGCACAGGCTAGCTTGCTCTATTTGCGGACTCGCTCTTCAAGATCTTTTACTCTCGTGCGCAGTTCGTCATTCTCCTTTTTAAGCTGCTGGAGAGAGTCGATCATGGGGGCAATCAATCCTTCGTAGGCCACGGCCTTTGTGCCGGAATCCATGTCCTTCACCAATTGGGGGTAAACTTTCTCCAATTCCTGAGCAATGACACCCATCCCTTTCAGATCCCCTGCTTTAAAAGCAAAGGAAACCGGCCTCAACTTCATAATCATATCCATTGAGTTAGAAAGCGGAACGATATCCTTCTTTAACTTTATATCGGAACTTTGATAAATGAACGTGTTCGCGTAGAGGCCGTTTGCCTCGAGCTGACTGGTAACCTTCTGATTACCGTTGACCTGCAATACGGGGTTGGAAGCGCAGGGCAATGCCAAGCAACTGGTATCGGACACAATCACAAGCGCACTGGCGCCGCCGCCCATGGCTTTGCGAATGTTGATCCCTCCATTGTTGGTGAGAGTCCCTGTAATCTCGCTACGGCCTGCCATTTCTATATTGCCGCCATGCAACGCCAAGGTTCCGCCACCCGTTGTAGTAGACCCCACAAACCCCATACTCATCGTATTCCCCTGCGCAAAGAACATTTCTTTGCTGAGGTTTGCCAGGTAAAGAGGCGTTCCCATGGTATTGTACTCAGGCGGAGTACCGGCATCAATCAGCTGCCGCGCCAACCAAGGATTAATGGAGGACCATGCCGAACCGTTATATGTTACAGAGGCTATCCGCCCACCCGAAGCCAAAGCGTTAAGGCCATAAGCATTCGGATGCTTGGCCCAGGCCCCATACGCGCCGCAAGCATTCGCAGCCGAAGCTGGAGAACCGCAAACCGCAGTGCTGTAAATAAATCCGCCATCGCCGCCAATCATGGAGCTGATGCGCCCACCCGATGTATCAGGAATGGTTTCGCCTTGTTCATTAGTCGCCATGACCATAAAGGAATAATACTTAGGCGGCACTGTCGCCGCGCTTGTATCCTTCAAAACGCCAATGGCGTACTTATGCCCGTAAGCGTTGAGATTTTGAAAACCGGGAGGCAATGCATTGCAAAAATTCGGCGGAACAGGCGTCGTCGTAGCGCTTACGCAGGTCACGCTCGTAGCGGGAGGAACAGGACGAATAACGTAGCTTGCCGGAGCTGGATTCAGCCCTCTCAGATATGTCTGTCCGTCAATGCTTTGAAAATAAGTCGTCAGAGACGCAATCATCTGGGCATGCTGATTTGCAACCGTCTGATCACGGGTCTGCTGGTTGCTTGCCGAAAGCAATCGCCAGACCCCGCCAATGAGAACGCCGGCGATTCCAAGCACAATCGTCAATTCGATAAGGGTAAAACCTGATGAATCTTTATTCTGACGAATCATATGTGTCTTCCTTCCTTAGGGAAAAGCTCATAACTCATTCTCTCAAGGCGCACAATCCGAACATGGAGTGGCAATGCCGATAATGCCGATGGACTTTACCGGAACATTGGTCGAAGGCACCGGAAAAACAGTTGGGTCCAACGGAGAACTTGCTGCGCTCACAAGGCAAGGAACCGAAACAGTTCCACATTCGGCGGCAGTGTTCCTGACGACGCCAAAAGAAACGGGCGATAAGGTCACTGTCCTACCCAATTGGCTGTAAAGCTCTTCGTAAGTTATGGGAAGGCGCCGAGGACAAGCCGTGTTTGCGGGAACGTTAGACACAAATCCCGGAATACAGACCAGGTCATATTTGTCGGTTCCCGTGACGGGCGGCGGAATGTACGTCAGAACATAAATAACACCGTTTTTTTTGTAGGTGATCGTGTAAAAATTGTAGAGAGAATTATTCTTATCAGGAAGATCTGTCACGCAAGGCAAAGGCGCGGGACTTGCATCGCT
>JAQVZU010000124.1 GCA_028708035.1 Alphaproteobacteria bacterium
GGGCCTGCGAGGGCGAAAACGGATAAAACATTCCCCGGCCTCAAACATGGCCCGAACGGCCAAAGCCTGTTGCCCATAAAAATCCGTCAGCCCATCGGCATCCGCATCATCCGTCCAAGACAACCACGTTTGCTGAATTTGATCCTTTAAACCCTGATCGATTACAAGGCTCGAAGGCTTGATCCCTGCCCCCACTGCGTTTGCAACAAAGCTTTCACAGGCATTTGATGCGTATGGGTTCGCCCGAACCACCTGCCGCGCACGGGCGCGCAACAAATCGCCGCCTGAAGCCAACAGGCCATTTATGTTTTCTTCGGTCGCCTTCCACGCGACAAGACGACGATGTGCCATTGCACCTTCAAGCCCTGTCGCAAAGGCCGAAGCCGACAAACGTCCCGTCGCGGCGAATTTAACCGCCGCGTTGATGCGAGATAGAATGTTCATTAGAGGTCTTTTTCTGCAAAAATCTTAATGCGCCGCGTTTGCACTTGGCCGTTGCCACGCGCCAAGGAAGCCTCGACTTCATTCAGCGCCGTTTTAAGATCCGCCATCGAGCGATATTCCACCGTCTTCCCATCGTAAGAAAGGCGCAGAACGCCGCTCGCAATCGCCTGTCGCAAGGCATCGCGTTGTGATGTCGTGTAAGTCATGAGGCTGAAGGCTCCAAAATATACCGCGCAAGTAAAAAGACCCTAGCGGTGCCGCTGCACGCCGCTATAGTGCGCGAACGATTTTTCAGGCAGGTATTAAGTTGACGTATATTTTTTACAAAACCCCGCCCAGCATGACAGGCGGGCACACATGAGGGCCGAAGCCCCTCATTCCGAAAAGCTCATAAATCTCATTCAAGAAACGTCCCGTCGGCACAACACATGGCAAGTCTTTCAAGACTTCGTCGCCATGTCCGCGATTAGTATTCGCAATGCCGTCGATTTCAGAGATCGCGAGAAATACGAAGAGCAATATCTCGACATCATCAAACGCTATGACAAAACCGAACTCGAAGCCTTCCCAAAGATGCTCGGCGAATTAATCTTGGCTCTTGAAGACGACATGGCCGACATCCTCGGCCAGATATTCAGCCGCCTCGAACTCGGCAACAAATGGAAAGGCCAGTTTTTTACCCCAGATTGCGTTTGCCGCCTAATGGCCGCCATGTCCTATGGAAACGGCCTTCAAGCCACCATCGCCGAAAAAGGCTATATCTCTGTCGGAGAACCCGCCGTCGGCGGCGGAGCCATGATTATCGCCCTAGCCCACGAAATGAAACGCCAAGGCCTCAACTACCAACGCCAACTCCACGTAACCGCCACCGACATAGACCTCCGCGCCGTCCACATGTCCTACCTCCAACTCTCCCTCCTCCACATCCCCGCCGTCATCATCCACGGAGATACCATCCGCCAGACCGAACACTCCCGCTGGCACACCCCGGCTCACATCTTTGAAGAATGGGATAGAAAGATTTTTGGTTAAGAGCCTTGGTTCGATCCCCAAATCGGGGATCAAATTCCAGAAAAAAAAACCGTTTTTTCTGTGTGTCAGAAAAAGGCTAATTGTTAAAATCCGCTCTTAAACCCCATTTTCGTAGATTGCATTACTGAAGCTTCGATTTCTGATAAGCCCTTGAAATGAGCTTCTGATCTTCAATAATCATGCACCAACGATAGAGTTCATCCAACACGGCTTTGGTCGATACTTGGCCGTTTTTCTCCACCAAAACTTCTTTTTCCCCTGAAAAAAGAGATAAAAGCCTGAAAGGTGAAGAGGTTAGCGGAGTTCGAAAACCGCTTTCACGGCTATATTCCAACGGATGCGTGAATACCAGTTTTAGCACCAATTTCTTGTCTTCGATGTGATTAGAAACCCATAATTTACGGGGGTTTCTGAAGAATTCCAAAGAAGTTCGAAATGTTTGGTTAAAGTCTAGGCGTGTCATGGAGAAAGATCGCTTCTTTTCGACCAGTTTCGCCCTCTCAATTTCTAGTTTTTTGATCTGTTCCTCATAAGTCCTAACCAGTGAGGGGCTATCTGTCTGAAGAACTCGATCCGTTAGTTGCTCGATCTTCTTTTCGGCTTCAGCGCATTCTTTCTGAACGATCAGCTTATCGCGCTCTATGGTCTCCTCCCTATTGTCCCAAATATCACGAAGCATCTGCACAACCATCTGGAACATATCCTCAGAAGGACAAAGGCTAGACAATAAACGATCAAACGCCTGCTCAATAACATCCCGACGAATGGATTTCTTATAGGACGAACATTCTTTGCAAAAACAAAAGTAGTAAGGATAGAGCTTATGCTCTCCCTTCGACCAACAGGCTGTCATGGATTGGCCGCAGCAAGCACATGTCAAGAAACCGCGCAAAGGGAAATCCCCAACGACATCGACCCTCGCACGGGTTTTTGCTTGATCGTTTAGACGTGCTTGGATCAATTGCCATGTTTCATATCTAATAAGAGGCTCGTGCTGCCCAACCTGATAGGTAATCCCCCACCGTGGAAAATGTATATACCCCGCATAGAGCGGATTATTGAGCATATCGTCTACGCGCTGATAGTGAACCTTGCCATCGCTTCCGCGAGGAAACAGTTTATGGCTTTCGAGGAAATATTTTACTTCGGGGCGCGTTTGCAGCCTACCGCAAGCATATCCCTCAAGTGCCTCCTGAACGATTGACGCAATCGGTTCGTTTCTTACCAGCAATTTTCCGTGTTTGGAAACGCGCTGAAAACAGTATCCATAGGGAGACTTTCCAGTCCAATACCCATTCATAAGGCGCGCACGCATACGGTTTTTAACCTGCTCCGCATTCTTTTGTCGTTGATGCTGCGAAACACTGGCAAGAAGATTTTCAACTAAGATGCTGTCGGAGTCCTCGCCAAATTCGATGGACGGCGATTCTAGTTTTCCTCCCGCCTCGGCTATCTCGCTTCGTAGATCAAGATGCGCTTCTAAGCCACGAGCAAGACGGCTTATGTCGTCAATGAGAACAGCTATAGGGCCATCGTCTTTTTGCTTTTTCAGAAAACTCAGCATAGCCTGCATTCCGGGGCGTTCGATCATGCCGCCGGAGACGCCTTCATCGCAAAACGTCTCAATCACATCGTAATTTTTATGTTTTGCATATTCGCGGCACCGGGTTTCCTGAGAAGAAAGGCCATGTCCTTCTTTAACCTGTCTCGCGCTTGATACTCGGCAGTAAATAACGGCAAACCTAATCATATTCTTTCTTTGATCCCTTCATTTACATAAACAAGGGATGCGTTCAGATAAGATATTTTTTTCTCTAACGAAGAAAGAATGCAAAAATCTCTGGCAAGCCGATCACTAGAAGAAATAAAAACCGTAATGGCTTTGCCATATTGACGAAGAAAGGCAAAAAGCGAATTAAGTCCCGCTCTATTTTCAGAAATTCCTGACACACCGGAATCACAAAATGTTTTGATAATTTCAAAGTCGAGATCCGACGCTTGCTCTCTACAAATCAATTCCTGTTTTTGCACAGCCTCATCCGGGCCTTTTTGCGT
>JAQVZU010000053.1 GCA_028708035.1 Alphaproteobacteria bacterium
TGACGATCTTTTGCGCGAAGCCGCGTTGAAGCCCGAAAGCGGCGTTGCCCGCTCGCTTACGGCTTTGGTGGCCGCGCAAGGAGAGTCAGGCTTTGCGGAAGTTCTGAAAGAGGCGATAAAAGCCGCACGACGCCTTGAAGACGGCGAGCTTTCGGAGCTTATCAAGAAAACGCGGGGCTTTTTGGCGCTCGACCCCGAAGACACGCCCGAAAGCCTTCGCCGGAGGGCCATGGAAGGCCTTCCCGAGGCCCAGCTTCGCCAGTTGGCCACATGGAGTTCGGAAGGCAAAACCTATCGGGAAACGCGGAAGGCTCTCGAAGATTTCCTTGCCTTGTCGCTTGAAGAACGGCTCGCAAGGTTCGACGATTACATCATAATTTTCTTCACACAGAAAGGCGAGCCTCGCAAAGCTCTCGTGGCGAGCCCCGTACGAAAGGCGCACCCAGAAGTTGACGATATCTGCGCCGCCGAGGTCCAGCGCCTTTCGCTGGCCCTTGAACGCATCGAAGCCGCCGAGACCGCCGAAACGACCGAACATGTCCTTCGCTTTGGGCGGACGTTTGCAAAACGCCTTGCGGAAAGGAAAGCCGCCCGCGCCGCGCTCGACTACGACGACCTGATCCGGTTTGCCGAAAAGCTTTTGCGCCGAAGCGGGATAGAGCCATGGGTTCGCTACAAGCTCGATAACGGCCTGGACCACATTCTGCTTGACGAGTCCCAAGACACAAGCCTTTCCCAGTGGAACATCATGGAGTCCCTTTCTCAGGAGTTTTATGCGGGCGAAGGGACGCAGGCTCAGGGAAACCGGACGCTGTTCGTTGTCGGCGACGAGAAGCAATCGATCTTCAGTTTCCAGAACGCGAACCCCGAAGCGTTTCTTTCGCGGCGCGAATTTTTCGCACGACACTTTAAGGAAGCAGGGAAACCCATTGATTCCGTTGCGATGCGGACGTCTTTTAGGTCCGCCCAAAAGGTGCTGGACACCGTCGATGCCGTGTTTGCGCAGGAAGCCGCCCGAATCTCCCCCGATCCCATTGCCCACCGTGCCTTTCCCAATCCGGACGGCACGGACAAGCTTGGCCGTGTCGAGGTTTGGCCTCTTTATGAAAAGATCAAGCCGGAGAAAGACGAAAGCGGCGACTGGATCATGCCGACCTCGCGCGAGACGGAAAACGACCCGCAAGCCGATCTTGCCGCCTCCATCGCGCATAAAATAAGGGGCTGGCTCTCGCGCCACGACGCGCTTCCCGGCGAAAAAGGCCCCATCGCCCCCGGCGACATCATGATCCTGCTGCGTAACCGGGGCCGTTTCGCCGACCTGATGGTGCGCGCGCTGAAAGCCGCGAAGGTGCCCGTTACGGGCGTTGACCGCATGCGCCTGATCGACGAGCTTCCGGTCATGGACTTGCTTTCCACCGTGCGGTTCGTCCTTCTGCCCGAAGACGACCTCAATTTGGCGACGCTTTTGCGCAGCCCCCTGCTTGGCCTTTCGGAAGACCAGTTGATGGCGCTCGCCATCGGTCGAAAGGACTCGCTGTGGGAAAGCCTGAAAGGCTCGCAGGCTTTTGCCGAAGTCCGCGCTTACCTGACGGCAAAGCTTAACGAGGCGGACTTTGCCACGCCGTTCGCGTTTCTCTCGGGCATCCTCGACCATCCATGCCCCGGAAACGGCTCAAGCGGTCGCAAGGCCCTGTGGGCGCGGCTTGGAGACGAGGCGCTTGATCCGATTGAGGAACTTTTGAACGAAGCGCAACGCTTTAGCCAAAGCCGCCCGCCCTCACTGCAAAATTTCCTGCACTGGCTGACCCGCTCCGACATTGAGATCAAGCGCGAGCTTGACCATGGCGAAGGGCAGGTCCGCATTATGACGGTCCATGCCTCCAAGGGGCTGGAAGCTCCTATCGTCTTTTTGCCCGATACGGTTTCGAGGCCCCAGCCCCAGAAGCTCGACAAGTTCTGCTGGGCCGAAAACGGCGCGCCTTTGTTTCTTGCGCGAAAGCCGGGGTCCGCCCCGCTTTTGCGCCTTTGGCAGAAGGCGCGTGAGAAGCAAATGGAAGAATACCGCCGCCTGTTTTACGTCGCGATGACGCGAGCTTCGCGCCGCCTTTATATCTGCGGCTTTCAAAACGGAAACGACTCAAAAGCGACCGACAACTGGTATAGCCTTGCCATCTCGGGCCTCGGCCAGCTCCATCAGGAATTCCTGCCGCCCGAACCTGACGGTCCCGTCCCCGTCATCGCTTTTGGCGATATGCCCCTGTCCCTTGCGCTTCAGCCGCCCCCCTCGGAGCCCAAAACAAGAACGCCCGCCCTGCCCGCGTGGGCTGCGATGCCTGCGGCGCGGCTCGAACCACCGACGAGGACGGCCGCGCCCTCTTCGACGAGCCTGTCCGCGGCGACTCCCGATGCCGCCTTTGCGCGAGGCCGGATCATTCACCGCCTTTTGCAAAGCCTGCCGGATGTGCCGAAAGAAAAACGCGCCGCCGCTATTGAACGCTTCCTTGCGCAACCGGCCTACGCTCTTGAGCCGCCGCAACGCGCCGAAATTGCTGTGGAAATCCGGAAACTCATCGAAAACGAAGAATTCTCCGCCCTGTTTTCGCCCGACAGCCTCGCCGAAGTTGCCGTAACCGGAGTGCTCGGCGGGGCGACGGTCTTTCGCCAGATCGACCGCTTGTGCCTTCACGGCGATGAAGTCTGGATCGTCGATTATAAAACCAACCGCCCGCCGCCTAGGCACGAGCAGGACGTCCCCTTCATCTATCGCAAGCAGATCGACGAATATCGCGTTCTTTTAAAAGGAATTTATCCCGATAAAACGGTACGCTGCTTTCTGCTGTGGACCTATGCGCCAGTGCTGATGGAAGTTCATCCATTTGAGCCGTGAGACTTGGCCTCAATTTGTCATTGGCTTTTCCCGCCCGAAGTGTTAACCTTTGGTTAACGTAACCTCTTCCCCCGATTCTCATGAATATTACCGTCAATGTCGAATGTTCTCCTGAAGAAGCCCGCACGTTTCTGGGGCTTCCGGATGTCGCGCCGATGCAGAAGGCGTTGATGGCCGAGCTCGAGCAAAGGCTTCGGGCTAATATTCAGGCAATGAGTCCCGATTTGATGTTGAAAACATGGCTTCCCGCCAGCCTGCAAAATGTTGAGCAGGCGCAGAAAATTTTCTGGTCCCAGATTCAGCAGACAATGAATGGCCTTGCATCGACAACGGCAAACGCGATGCTTTCCTTTGCCGACCGGGCCGACAAGAGATAAATGCCATCAACGACTATCTACGCCGAAACCGGGCGAACCGTTTTGCGCCCGCTTGAAAAAAGCGAACTTCCGCGTCTTGTAGAGCTTCTGGACGTCTGGGAAGTAGCGCGCTGGCTTGCTGTGCTTCCTTATCCTTATACCGCTAAAAATGCCGAGGACTTCTATATCGACGCGGCAGCCGCAGCCACCACGGGCGCGCCACAGTTCTATGCGATCGCCACGAAAACGGACAATCAGCTGATAGGCGGCGTCGCGCTTCACCCGCCTCGCGGAGCGAGTGCGGCGAAAGGCGAGCTTGAGATCGGCTATTGGCTCGGCAGGGAATACTGGGGCTCGGGCTTCATGACCGAGGCGGCGCGCCCTATTGTCAGAGTCGCCTTTAATCGCCCCTCGACCGAGGTCCTTGTTGCAACGACAGCGCCAGATAATGCGGCGTCAAAAAATGTTCTTCAAAAACTCGGTTTGCGCAACAAAGGTGTCGCGCCGCGAGACTATGCCTCTCTTCGCGGAGGCGATATGATGGTCAAATGGATGCTAACGCGCGCCGAATGGAATAACTTATCGGCCTAGGTTAATATGAATGCCAGAAACCCCTCCTCTCCCCTCATGCTTTTACAATAAAACTCTGTTGCCTCTAAGCACATCGCGCCCGATGGTTTTGGTTTCGGCGGCGGTGCTGATTGACAATGAAAACAAGTTTCTCCTTGCGCAGCGTCCGCAAGGCAAGCCACTGCCGGGCCTATGGGAATTTCCGGGCGGCAAAGTCCATAAAAACGAACTTCCCGAGGAAGCTTTGGTTCGCGAACTGCGCGAAGAGCTGGGCATCGTGGTGGCCCCCGGCTGCTTGTTTCCGCTAACGTTCGTCTCATATCCCTATCCCGAATTTCACCTGTTGATGCCGATCTATGCCTGCCGCGTCTGGGAAGGAGAGGTAAAACCGCTTGAGGGACAAAACCTGGCATGGGTCAACAAGCCCAACTGCCGTAAATACAAGCTCCCTCCGGCGGATGAACAGGTTCTGCCGTCGCTAATGGAGATGATTTAGTACCGGAAGAAAAACAAATGGGATCCCCGCCTTCGCGGGGATGACGGGGATTTAAGGGCTTAAATTTATTAGCATAAAGATCGTGAACAGTCTCTTATGGGTAACCTGATAGCAACCGGAATATCGTACACTTTTATCTCATTCCTTAAGGATATTTGAGGCGATCATGGATGCTGCGCGACTATACAGGCAGTTCTTTGAGTGGGACAAAGCCAAAAGTCCCGATTGGAAAGATGAGAAGGATGGCAATGTTTTTCCCGGCGGAAAAGTCGTGCGGATCGGACCGGAGAGCATTACGATTATCCCCGCCGAAAATCCTGGCCATATTGTCAAGATCATAAAGCCCGGATCAAAGCCACGGGGACTTTCTGTTGAAGAAGAATACGAAATGGCAAAGGCTCTCCAAGCAACGCATGGGGAGAACTTTATAACACCTGTTCCTGTCTCTTTTGGGCATGATCCCGACTATTTCGAGATGGTTCGGCTTGAAGGCATCGCGCCGCGGAGAGATGAAACCAATGCTGACGAGATTTGCCAAATTGGAACCGCAGTTGGAGAATTTCAAGCGGCGCTGGTTGAAAAACATGGAGCTATCCACAAAGACATAGGCAACAGCAACTTGCTGATATGCGACGGCAAAATCGCCGTTCTCGATATGGCGTCCATTGTCCCTGTCAGCCAAGCGGGATTTGTGGAAATGATGTTTATTCCGACTTTAGCGGTCACGCCCAACTATTCTCCCCACATCGCTGAAGAATATGAAAAGCGAACCGGAAAACCAATCAACTTCGATATATTAAGGGCCTTAGTATTGTGGGCTCCTGCCATGTTCCAAAACGACGCGGAAGATTCTGAGAAAGCGATAAAGAACCTGAACTCAAACTTCGCTGCATGGGAAGAAATGCGCAGTTCGGCGCAAAACTGCCATCGCCCCGGAAGCGGGTGTAAAGCGAAGGGGTTTGATGCGTAAAACCTGCATGTAAAATTCAGCCGTTATGCTTCGCCGCTCTCCGCCTCCGCCCGAAGCGCCTCCAGTTCCAGCCAACGGTCTTCCGACGCACAGAGGTCCGCTTTCGCTTTTGCATGCTTGCGCGTTAGGGCGTCGAAGAGTTGGGGGTCTTGCGTGTAGAGTTCATGATCCGCAAGCCGATGCTCGGCGAACGCGATTTCCTCTTCAAGCTTCCTGATTTTCTCGGGCAGGCTGTTAAGCTCAAATTCTTGTATGTAGGTCAGCTTTGCGCGCGTTTTGGATGACTGCTCTCCAAGCTCGTTTTTCTTTTCTTTCGGCTTGGGCTTTTGCTGAGGGGATTCTTTGCCTTTCTTTCTCGCCAAATAATCCTGATATCCGCCGATGGCGGCCTCAACTTTTCCGCCACCCTCGAACGCAAGGATTTTGGAAACCGTCTGGTCGAGAAAATCACGGTCGTGGCTTACGACCAGCAGCGTTCCCTTATACGTCGCGAGCATTTCCTCAAGCATGTCCATCGTGTCCATGTCGAGATCGTTCGTGGGCTCGTCCAAAATCAACAGGCTCTTCGGGTTTGCCATGACCTTCGCCAGCATCAGCCTGTTCTTCTGACCGCCCGAAAGCGTGGAGACAGGGTGCTGGGCCATCTTGGGATCGAAGAGAAAATCCTTGAGATACCCGCAGACATGCCGCGTTTTTCCCATCACGTCGATATAGTCGCTGCCCTGCGGGCACAGCACCCGGTGCAGCGAATGATGCGGCACGAGGTCTTTGCGTCTTTGATCGAAGTAAGAAAATTCAAGATCGTGCGCGATTTTGATCTTTCCGGCATCCTGCTTCAACTCGCCCACAAGCATTTTGAGAAACGATGTCTTGCCGCTTCCGTTTCTGCCGATGATTCCGATCCGGTCGCCGCGCAAAATCCTTAAATTGAATTTGGAGAGAATGACCTTTTCGCGGTCTTCTTCGATAAAAGACTTGTACACATTGTGAAAATCCGCCGCGACGCGGGATGTCGCTTCTGCGGCTTCGCCCGGCGTGAACTCGATTTTCGCCAGCATCCGTTTCAGAGCGTTTTTGTCGCTCCTCAGTTTTTCGCGCTCGTCCTTCATCAGCGCTAATCGGCGCACGTTCCTTTTGCGCCGCGCTTTCACGCCCCGGCTCGCCCATTCGACCTCAATGTCGAGGACTTTCTGCCGGTTATGAAGTTCCCTCTCCTCCTGCTCCAACAGCATCGTCGCCCATTCGTCAAAAAACGAAAACCCCTTGGGACAGACGCGCAAGCACCCCCGGTCGAGCCAAAATACGCGATCGGAAACATTTTCGAGAAACGCCTTGTCATGGCTGATAACCATGACCGCGCCCCGGTATCCTCTTAAATACCCTTCGAGCCACTCGATCACTTCGAGATCCAGATGGTTGGTCGGCTCGTCAAGCAGCAGGACATCCGGCTCCTCGACCAAGGCGCGCGCCAGCGCCGCTCGCCTGAGCTGACCGCCGGAAAGATTGGCCATTTTGTCTTCAAGAACAAGGTCGAGCGGCATGACGACGCGCTCTATCTTATAGTCGTGGCTTCCGTCCTGATTATTAAGCGCCTGAAAGATGAACTCCCGGACTGTCTGGCCTTCGCGCGGAACGACCTCTTGCTGCAAATAGCCGATGGTCGATCCTTGGAGCTGCCAACGGGTGCCATCGTCAAGCTCGCGCGCGCCTGTGACGATGTTCATGAGCGTGGATTTGCCCGCGCCGTTTTTTCCGATCAGGCAGACCTTTTCGCCCTCGCGGATATTGAACGAGAGGTCTTCAAACAATGTTTTTTCGCCGAAGCGGATGACGCCGTTTTGAACGGTCAGGAGGAGGGTTGAGGACATTTGCTCCAACCCTTGATCTCTTTAGTCATGTGCAACAATTTCCAAAATACGAAAAAAGGGAATGGGACGCACACCCGCGCGGGCATGACGGTCGTTAGTATTGAGAGAAATTTCTCCAGGAACACAGCATCATCCGCGAAATTTTGCGACTGGGCAGTTCTTTACTGCTGCCCCGTCAGGCGTCTCCACCAGCCGCCTTTGGGTTTGTCGGATTCGGGATTCGTGACCTCGTAGGGAGACGGCGGAGGCGCGAATGTTACCGGTTTTGCGGGAGGAGGCGGCGGAACATAGGCTGCAGGCGAATGGTCGTGCGGAACTGGCTGCGCAATGGGTTCAGAAGGCGCTTGCTGAACCACAGGCGCGGCTTGCACCCGCGTGTCACGCGGCGTCGTGTCCAGATCGTGGACGCTGACAGGTATGACTGGTTGCTCATATCCCTGCTGCCCATCAGGCTCGCCATAGGAAGGCTGCTGGTCCCTCGTTTCGTAACGGAACTCGCCTCTATCGCGACCGCCTCGGCGACCGCGACCGCCGCGACGCCCTCTGCGCCGCGCGCCATGGCGAAAGCCGTCCTGCTCTTGCATCGAGGCATAGCCATTCTCGCCCTGCCCTTCAACTGGAGCAACGTTACCGATATTGTCTTCCGGCAAAATTTCGTTTACCGCCTTGTTTCCGTTGGGCTCTAGCGGTTGGGCTTGCTGCTGATCGGCGGGGGGCTGTTGGGCGGACCTTTCCCCGCGGTTGCGGCTGCGTCCGAAGCGTCCGCGACGACGGCTCTGGCGAGGTTCGTCCGCGCGTTCGCGTTGTTGCTGCTGGGGTTGCTGTTCCGAACTCTCACCAGACGTCTCTTCGGCAAAGATCTGGTCCGTGTCGACCGCCGGGGCCGCGTTTTTCTTGCCTTCGTCCTTGGAGATCTTCGAGCGCTCAAGACGGCAGTCGGGCGGTACGAGCGTGTCGTCGCTGTGCAAATAGACTTGCAGATTATACCGTTCCTCGATGTCGTGGAGCGCACCGCGCTTCTGGTTAAGGATATAGAGAGCTACATTGGTCGGCACATGAACGACCATCTCGCCGCCGGACTGGCGGATGCCCTCTTCTTCAATTTGGCGAAGAATTGAGATGGCGGACGAATCGACCGAACGCATCAGGCCAACCCCGCCGCAGTGTGGGCACTTCTCAAAGTTGATTTCCGTGAGGCTGGGATGCAAGCGCTGCCGCGAAAGCTCCATCAGCCCGAAAGCTGAAAGCCTCCCGATTTGCAACCGCGCGCGGTCGGACCGCATCGCTTCCTTCATACGGCGTTCGACAGCGGCGTTGTTGCGACCGTCTTCCATGTCGATGAAGTCGATGACCACAAGCCCTGCCAAGTCGCGCAACCGGAGTTGCCGGGCGATTTCGTCCGCAGCCTCAAGATTCGTTTTGAGCGCCGTTCCCTCAATATGACGCTCGCGCGTGGCGCGGCCCGAGTTGACGTCGATGGAGACGAGAGCCTCGGTCGGATTGATAACGATATATCCGCCCGATTTGAGCTGAACGACCGGACTGTAGAGCAGGTCTATCTGCTTCTCAACATTGTAGCGGAAGAACAGCGGCACGGGATCTTCGTATAGCTTTATCTTGTCTTGGGCCTCAGGCATGATCGAACGCATAAACTCGTGCGCAAGCTCATAGCCCTTTTGCCCTGCGACAAGAACTTCGGACACGTCCGCCGAATAAAGATCGCGGATTGAGCGCTTGATAAGATTCGCTTCCTCGTAAATCAGCGTCGGCGCGGTCGAGACGAGCGTCTGTTCGCGAATGCTGTTCCAAAGCCTTAAAAGATGTTCAAGATCGCGCTGAATTTCGCTGGTTTCCTGCTCCATCCCGGCAGTGCGCAGAATGACCGCCATGCCTTCGGGCGTCTCGAGCTTGTCGAGGATTTCTTTCATCCGCCGCCTGTCCTGGTGGCTGGTGATTTTACGGCTGACTCCGCCGCCGCGATCGGTGTTGGGCATCAAAACGCAATAGCGGCCCGCAAGGGAAAGGTAGGTGGTGAGGGCTGCGCCTTTGTTTCCGCGCTCTTCCTTGACCACCTGAATCAGCATGATCTGGCGGCGCTTCACAACTTCCTGAATTTTATAGCGCGGCATCCGCTGGCGGCGCGAGCGGTCTTCGATCTCTTCGTCAGCCCCCTGCCCGCCGATTGTTTCAACTGGAGCAGGAGTAAATACAGGATCGCACACGGCGTTCCCGAAATCAGTGATAAGGCCGAGTTCCCCATCCGCCTCGGGGCCAAGGGGCTGAGACGCCGCATTTTCTGCCACCGGAACAATCGCCGCAATCGAGCCCTCAGGCATTTCGATGGGTTTTTCTGCCTCTGCGCCAGCTTCTTCCGGGACAAGGGTTGCCACCGGATTAAGTTGTGGCGAGGGAACAGCTTCAACAGGCTCCGCGGGGTTTATGTTGTCTTGAGCAGACCCATGATCTTCGTCATGGTCAAGGATCTCATTCTCATAGGCCTTTATTTCCTCGGCATAGGCGTCAGGAGAAATATCATTGTCGGCGTCGTCTTCGGACTCAATCGCATCGCCTTCATCCTCGTCATGCGGGCGGTCGGCGACCGGAATGCGGAAATAATCGGGATGAATTTCACTGAAGGGGAGGAATCCGTGGCGGTTGCCTCCGTACTCTACAAAAGCGGCTTGAAGGGACGGCTCAACCCGCACGACCTTCGCCAGATAGATGTTGCCTTTTAATTGCTTTTTGCTCGCTCTCTCGAAATCAAAATCTTCAAGACGCCTGTCATCGACAATAGCTACACGCGTCTCTTCCGGATGCGTGGCATCCACCAACATACGCTTCGTCATTTAAATCTCCCGCCGACACGTCGCCTAAAAGGTGGGATTGGAACCTTTCGCGCCAGCATCAGCAAATTGGTTGTCATACACCAGATAACCCGCAATGAGTTTCCGGCACTCTTCGCGCCCCCCTGCTCATCGGAGCTTAACGGGGCCACATTATGTTCGATTCGACAGAGAATGTAACCTTATGATTCTCCTGTCTTTCAGTCCGATACATAAAACCTTTCCGTAAAGGTTGATCGGCGAACGCATCTTAAACGGAACGCAAGCCAAGAGCAACATGGATTTTTTATGAATTCTTTTTGCCAGTTTACCAAAAATCAATTTTCCGTTATGGGCCAGATGGTTAAGTTTATTAACCAAAGTTTCGAGGTTGGAAAAACTAAAAAATTCTCGTCATTCCATCAGAGAGCGCCATATTAAGGAAAAAGAAAATGGGATCCCCGCCTACGCAGGGATGACGAGTGATTATTGTGGGAGATGGTGTTACTAATAAATCGAGAACGGACAGACTCTTATGCTCGCTATCGCGAGCGATGGATTCCCGCGTGCGCGGGAATGACGATAATGAGAACGGCTCGTTTAATTACGGATAGGTTTGGATTGCCGCTACCGTTGACCCCGCCCCTAACCCCTCCCGCGAAGGGAGAATCGCACCGCTCTTCATGGCAAGACCAATTCTTGAAGTGCGAGGGGTAAGGGGTATAAGTGCGCTTTAAAATTTATGGGATTGTAAGATGAAATCCGTTTTGTATTCCGAACTTTCCGAAATATGTCACCTCTTTTACAAGCAATATTTTCAACACCAGAAAATTGCCGCTCGACTTCATCGTCTTTTGAAAAAACATGGCGCAAAGAAGATCCTTTTTATCGGAGGACTTGTTCATGTTGCGCGCTTGCTGCAAAAAAAGGGTTATCAATTATATTTCGTCGATTACACGCCCGAGATGCTTGAACGTGCTCGCGCCGTGCTCGGCAAAACCCCAATGTTTTTGGCCGACATGCGCTCTTTAAAGCTAGACGACAGTTTCGACGCCGTTCTGGCGATAGGCCGTAGTTTTACCTATATGTACACAGATGGGGATGCGTCAAAAGCGTTAGTATCCTTTCGTTCTCATTTAAAACGCAAAGGCATTCTCATTATAGACAACTACCAAACAGGAAGAATCGATAAAGGCAGTTATTTCGGAGGCACAATCAGGACAAAGCATCAAGGCTTACGCATCAATCGTATTTCAAAAATTGTGCGCAGGAAGCAAAAGCCGACGCTCTATCAGTGGGACTGCACTTATGAAAAGGTTGAAAACGGAACGCGCCTCCGATTTCGCGATGAAGGCCACCTGCTACGGAGTTTTACAAAGTCCGAGATTGAACGCCTTCTCAAACGGAGCGGGCTGCATTTCATAGCTCATCACGCCAATTTCGAGAGAAAAAGCTTCATAACCGAAGCGATACATCTCCCGTAACTGGCGCGCTTCCCTCAGAAGACCATCAGTACAAAAACAGCATTTCAGCGTAGGTCGGCATCGGCCAGAGCGTCGAGGGGACGACCTTTTCCAGCGCGTCGGCAACTGCGCGGGCTTGGGCCATGGCATCTTTCATCTTCTCGGCGTCATGAGACGATAGCGATTTTTCGAGAGCGTCGATACCGCCGGAAAAATCATCAATTAATTCCGTAACATTGTCGAGAATCTTTCCGGCTGTTTTTGCTTTGCGGCCTGCGTCGTCCATGGCTTCGACCGTCGAGGCAAGCTGCCTTTGATACGTCAGCGCGGCAGGCATGATTTGAGTCTCGGCGATCGTTTTTGCGCACTCGGTTTCGTATGCGATGATGCTGTCATAGCGGTGCTGGTATATCTCATGGCGGCTCAGAAGCTCGCGCTTCGTCAGAACACCGTATTTACCAAACAGGTCGATGGCCTTTCCGGTTTCGTACGCCTTAAGGGCTTCGACCGCGGTGCGAAGGTTGGGAAGACCGCGGGATTCGGCTTCCTTGCGCCAGCTTTCAGAGTAGTTGTCTCCGTTGAAGATGATGCGCTTGTGCTTTTTGATGATGCCCTGCAAGACCGTTTGGAGCGATTTGTTGAAGTCTTTCTTCGCTTTCAGGTCTTTTTCGAGCTGCGTCAACATCTCATCCATCGCTTCGGCAACGATGGTGTTGAGGACCACGTTGGCGGCGGCGGGGCTCATGTTTGAGCCTAAGGCGCGGAACTCAAATTTGTTTCCGGTGAACGCGAACGGCGATGTACGGTTGCGGTCGGTCGCGTCGCGAGGGAGCGTTGGGATAATATCCATGCCGATGCGGATAGTACCGCCAACTTTGGCGCGCTTGGGTTCGCCCTTTTCGATTTGATCGACAATGTCGGTGAGCTGGTCGCCGAGAAACATCGAAATGATCGCCGGAGGCGCTTCGTTCGCGCCCAAGCGATGGTCGTTGCCCGGAGAGGCGACCGAGGCGCGCAGCAGGTCTGCGTGCGTGTCCACTGCCCTGATGACGGCGCATAGGGTGAAAAGGAACTTTGCATTTTCGTGCGGGCTTGTGCCCGGCGAGAGCCAGTTCTTGCCGTCGGGGCCGACGAGCGACCAGTTGTTGTGCTTGCCAGAGCCGTTAATGCCCGCAAAAGGCTTTTCGTGCAACAGGCACACGAGGCCATGCTTGTGCGCAATCTGGCGCATCATTTCCATGCACATCGCGTTGTGGTCCACGGCGAGATTCAGCTTCTCGTACACTGGCGCGATTTCGAACTGCGCGGGCGCGACTTCGTTGTGGCGCGTTTTCGCAGGCATGCCGATCTTCCATAGCGATTCGTCAAGATCCTCCATGAAAGCAAGGATTCTGGGGCGGATCGCGCCGAAGTAATGGTCTTCCATCTGCTGATGGCGCGCAGGAGTGCTGCCGAAAAGCGTGCGGCCCGTTTGGATGAGGTCGAGGCGCTTCTCATAGAACTTTTTGTCGATGAGAAAATATTCCTGCTCGCAGCCTAGCGTGGCGTAGGCTTTCGTTACGATCTTGACGCCGAAAAGGTTCCCTGCTCTTTCCATCTGCGTCGCAAGCGCGGCGTTGGAGCGCAGGAGCGGCGTTTTCTTGTCGAGCGCGTCGCCGTGGTAGCCACAGAAGATCGTGGGGATGCACAGCGTCGTTCTGTCTTCGCCTTCCTTGATGAAGGCGGGGCTGGTCGGGTCCCATGCCGTGTAGCCGCGCGCTTCAAAGGTGGCGCGCAGACCGCCGGACGGAAAAGACGAGGCGTCGGGTTCGCCCTGAATCAGTTCCTCGGCGCTGAACTCCATCACCACGCCGCCGCTGCCGTCGGGAGAGATGAAGCTATCGTGCTTTTCAGCCGTGGTGCCGTTGAGCGGCTGGAACCAATGGCAATAGTGAGTCGCGCCTTTCGAGACGGCCCAGTCCTTCATGGCTTTCGCAACTTCGGGCGCAATGGCAGGGTCGAGCGCGCCGCCGTCGAGGATCGTTTTGCTGAGAGATTCGCAGGCTTTCTTCGACAGCCACCTCTTCATCAGCTTGAGGCTGAATACATTCTCGCCGTATATCGTTTCAATTGACCGTATAGTATCATCCGCTGTTTTAGCCATAAACTCCCCCGCGCGTTTCATCTCAAAAATTGAGAAATTTTTGTGGAAAAACCCGTAATCCGGACTCGAATATGCAACTAATCAATGGATGAGACAAGGTTTTCGTTGGATATGTTACGTTTTACTTCCAAAAATTAAAAAGAAGCCTGAATCACATACCTGGACTGCGAATCCATGCAGCAATGTCTCGGCGCTGTTTTCACAAGAGCCGCTTTACTACTGTCTCAATTCGGCATCAGGCCGAACAAAGTTTGCGCTGAAATTAATTCCTCGCTTCTCAACAAGTTGATTTTTATGTAGAAGAGCGCCGTTCATTCAGTCGGATTCTTGGCCTTTTGCAATTGGCCTTTCCGACATGAAATTTATACAAATTAGTTCAGGAGTTCTTACGCATGACCGCTGCGATTGCCGGTAAATCCATTGCTATTCTTGCCGCTAACGGTTTTGATGAAAACCAAATGACTGAAATTCAACGCGCTTTAACCACCGCGAAAGCGACTTTTAAGACCATCGCTCCGGAACACGGGGTCGTTAACGGATGGCAGAATGACCACTGGGGGCATTATTTCCCCGTGGATGCGCAAATCGGCGAAGCTTTGGGGTCAGATTTCGATTTTCTCGTCATTCCGGGGGGTGAAC
The DNA here is from genome assembly GCA_028708035.1 of Alphaproteobacteria bacterium. Classification (GTDB taxonomy): domain Bacteria; phylum Pseudomonadota; class Alphaproteobacteria; order UBA9219; family UBA9219; genus CAIXLI01. The sequence goes on from JAQVZU010000053.1 coordinate 14,215, forward strand.
GCGCCATTGCTAAACTTAAGACAAATCTGCATACGCGACGTATCGTAAATCACTTTCTCGAAGCCCAAAAGCCTATTGCCGCTATCGGCGCAGGCGTCGCGCTTCTCGCCCTTTCTCCCAAGGCTGCAGGCTTGACGGTTGCCGCTTCCGCAGATCTTTATGACGAAATGAAGGCTGCGGGCGCCGACATCAGTGAAGACAATATGGAAATCTGCGATGTCGTTCTTACTTCCGATGGCGAGGATACCCCGGCTTGGGCCATGCAAGCTATCGTGTTGTTTGGCGAAGTCGACGAGGAGCTGCAAGCGGCCTGAGCCTTTGACTACCCTTGGCAGACCATAAAAAAAACCGCCTTAGGAAGTCACCTCTTGTATTCCGCCTGAAGGGCTCCCATGTGTGTTCCCGCAGCAGGTATTGCTAAACGGGCGGATTCCGCCGGACTTTGGAGAAAATGTGCCATCCGCCG
>JAQVZU010000054.1 GCA_028708035.1 Alphaproteobacteria bacterium
CGTCGGGAATCCTGCCGCTTCGAAGCGTGAAGAGGTTGTCGCTATCCCGAAAAACATCATCAGGATTAATATAAAAGAGCTCTTCCATTTCGGGAATAAAGAGCACGGCCTTTCCCGAATCCTTGTCGGCCTTAGCGACAGCGCATTCCATTTGATATTGGGGAGTAAAACCCTCTTGGCTTTCGTTATTCACTATTTTCTCTTCCTCACAAAGTTTTTAAATAAGCCTGTGCATTACCCTAGTGAACAGGGCTGAAACTAAAAAACGAATTTTTCGGCTAACAGGCGAAGCCGCAAAGGGATTAATCCGATTTACCGCGGTTCTGTGCCTGCCCTGTTAGGAACGGGCAAGGAAACCGCCGCAGGAAAGTTGGGTAGCGCCGCCCCGATGCGCTTGCACAGACAGCGAACCTCGTCATAATATGTTTTTGCTATATCACCCATGGCAAAAACTTTTTCTCCTTCGGGGTTCGTGATGGCAGCGGCGTACGCCGATCTGCTGTCCCGTGTATTCCATGTATAAGCGGCGGAGGGGAGCTTTTCTGCAGGCCCAAAATTCTTAGGATTAACGATGTGAACGCAGCTTTCGCTGAATTTCTCCGTCAATGCCGAAAAAGAATTCATCTTCAAGACCGGATTTTCGGATGACAAGATAATGACAATCGGAACCTTGGCTTTCTGCATTTTCGCTATAGCGGCGGCGCGCTTAACAATAAGGGAGCCGAGGTCCGATTGTCGAAAATTGTGGTCAAGATTTAAGCCGGTTAGAATGTCATCGGGGAGATGCGCTTCTCTCCTTAGGCAGCACGCCGATGTCCCTAAATCCGCACAAGCTTTTGAAGCTTCTTTGAACTGGACCAATAAAGGCGCGATGTCCTCAAGGTTTGGATTAATATATATTGCGACGCTGGTCGGCTTTTCGTATAAGCTTTTTTCTGTTTTCAACTGCCAAGACATGGCCTTAGACAATTGTGGATCTTTAGGTTCGTACATTAAAAACTCTTATAAAATCAAAACCATCGACAGAAACGATTATACTAAAAGATTTTGCCAATTAATGCTTTCATGTGCAAAAAAGCTTCTTTCCAAAGCAGCGCACGAAGGTGCGGCCATAGTTAACGGCACCTAAAACCCGATAATAAGGAGGAATTAAAATGAGCGCCTTTGCCCCAAAGGAAGTGATTGAGCGGTTTAAAGATTTAAGCGATCCGGTTATGCCGGAAATGCTGCAAAAAATTGAGGAGGAAGGGGGCTTCAGCTTCGAGAACGTATCGCCGCAAAACAAAAAAGCTGCGTACAATACAGTTGTCGATGCGCAAAAGAAATTTGAAGAGGGTATCGTCGAGGGATTGGAAAAAGGGAATATTTTGGCCGCCGTCGCCGTCATCCATACGGGGCGCCCATGCAATCCGTTGAGCTATAAAAAGCCGAATCCGCGCACGAAAGCGCTCGAAGGAATTATGGGAAATGGCGGCTTGGTTGTTTGCGTTTACCAAGAAAAGGAGACTCTGGGCTTAAAAAAGCCCCCTGTTGGCACAAGCGAAGAAGAATATAAGAAAGCCAGCGAAAACTTCCAAGGGCTCAAGGAAACATATGGCGAGAAGCTTGAAGATCATCCCGTGGAAGATTTGGGCGAAGAGTTGACGAAGGGCATGTCCGGCGCATCGTATCTCGTTACCACCAATACAGGAGAAAAGTACTTTTACTCGTTCCAGTCTTATCAAGTGCAAACCCTTGAACAAGGGGGAGAGACAACGTGGCGCGTGTGGGCTGGGAAAATTAGCAGCGACAACACGAAGGCCAACGAGGCCATTCAAACGCGAAAATATGAAGTCGATAATTTCCTTAAGGAAAAAGCGGGGATTAGCTTGGGCACGCTATTGCAGCGGGAACAGAAAAAGGCGGTTCACGCAAAAGAATTTAAATGTGACTGAAATTCCGAACAGCCTCTTTATTTTTGCATTCCACGAACCTCTTCCAGCGGCCACCTTGGCCTTGCGCGGATGTCGAGGGTGTCGATTAGGCCGAGCCTGAACCGCTCCAGCCCGGCCCAAGCGACCATGGCGCCGTTGTCGGTGCAAAGCCTTGGAGGAGGAGAAACAAAGGTCACGCCGTTTTCCTGCGCTATGGACGTTAACCTCGCACAAAGAGTTCGGTTGGCGGCGACGCCTCCGGCGGCAACGAAAGCTGTCACCGCCTCATCCTGCACTTTTAGCATGGCAAACGCTTTGCGTGCGCGGTCGGCAACGCTGTCGGCTATCGCAGCTTGAAGACTCGCGGCCATGTCGGCGACAAGCGAAGGGGTAAGCTCCTTCCCCGCAAGGGCGGTCCTGACAGACGTTTTCAGACCAGAAAACGAGAAATCGCATCCTTGGCGTCCGAGCATCGGCCTCGGAAGCGCAAAGGTTTTCCGATTGCCCTGCGTAGCCGCCTCTTCGATCAGCGGGCCTCCGGGGTAACCCAGTCCGAGCATCTTCGCGCATTTGTCAAAGCATTCGCCGATGGCGTCGTCGATGGTTGTCCCAAGCAGCCGGTAATTCCCGACACCGCGCACGAGCAAAAGCTGGCAGTGCCCCCCTGAAGCAAGCAATAGAAGATACGGAAAATCGATATTGTTCGTAAGTCGCGCCGTAAGAGCATGAGCTTCAAGATGATTCACTGAAATAAACGGCAAGCGGCACACGGCGGATATGGCCTTGCCCATCATCGACCCCACCATGACTCCGCCGATTAATCCTGGTCCCGTCGTAGCTGCCACTGCCGAGAGATCCGAAAAATCTGCCCCCGCCGTTTTAAGCGCCTCGGCAATAGCATCGTCGATCACATCCAGATGCGCGCGAGCCGCGATCTCGGGGACAACGCCGCCGTAGGGCTTGTGCGCTGCAAGTTGAGACGCGACGACATTCGCACGAATGTTTTTTTCGGCATCGACGATGCCGACTCCCGTGTCGTCGCAACTGGTTTCAAGGCCTAATACAAGCATTTTACTGATCTTTTTTCACCGAGCCTTCCGCCCTTGTATATTCTTTTTCCGTCCTTATTTCTCTGATACACTATTTTTTCGAAAAAAGGTCAAAGAACGAATGCTCTCGCGAAATCTGGAACGGACGCTCCATCAGGCCCTCGCCCTCGCTAATCAGCGAAGGCACGAGTACGCGACGCTTGAGCATCTGTTGTTGGCCATGCTGGACGATCCCGACGCGGTGGCCGTTCTACGCGCTTGCAACGTCGATCTCGCACAAGTTCGCGCCGATCTGATTAAATACATCGACACAGAACTGCGCAGCCTTGTGATCGACACATATGACGGCGATGCGAAACCGACGGCAGGGTTTCAGCGCGTTCTGCAACGCGCAGTCATCCACGTGCAGTCTGCTGGACGCGAGGAAGTGACGAGCGCGAATGTGATTGTTTCGCTGTTCTCCGAGCGCGAAAGCAACGCGGTGTTCTTTCTTCAGACACAAAATATGACGCGCTTCGACGCGGTAAACTACATCTCGCATGGCATCACGAAGTCCGGCGAACATATCGAGATTGAGGAAGACGAAGAATTTGAAACCGAAACCGGCGAGGCGGACAAAAAAACCAGCGCGCTCGAAAGCTACTGCACCAACCTCAATAAAAAAGCTCAGGAAGGCGGCATCGATCCGCTGATAGGGCGCGCAGAGGAAACTGACCGCACGATTCAAATTTTGTGCCGCCGCCAGAAAAACAATCCGCTTTATGTCGGAGATCCGGGCGTTGGGAAGACGGCGATTGCCGAGGGACTTGCGCGGCGCATTGTGCGCGGCGAAGTGCCGGAAGTTCTTAAAGACGCCGTTATTTTTTCGCTCGACATGGGCTCGCTTCTTGCGGGAACGCGCTATCGCGGCGATTTTGAGGAACGCGTCAAGGCCGTTCTCAAGGAGCTAAAGGCCATTCCTCATGCCGTCCTGTTTATTGACGAAATCCATACCGTTATCGGCGCGGGCGCAACATCGTCCGGCTCGATGGACGCTTCCAACCTTTTGAAACCCGCGCTTGCAAATGGATCTCTTCGCTGCATCGGCTCGACGACATACAAAGAATACAGGAACTATTTTGAAAAAGATCACGCCTTGGCGCGGCGGTTTCAGAAAATCGACATCAACGAGCCTTCGGTCGAAGACGCCGTAAAAATTTTGGCCGGACTGAAGCCTGTTTATGAAGAACACCACGGCCTAAAATTCACCGACGACGCCATTCGCGCCGCCGTGGAGTTGTCCGCGCGTTATATCAACGACCGGAAACTCCCGGACAAGGCCATTGACGTTATCGACGAAGCGGGCGCGTCGCAAATGCTTCTTGTGCCCGAGAAGCGCAAGCAGCTTTTGGGTGTCGAGGACATGGAAGCTATTGTCGCCAAGCTCGCGCGCGTTCCGCCGAAAACCGTCGGCTCTGACGATCGCGAGACGCTTCGCAATCTTGAACGCGATTTAAAAACGCTGGTGTTCGGTCAGGACAAAGCCATTTCAGCGCTTGTTTCCGCCATCAAGCTGGCGCGCGCAGGCTTGCGCGAGCCGGAGAAGCCGATTGGGTGCTATCTGTTCTCGGGGCCCACTGGCGTCGGCAAAACAGAAGTCGCGCGACAGCTGGCCGCGAGCCTCGGCGTCGAACTCAAACGTTTCGACATGTCCGAGTATATGGAAAAGCATAGCCTGTCGCGCCTGATCGGCGCGCCTCCCGGATATGTCGGTTTCGATCAAGGAGGCCTTTTGACCGATGCGGTGGATCAACATCCGCATTGCGTGCTGCTGCTCGATGAAATCGAAAAAGCCCACCCGGATTTGTTCGCAATTCTTCTTCAAGTGATGGATCACGGCAACCTGACCGATCATAACGGCAAGGTCGTGAACTTCCGTAACGTCATTTTGGTTATGACGACGAACGCGGGCTCCGCCGAGCTCGCGAAGCCCGCGATTGGGTTTCAACGCGAGCAGCGTGAAGGCGAAGACACGGACGCGATTAACAAGCTGTTCTCACCGGAATTCCGCAACCGGCTTGATGCAATCATCGGGTTCAACCCGCTTTCGCCGGAAACGGTCGAACGTGTGGTTGAAAAGTTCGTTCTTCAACTTGAAAATCAACTTGGCGAGCGCGGCGTCACAATTCAGCTCGACCCCGACGCGCGCGCGTGGCTTGCAAAGAAAGGCTATGATCCGCTTTTCGGTGCGAGGCCTTTGGGCCGCCTGATTCAAGAGCACATCAAAAAGCCGCTGGCCGAAGAGCTTTTGTTTGGCAAATTGCAAAAGGGCGGCACTGTGATTGTGGGCCTTGATAAAGCCGGGGATAAGCTGACGCTCGACAGCCACGCCGCCGAAAACGTAACGAAGCCGCAGAAAAAAGAAACCGAAACGGTGAAGAGATAGGCCCTCTCGTTTTTGACTGCCGAGCCCCAAGCCCTATGCCAAAATATCCAACAGCGCTTTCTGCATTTTTCCCGCTGCTTTCAGCGCAGCCGCGCTTGCGCCAACATCGGTCTCGGATTCCTGCAATTCTACAAGCCCTTCGTCCAAATTTTCGCCCGTTGACGATCCATTAACCACGTTGCTTGCGCACTGTGTCGCGCGGGCAACGGCCTGATAGAGGCCTGCGCCGACGGCAGAAAGGGGGCTGAACATCGTGGATTCCTTGGGCTTTTGAGCGAATCGATGCGCGAAGTGTACGGCTTTAAGATTAACGAAGCGTCAAGAAACCCCAATAAAATATGAACTTTTTGAGGCATCTTTTTTCCGAAATCGCGGCGCGAATTAACTTCGGATTCAAGATTCGCCGATACAGTAAACCTATCAAGAGCGGAGAGTTCGCTTATCAACCGAGGAAAAGATCATGTTTACGAATTACGAGATCAATGGAGCCGCTGGGTCAGTCGACGAAACCTTGGAACGTCTGGTCGCAATGACCAATCAGACCAACCTGGTCGCGCTGGACAAGACCATTGCCGCAATCCGTCGTTCTCAATCCAGCTATGCCGCCGCAGCGGCCCGAGTGGGCAGCATCGGCGAACGCATCGTCCGCGCCGCGCACGAAGTCGGTATGACCCTCCCCGCCGAGCTTCGCGCCACAACGGCAACGAACGATGCCGAGGCTATCGGATAATCGGTTTTCTTCTTTTTCTCCTGGAAAAGAGCCTGGCGGATCGTCAGGCTCTTTTTTTTATTGTCAAAATCGCTTAAATCAAGGGAATGAAACTCACTACGGCCCGCGTCAACGCTTTTATCAGCAAGCCCGATCCCGGCGTTCGGGTCATTCTTGTCTATGGTCCCGATAGCGGGCTTGTGCGAGAACGCGCCGCGCGGTTGGCGAAAATTCTTGTTCCTGATCCCGACGACCCCTTTTGCAGCGTCTCCCTTCAAGCTGCCTCCGTTTCAGGAGATCCTGCGCGCCTCTATGATGAAATGGCATCTGTCGCTTTGGGCGGAGGGCGGAGGCTTGTGCGTATTCCTAACGCCGAGGAAAATATCGCCCCCGCCGTGGCGAGCTTTCTTGCCAACCCGCCGCCATCGGATAGCGTCCTGCTGATCGAAGCGGGCGATCTCGAAAAGAGGTCCAAGCTGCGCTCTGCCTGCGAAGCGGATACGCCGCTTGCTTGCGCGATTCCATGCTATGTCGAGGATAGCGCCGCACGCCAGCGTACCGTCGCCGATATTCTTGCCGCCGAAAAAATCGCCGCCCCGCGCGAAGTCATCGCGGCGCTGGCCGAGGTCCTTCCGCCCGACCGCCTTGCGATGCGAAGCGAACTCGAGAAATTCGCCCTTTATGTCGGCAAGGGAAGTACGGCGACCGGCGCCGATGTGCGCGCCTCGGTACAGAATGCGGGCGCGGCGGAACTTGACGATCTGGTTTATGCTATCGGCTCAGGCGACGCCAAGCGCGCGGCTCAGTTGATTGACCGCCTCTTCGCCGAACAGATGTCTCCTGTGGCGCTGCTGCGCGCCGCACAAAGGCATTTTATCCGTCTTCAATGGGCTCGCGGCGAGATGGACAAGGGCGTTTCCGCTCCCGACGCCGTCAAGCGCTTGCAACCGCCCGTCTTCTGGAAATTTGAAAGCGTGATGACCTCGCAGCTCCGGCGCTGGTCACGCGCGAAAACAGAACAGGCGCTGCGAAAGCTTTATGACGCCGAGGCCGCCGTCAAGCGCACCGAAACGCCCGACACCGCTCTGTGCGCCCAGACGCTTCTGGGATTGGCAGCCTGAATGACGAGGCGCTTAGCGATATTCGACTTCGACAACACGCTTATTCTGAGCGACTCGCTTATGCCGTTCCTGAGGTACGCCGCAGGACCTTGGCGCGCTTACGCGACGGCAGTCGAGGCTATCCTGCGCTATGCCTTTCTTCGCGCGCAAGACCGGCAAAAGGCAAGCCTGCGGACGTTTGTGAAAAAAATTCTCTTGCGCCGTCTTTTAAAAGGCAAGACGCGCCACGAACTGGCTGACGCCATCGCCAAAACCTGCCGGTGGCAAAAGGTCAACGAGCCCGTGATGCGGGCGCTGCGCGATCATCGCGAGCATGGCGATATGATTGTGATCGCTTCAGGGAGCCTTGATATTTATCTTGCAGAGCTTTTGCGCGGCGTCCCTTATGATGCGCTGATTTGTACCGACGTCGGCACGCAAAACGGTGTCCTGACAGGCGAAATGATGAACGGCAACTGCGTGCGCTTAAAAAAAGCCGAACGCATCAAAGCATGGCTGGACGCCAACGGCCCTTTTGATGAAAGCTTCGGCTATGGCAACTTTCCCCACGACATCCCGATGCTGAACCTCGTGAAGCATAGGGTTATTGTGTCGTAGCCTTTGCTTTGTGCGTATCCACGGAAATCAGTCGAACACCCGCTTCTTCCAGCTTAATGCGCCCGATTTCGATGCTTTCTTTCCACTTCGATTTGAGCTTTGCGTAGCGGCGCATCGAGTCGACCGGAACATACACTTCCGCGATTTTAAGTTCTCCGATCATACCCGCGCAAACCGCGCATGGCTCTAGCGTGACGTACAGCCGACCGCCTTCGACCTTTTTCCCTTTGCGAAGCGCCTGCATCAACACAAGCTGCTCGGCGCAATTGATCCAAAGAGACTTCGATCCATCCTTGTACCGCTCGGGCCTTCGGCGATCGACGCCTTCGGCAAACCGGTTGGCGCATGCGGCAATCTCGCGGCCCTTGGAGTCCACCAAGACCGCGCCGACCTTTACGGACGGATGCGGACTCCCGCCCTCAGCAACAGACTGCCGTGAAACTTCCTCGGCGCGCGCAAGCCAATGGCGGTGCTCGGCCCATAAATCAGGGGAGCGGAATTTGTACTCGGAACGGCTCGGTTTCTTAGCCATATTTTTGTCCCAATGGCAACTTTAGGCCCATTTTTGGCCTATTTCTTTATTATTCCGTTAAAATCGACAACGTGCTAGAACCCTTTCCATGGCAAAAACGAATCTCAAGCTCAAGCCGATGGATGATACTGAAATCTTGCACGCCTCCGCTGATGTTCTATTCGCGGAGAGTGAAGCCTTGAAGGCTCTTGGCAATTCCCTGAACGGCAGCTTTGTCAAAGCTGTCGGGCTGATGCAGACCTGCATGGGCCGCGTGATTGTGGCGGGGATGGGCAAAAGCGGCCATGTCGCGCGTAAAATCGCGGCGACGCTGGCATCAACAGGAACGCCAGCCTATTTTGTGCATCCGGGCGAGGCGAGCCATGGCGACTTGGGCATGATCGTCAACGAGGATGTGGTCATGGTGCTTTCCAATTCTGGCGAGGCGTCGGAATTAACCGATATGATCCACTATACACGCCGCTTCTCGATCCCGCTGATCGCCATGACCAGCAATGCCGAAAGCACTCTTGCGAAGGCGTCCGACGTAGCGCTTGTCCTTCCCAAAATGCCCGAAGTCTGTCCCATGGGTCTAGCGCCCACAACTTCAACTACCATGATGCTTGCGCTTGGAGATGCGCTGGCTGTGGCTATCATGAACAACAAGGGGTTTACGGTCGAAGACTTCCGCAACTTCCATCCCGGCGGAAAACTCGGAAAGAAGCTCATGCGCGTCCATGATATCATGCGCAAGGGTGCGGAGATGCCATTGGTCGGCGAGAACGATGCGATGGCTGACGTCTTGCTTGTGATGACGCAGAAGAGCCTTGGCTGCGCCGGAATCGTGGACGCCGACGGCGCCTTGATCGGCATTATCACCGACGGCGACTTACGCCGCCACATGGACGGCAATCTGACCTCACGCAAGGCTAGTGAGATCATGACGCGCAATCCGAACACCGTTGCGGCCACAATTCTGGCGGCTGAAGCATTGAAAATAATTAACGACAAGAAGCGTACGCAGCTCTTTGTCGTTGAGAACGGCAAGCCCGTGGGCGTTTTGCACATCCATGACCTGTTGCGCGCAGGCGTAGCTTAATAAAGCAGATCGAACCGCCGGCTTTCTACCTTAGAGCCAGTTTGTGGGCTTGACGGTTTCGAGATGTCGTATCTGTAAACATTTATTATGGCTGAACCTTTGTTGAGTCATGTACCGCGCAGATTCCCGTTTTCACGAGGACAGGTGCGCGCTTCAGTCCATCGAAAACGACTTCGCCAACATCAAGAAGCATCGGCAACACACTTCTTCAATGTCATCATCAAAGATGATGTGGTTTGACATAACTAACGAGCTTTTAAATTTTTTCCTTTTGGTTTGGATGATTTTTCCTTATCCAAAAGATTGCTCCCGCTTTTTTGAGGGAGTTCTTCGTCGCGCCTCATGCCCAGTTTGTCGACTTTTCTTTCCAGTTCTTCGATTCGCTGCCGTAGTACTTCCTCATGAATATTTGAGACTACATCGACTTTTATATCGTTCAGTCGATCAGTGCCTTTGATCTGAAGTCGTTCACGCAAAGCCTGATTTTCCCGCTCAAGGGTTTGCATTTGCTGTATCCAAACCCTTGTAGTTGCAGCAGCAACAGCATCCTCATTATCAGGCTGACGAGGCGGAGTCTCTTCGGCACCCTCGAGGTTAGCGGCATCGCTTTTCTTTTCCCCAGGCTCTTCCGCATCCGGCTTTTGAGGCGCGTTCTCCGCTAGCTTTTCCTTTTGCGCTTCTTCCTGCGCGGGCTTGTCACTAACAATCGCACCATCTTTCTGCGTTTCAGATGTCGATAAATTCTCGGCCCGCTTATCATCCCTTTGCTCTTCGGGCGATGAAGGAGGCACACTTTGTTCAGCCTTGCCCGCTGCTGGTTTGAGGTCAGCTAACTCAGATACAGTTGTGGTTGAGGACAGAGCGCCAATATTCGCCTCGTTGATCTTTGGATCAACCTCCTCGTTCCCTACAGCCAACGCGACAGTTTTGAAAGCCGATAAAGAGTTCTGTGAGGGAAACTGGGGAGGAGATAAAGTCTCCGATGGCAGAATTGGCCCTGTCGCTGGCAACGGCGAGGAAGATATCTCGTATATTTGGACATCTGTTGGAGATAACAGTTTGGGTGATTTGCTCGTTGAAAAAAGCGCAGGCTTTTCTTGAATCAACTTCGAAACCATGTCGTTGATCGCCGTCCGTTTCTCTTCATACCTCTCGGCTGATGAGACCGTGGCCTCTTTTTCCGGAAATTGCGTCTCAGACTGTCCTTCCTCGGAAACCGAGATATCTTCAACAAACAAATTTGCATAAGCCAAGGAAGGAGCCGTCATACAGGCCAGCGCGACAAAAAGGCACCGCCAAAAGTTGCCAATTTGCTGATCGGAGAAACGGGGATCGAATGAACCGGATTTAAGAATCATGTTCTTGATGGAGAAGCATTTTGAGAGAAGGAACGCGAATCACCCACGCTCTTATAAATAGCACATTGGCGTAACTAGGCCAGAAAGAAACACGCTTTCCCAAAGCGGGGAATTATGAAGGAGAGATTAATGGAGTTCTGCAAACCGCTCCTTCATGAATCGCCACGTGCAATTCTTGTTGCCATTTGGCTCGATAGGCTGTTCAATTTTTCGTCTGATTCTTTTTGAAGGTATTTTGTACATCTTGAAAGTCGCGGTTTCTCCTCCGTATTTTCGTTTTCCCTCCCGTCCGCTTCTCGTTACGGGGGGAGCCGGTTTTATTGGCACAAACTTCATTATCGAATGGCTAAAAAATTCTGCCGCAACCATCCTCAACATTGATAGGCTGTCGTACGGAAATCGTTGCAATGTCGAAAACATCATGGAAAGTTCAAAATATTTTTTCGCTCAGTGTGACATTGGAGATCTAGAGCAGATAAAAGCTTTGCTTGCGGAGCACAGGCCAGTAGCCGTTATCAATTTCGCAGCCGAAACACATGTTGACCGCTCCATTCGTTCACCCGAAAATTTCGTGCAAACGAATGTTGTTGGCACTCTGAGATTTCTTGAAGCCATACAAAGTTACTTCCGTGCTCTTCCTGATAAAGAGAAAGATGTTTTCCGTTTTGTTCATGTCTCAACAGATGAGGTTTATGGGACATTAAGCCTTCAAGAGGCCCCGTTTGAGGAGACATCCCCGTTTTGTCCCAACAGCCCTTATGCAGCGTCTAAAGCGGCATCGGACCATTTTGTACGGGCCTTTGGCCAAACCTTTGGCCTGCCAGTCATCACGACTCATTGCTCAAACAACTTTGGCCCCTTCCAATTTCCCGAAAAATTCATCCCATTGATGATTCATAACGCGTTGAAGGGCAAACCGCTCCCCATTTATGGGGATGGCGAGCAAATCAGGGATTGGCTCTATGTAACGGATCATTGTTCTGCACTCTGCCGCGTACTGGAAGCCGGCCGCATCGGCGAAACCTATAATATCGGCGGTAATAACGAGCTTCGAAACGTCGATGTTGTTCAAGTTCTTTGCGACATCCTTGATCGCCGCAAGCCCCTGAGCCATGGAAGCTATAGGAGCCAGATTGAACATGTGGAAGATCGCCCCGGACATGACCGAAGATATGCGGTCAATTCAAAGAAAATGCTGGAAGAGTTAAACTGGTCTGCCAAAGAAACATTTTTCAGCGGACTGACCAAAACGGTGGATTGGTATCTTTCTCATTGGGACTGGATGGAGCAAATCACAGGATCCAGTTTTCAAGAATGGACCGATTATAATTACGGCAACAGAACCCGGGCCCAGGCATGACACGCAAAGGAATTATCCTCGCGGGAGGCTCTGGAACGCGCCTCCATCCCGTAACCTTAAGCGTCTCGAAGCAGCTCTTGCCGATCTACGACAAGCCTATGATCTATTATTCTCTCACGACCCTTATGCTTGCGGGCATACAAGAGTTATTGATTATTTCCACGCCCCAAGATACTCCCCGCTTTCAGCAACTTCTTGGAAACGGAAACGCTTGGGGGCTTCATTTAGACTACATCGTTCAACCTTCTCCAGGTGGCATAGCGCAGGCATTTATTCTGGGCAAAGATTTTATCGGGAACTCATCAACGGCTTTGGTGCTGGGAGACAATCTATTCTTTGGCCACGATTTGCCTGCCAAGCTTAAGAACGCGCAAGAAATCACGGATGGAGCGACTATCTTCGCTCATTATGTTCGTAATCCCGAACGATATGGCGTGCTGGAGTTTGATGAAAGGGGACAGGTCCTTTCCATCGAAGAGAAACCGAAAGTCCCGAAAAGCAATTATGCGGTAACAGGCCTTTATTTTTTCGATAATCACGTTGTCGATTATGCTTTAGGCCTTAAACCATCGGCACGCGGGGAGTTGGAGATCACCGACATCAGCAGTATGTACCTGAGCCAAGGAAAGCTTAATGTTGAGATCATGGGGCGCGGCTATGCATGGCTTGATACCGGCACTCATGACGCCCTTTTGGAAGCAAGTCAGTTTGTTCAAACCATCGAGCAGCGCCAAGGTCTTAAGGTAGCTTGTCCTGAGGAAATTGCTTATCATATGGGGTTTATTGATTCGGCGCAGCTCAAACAGCTTGCGGTTCCTCTACTTAAAACATCCTATGGGCAGTACCTTATAAACCTGGTTAATAAAGGAGCTCTTTACCTTGAAGGCAATCCCAACAAAGCTTTCCGGCGTGTTGGTTCTTGAACCCAAAATTTATGGCGATACGAGAGGCTTTTTCTTCGAAAGCTATAATACGGCGACGCTACGCGATCTTTTGGAGCGCGACTACACTTTTGTTCAAGACAACCATTCTCATTCGACAAAAGACGTTCTGCGCGGATTACATTATCAAATTCAGCATCCCCAAGGAAAGTTAGTGCGCGTGGGACGCGGCCATATTTTCGATGTCGTTGTGGATATTCGAAAAACGTCGCCGACTTTTGGACAGTGGGGTGGATTTCATCTTTCCGAAGATAATCATCTTGAGCTTTGGATCCCGCCGGGCTTCGCCCATGGTTTTGTCGTTTTGTCCAATGAAGCAGACCTCCTTTATAAGACAACTGACTATTATTCGCCCCTGCACGAGCGATGCATTATTTGGAACGATCCAACGATAGGCATCGACTGGCCCATCGATTTCAGCCCCATTATTTCGGCAAAAGACGCTCTGGGCGTTCCTTTTCCCTGCGCAGAGGTTTTCGTTGACTAAAAAAATTCTGCTCTTTGGAAAGAATGGCCAGTTGGGATGGGAATTGCAACGGAGCCTCTCAATTATGGGCGACATGGTCGCACTAGACATTGAGAGTGAAGAATTTTGTGGTGACTTCACTGATCCAGATCGCCTTTCGAATACTATTCAATCAGTCAAGCCTGATATTATCGTCAACGCCGCCGCCTTTACGGCGGTCGACAAAGCCGAAAGCGCAGAATCTGCGGCATTTCTTCTCAATGCTGAAACCCCGGCCCTTTTAGCTCGGCAAGCGAACGCTCTCGAAGCGCTTTTGGTCCATTATTCGACAGATTACGTTTTCGACGGAAGCGGGGAGAAGCCATGGTCGGAAACAGATATTCCTTCGCCAATAAATGTTTATGGGAGATCGAAGCTCGCAGGGGAGAATGCCATTCAAACCTCGGGCTGTCGGCATCTTATTTTCCGCACAAGCGGTCTTTACGGCGCACATGGACATAACTTCGTCAAAACAATTTTGCGGCTCGCAAAGGAAGGGTCGAGCCTTCGGATCGTCAACGATCAGATTGGCGCACCCACGCCCGCAGATCTTTTGGCCGATATCACCGCCTTGGTATTGCGCACAGCCTGTTCCAGTCCGGAAATTGATGGTCTTTATCATGTCACTTCGGGCGGGGAGACTTCTTGGTATGCCTTCGCGTGCTACGTCCTAAAGGAGGCTGAACGTTTCTGCGATCTTAAGGTCCATCATAGCGATATTGTGCCCATTTCTTCGGCTGAATATCCACTTCCTGCCAAGCGGCCTCTCAATTTCCGCCTCGACACAAGAAAGTTTACGCGCTGTTTTAATATTCATCTTCCGCACTGGTCCAAGTGTATCGAACGCTTAGTCCCGGACTTGATTGTGCGACATAACGCAGGAACAAATTGAGAAGATCAAGCTGCTGCTGCAAATCGGGGAAGAAAACACGTCCCCGTGCGCGGGGAGCGCTACGCTGCCGGTAATACCATTTTCAACGCCTCGGCTACGGCTTGCATGCGTATCTCTTCCCGGTTACCGGAAAACTGGCACTTGTAATGCATTATGGTCCCTTGCCGCGTGGCCAGTCCAAAAAAAACCAGCCCTAC
>JAQVZU010000125.1 GCA_028708035.1 Alphaproteobacteria bacterium
GTGGCGGATGCTGCCGCGGGATTTTCCGAAGTGGCGGACATGCCATGAGTATTTCAGCCAGTGGAGCGAAGAACGCGAAGGCGGCATCAGCCTGTTGGAAGAAGCTTTAAAAAAATGTGGTTGGCGACGTTCGACGCGGCCTTGGGCGGGATGCGAAGACGACTTTCCTTATCGTTGACGAACAAAGCGTCAAGAACACGGATACAGCCGAACAAAAAGGCATCAAACGGCACATCGGCGTGGATACAAACGGGCTGCCTCATGTTATCCACGTCACGCCGCCAATGTCGCAGACCTTGCCATCATTTCCAAGCGTTGGGTCGTCGAGCGCTCTTTTGCCTGGTTCGAAAATGCCGCTGCTTTTGGAAAAATTGCGAGCGCAAATTCAACACCAGTCTCAATGGGGTCGTTTTCGCTTTCCTCGCTCTTCTCCTCAAAAGATCATGAACAGGCTCTTACAGCCCAGATTTCAACCCCATCGAAAATGACTTCGCCAACATCAAAAACGACGGCAATATGCTCCGCCCAAAATCGGCGAGACCAAAACAAAGGGGACCCGTGTTCGCGGGGATGATGAGGTTCTGTTTGAACAAATTAGGCTCTAATGTCCTGATTTTTCCGCTTTCACGGCTCCGACATCCGCTCCCCAGGATTCCTTAATAAGCTCCAAATTCTTTTTTAAGCTCTTGATGCGGTTGTCGTTTGTCGTCAGCGATAATGTTGCGACGGCTTGCGGGACTGCGTAGGCGATCAGATGGCCGATGGCTGCTGCGCCGAGGATCACGAACCATGTGTTGCTTTCGCTCAAAATGCGCAATGCATTGCCGGTCGTCTGCCCCTTTGCCCAAAGATCGATGATAAAGGGGACCATTCCTGCGATGTTCATTGAACTTACGCATGCCGCGCCGCGTTTTTCGGGATCGTCGTCGGTCCAAAAAGTGACATAGGTGGGGATAAGGCCCGCCAGAAGCATCAGGATCGTTGGGAGCATAAAGGGCATCGCGAGGCATGCGATCATCATAAAAAAAACGAACTTCAGCTTGCCGCCTTTTTTCTTCGGCGCGGCAGCGGAGGCTGGGGTTTTTGCTTTGGCGGGCATTGTGCGGGAGGCGGCTAGAAGATTTCGGAGAGTGGACGTGGCGGCGCAGGAATAGGCTGTTTTTGTGAGCGGCCATGGAGAAAGCCGCGGACCGGAAAAGGTTTTACCCCTGTGCCGCGCGGATGCGCGGCGATGGATTTCCGCTTTCGCGGGAATGACGCGAAGAGAGGGGGCCTCGTAGGCGAAGGATTAGGCGTCGTCATGCCGTAACCGGAGGCGCGGGATTGAGCGCGCCGGGAGTCTCGGACACCGCCGGGACAGAACCTCGCTTGCTTTGGCTCGGGGGCGGCGTGGGCGTGGTTTTCTCCTCATTGCGTACGATGCTTTCGCCGCGCAGGAGCGCATGAACTTCGTCACCTGACAGCGTTTCGTATTCCAGCAACGCGTTAGCGACCTTGTGAAGGTCGGCGAGATGCGAAGTCAGTATCCGGCGGGCGGTGATTTCGCCCTGCTCGATCAGGCGGCGGACTTCCTCGTCAATGATCTGTGCGGTCGCTTCCGAGACGTTTCTTTGTTGCGCGACTGAGTGGCCAAGAAAAATTTCCTGCTCATTCGCATTGTAACGCACGCGGCCCAGCTTTTCAGACATGCCGAATTCCGTGATCATGCGGCGGGCGAGGGTCGTGGCTTGATCGATATCGCTTGCGGCACCTGTTGTGACGTTTTCCTTGCCGAAGATAATCTCTTCTGCGATGCGTCCGCCGAACATCAAAGCTATGCGCGATGTCAGCTCGGTCAAGGTCGAACCATATTTATCGCGTTCGGGAAGGCTCATCGTAAGGCCAAGGGCACGCCCGCGCGGGATGATGGTGACTTTGTGCAGAGGATCGCTTTGCGGGACGTTGAGGCCCACAAGCGCGTGGCCCGCTTCGTGATAGGCTGTCAGCTTCTTTTCGTCGGCAGTCATTGCCATGGAGCGCCGTTCGGAGCCCATCAAGACCTTGTCCTTCGCCGCTTCGAATTCATTCATGCCGACAGCGTTCTTGTTGGCTCTTGCTGCCATCAACGCGGCTTCGTTAACGAGGTTCGCGAGATCCGCGCCGGAGAATCCCGGAGTGCCGCGCGCGATAATCTTGGCGTCCACATTTGCCGCGAGGGGGACCTTGCGCATGTGGACTTTAAGAATTTTCTCGCGGCCCAAAATGTCCGGGTTGGGGACGACGACTTGCCGGTCGAAGCGTCCGGGGCGTAGAAGCGCTGGGTCGAGGACGTCGGGACGGTTGGTAGCGGCGATCAGGATGACGCCTTCGTTTGCCTCAAAACCGTCCATTTCGACGAGCAACTGGTTGAGTGTCTGTTCGCGTTCGTCATTGCCTCCGCCGAGGCCCGCTCCGCGGTGGCGGCCTACAGCGTCGATTTCGTCGATGAAGATAATGCACGGCGCATTTTTCTTGCCTTGTTCGAACATGTCGCGCACGCGGCTTGCGCCAACGCCGACGAACATTTCCACGAAATCCGATCCCGAGATTGTGAAGAAGGGGACATCGGCTTCGCCCGCGACGGCGCGCGCTGTCAATGTTTTACCGGTTCCGGGAGGGCCCACAAGCAGTACGCCTTTCGGTATTTTTCCGCCAAGTTTCTGGAATTTTTGGGGATCTTTCAGGAAATCGACCACTTCCTGCAATTCCTGCTTGGCTTCGTCGATGCCAGCCACGTCGTCAAACGTTACTTTTCCCGTTTTTTCGTTAAGCATACGCGCGCGGCTGCGACCAAAGCCCATCGCGCGCCCTGACCCCGATTGCATTTGGCGCATGACAAATACCCACCAGCCGATAAGCAGCAGGAAGGGCGCATAGTTTAAAATGAAGCTCCAGAAAGTCAGCGCGTCATGGTCTTCAGGCTGGGCTTTGACGACCACGCCTTTGGAGATAAGCTTATCCGTAATTCCCGCGTCTTGGGGCAGATAAGTTTCAAAAGAGACACTGCCGTCGTTCAGGTGGCCGCTGAGAGACGGTCCTTTAATAAGGACATCGGCGACTTTTCCTTCATCAAGGCGCTTCACAAAGTCACTAAAGGGCATCGCGCTTTGCTCGGGCGCGTTTCCTGCGGTGTGGAAGGTATTGAACAAAAACACTCCGAGAAGTCCGATGACAAACAGGAGGGCTATGTTTTTGCCGATATTGTTGTTCACGTAAGGGGCCTCCATCAGGGGCGTTTGAGACTTTGCACGTATTAAGGATATAGTAAAAGGACGTGAAGTTTCAATCTCGAGATTCAGAATTCAGAATTCAGGGAATTTTGGCTTTTTAAGCAATCCGGATGCAGAAAAATTAGGCTCATCTGCACGTTTAGTGGGTAAAAGTGGGGTGTAGGCGTGCGAAAAAGCCATTATGGACGGGCATTATTTGAGTTTTCAAGGGGCCGAAAACGTGGCACGTATTCCGGCATGAAAAAACC
>JAQVZU010000055.1 GCA_028708035.1 Alphaproteobacteria bacterium
TGATGGCTTTAATGAGCTCGGGCGTGACGCGCGCAGGGTCAACGATAGGAACACGTGTATGGAAACGGATGATCCGCACATGGTCGATATTATTTAGCTCGGTGACAATTTCGGATAAACGCCGGGGTGATAGGATCAATGGGTCTCCGCCCGAGAAAATCACTTCCCAAATTTCTTTATGGCTGCGGATATAATCAAGCGCAGCGAGGGTTTCTTGATCGGAAAGCGCGCCTGAGCCATGCCCAACGTGTTCCCGGCGAAAACAGAACCGGCAGTAGGCGGCGCAGGTCTGAAGCAGAACCAGAAGGACGCGATCGGGATACCGATGAACGATGCCCTTTACCGGCGAATGCGGCTTATCGGCGATGGGATCGGAAACCTCTCCGGGAAGTTCGATAAGTTCTTTTTCGGAAGGGATAAACTGCTTGGCTATGGGATCCGCTGAATCCATTGGATCTATAAGGGCCGAGATATGAGGGGTAACGCCGATGGCATACTTCTCCGCCACCGCATTAAGGCCGGGCGTTGCTTCAGAGAGAAGTCCTTGGGACACCAGATCGTTTAGAGTACGGGCCGTTTTATTCATTCTTAAGTAAATTTGCCAATCAGTGACGTGTGTTTAATCCTTAACAGGCGGATAAACAATATATATGCGCAAAAAATACCGTCTCTTGGAGAGAAGCGGAAAAAATTTCGATGGCTGCGCCCAGATTCCTATTTGCACACAAGCGGGCCTAACGGGTGGCCGCCGAGGATGTGGACGTGGTAATGAGGGACTTCTTGATGCGCATCCATGCCCGCATTCGAAATAAGCCGATATCCGGTCTGGGTAACC
Source organism: Alphaproteobacteria bacterium (assembly GCA_028708035.1). GTDB lineage: Bacteria > Pseudomonadota > Alphaproteobacteria > UBA9219 > UBA9219 > CAIXLI01. Next base: position 836 of record JAQVZU010000055.1, read on the forward strand.
CCAGTGACGTTCAAAACCTTGCTGATCGCTCGTTGAAAGCCGACGATTTCGGCTTCATCCGCGCTGTTGACGAAGTCGTCGTAGGTTGAGTAGGGGCCCTTGGGGATCACAAGGACATGCACAGGCGCTTTGGGACTAATATCGTTAAAGGCCAAGGCGAATTCGTCCTCGTAGACTTTCTTCGCCTGGATTTCGCCACGCAAAATCTTTGCGAAAATGTTGTTGGAATCATAACTCATTGGCTTTCTCCCGCAGTGAGGCTGCAAAAAAGTTACAAGTTTATGCGGCGTTGCACAAGCCCGTATCGTACGATTGTATCTGCGCTCCCGGGTTCAGGAGTGTTTTTTAGGCTTGTCTTGACAGGGTATAAGCCGCTTTCGTACAGTGCCGCCATGATCTTTCGGCGCGAAACTTTTGTTCTTTCTTCCCCCCTCGCGATTTTGGCGATTCTGCGCGTCTAGCGCGCATGTATCCCTTTTTTCACCGCACATTTCAGATTGCTTTTCCGAGGGCCAAGAACCGACAAAGGTTTAGGCCAGAACCATGGGTAAAACGCGCACATGCCAAAAACGCTTTACGATAAAATTTGGAAACAACACGTCGTTCACGATTTTGGGGACGGGTCCGTCTTGCTCTACATCGACCGGCATCTGGTGCATGAGGTGACGAGCCCTCAAGCGTTTGAGGGATTGTCGGTTGCGGGGCGCAAGATGTGGCGGCATGAGAGCGTTCTTGCGACTTGCGATCATGACGTTCCGACGACTGACAGGTCCGCGCCGATTTCGGACCCCGAGGCAAAGCTTCAGATCGAGACGCTTGACGAGAACTGTCGGGCTTATGAGCTTCGCTATTATGGCATGGATGACAAGCGGCAGGGCGTCGTGCATGTGATGGGCGCGGAACAGGGATTTACGTTGCCGGGCATTACGCTGGTTTGCGGAGACAGCCATACCTCAACGCACGGAGCGTTGGGGGCGCTTGCGTTCGGGATTGGGACGAGCGAAATCGAGCATGTGTTCGCGACGCAGACGCTTGTGGCCCGAAAAAGCCGGAATATGCGCGTGATGGTGGATGGGGCTTTGCAATTGGGCGTCGGTGCAAAGGATTTGGTTCTCGCGCTGATCGCGCAGATCGGGATCGGCGGCGGGACCGAATGCGTTATCGAGTATCAAGGCGAGGCAGTAGAAAACCTCTCGATGGAGGGGCGGATGACGCTTTGCAACATGACCATCGAAGCGGGAGCTCGCGCAGGGCTGATTGCGCCGGATGAAAAGACGTTCGCTTGGCTTAAGGGGCTGCCGTTGGCTCCGGGCCACGAGCACTGGGAGAAGGCGGTGGCGTATTGGAAAACGCTACGCTCGGATTCTGATGCTCTTTTCGACAACGAAGTGCGGATCGATGCGTCGAAGATCGAGCCTTATGTCACTTGGGGGACTAATCCGGAAATGGGCGCTCCGATTTCGGCCACAGTGCCTGATGTCGCGAAGGAGGCCGATCCCATCAAGCGGCAGTCGCGGTTGAAGGCGCTTGAGTATATCGGGCTGAAGCCGGGGACACCTTTGGACGGCATTCCAGTTGACAAGATCTTCATCGGGTCGTGCACGAACGGGAGGCTTCAGGATTTGCGCGAGGCGGCGGCGATTGTCAAAGGACGCAAAATTGCGCCTACCGTTAAGCTGGCGCTTGTGGTGCCGGGGTCTGGGGTTGTCAAGGAGCTGGCCGAACGCGAGGGACTGGATAAAATCTTCAAGGAAGCGGGTTTTGAGTGGAGGGAACCGGGGTGCTCGATGTGCCTTGCGATGAACCCCGACAAGCTTCTGCCGGGAGAGCGGTGCGCGTCAACCTCGAACAGGAACTTTGAGGGGCGGCAGGGATATGGCGGGCGGACCCATTTGGTTTCTCCGATGATGGCGGCGGCGGCGGCGATCAAGGGCTGCATCACCGACGTCAGGAAGATGTTATAGGAGGCGTCATCATGCAACCCTTTAAGACTCTTACGGCAAAGGCCGCTTATCTTCCAATCAGCAATATCGATACCGATATGCTGGTACCTAAGCAGTACCTCAAGACCGTCAAAAGATCGGGGCTAGGCCGCGTGCTGTTTGCCGAGCAGCGGTATGACGCCGATGGAGCGCCTCGTCCCGACTTTGTTTTGAACAAAAATCCGGATGTTCAAATTTTGATGGCCGGGGAGAATTTCGGTTGCGGGTCCAGCCGCGAGCATGCGCCTTGGGCTTTGGCGGATTTCGGAATTCGCGTGATTATCGCGCCAAGCTTTGCGGACATCTTCTATAATAACTGCTTCAAGAACGGGATTCTGCCGCTGCGGCTCAGGGCTCAGGAGATCGAGGAGCTGCGGGCCAAAGATATGCCGATCACGGTCGATCTTGAAAACCAGCGCGTGACGCAGGGGCGGCTTTCGTTTCAGTTCGAAATTCAGCCGTCGTGCAAGGAGGCGCTGCTGGAGGGGCTCGACGAGATCGAGAAGGTGCTTAAGCTCAAAGGTGAGATCGAAGCTTTTGAACGGAAACATTTTGAAGAACAACCTTGGTTAGGAACTTTTCATGCATAAACTTCTTCTTCTTCCCGGCGACGGCATCGGCACTGAGATTATGGCGGAGGCCGTCAAGGTTCTCGATGCGCTCAGGCAAGACTTTCCTTTTGAGTGCGAGACCGAGCTTGTCGGCGGCGCAGCGATTGACGCTTGCGGGCTGCCGTTTCCAGACAAAACGCGCGATAAGGCATTGGCGGCGGAGGCTGTGCTGTTCGGTACTGTCGGCGGACCGAAGTGGGATCACATGCCCACCGAAAAGCGCGCTGAGATGGGCATCCTGGGTATTCGGAAAGCGATGCAGCTTTATGCGAACCTTCGGCCCATCGATCTTTTTCCCGAACTTGAAAGCCTATCTCCGCTTAAGGCCGAGTTCATCAAAGGCGTGTCTTTGATCGTCGTGCGCGAATTGACGGGGGATGTTTATTTTGGAAGGCCGCGCGGCGTGACCGGCGAGAACGGAAACCGCGAGGGCTTCAATACGATGCGGTATCACGAGGATGAGATTAAACGCATTGCGCATACCGCTTTCAAGCTTGCGCGGGAACGGCGGAAAAAGGTTTGCTCTATCGACAAGTCCAACGTTCTGGAAGCGATGGGGCTTTGGAAGGCCGTTGTTTCCGAGGTGCATGCGGGGTATCCGGATGTCGAGTTGTCGCACATGTATGTGGACAATGCGTCGATGCAATTGATCCGGCGCGCGGCAGACTTCGACGTGGTGCTGACGCCGAATATGTTCGGTGACATTCTTTCGGATGAGGCCTCGGTGCTGGCGGGGTCGCTGGGCCTTTCACCTTCGGCGTCGCTTGGAGAGAACAACGCGCTTTATGAACCGATCCATGGAAGCGCTCCGGACATTGCCGGGAAAGGCATTGCGAATCCGGTCGGGATGATCTTGAGCGTTGCGATGATGTACGAGCTTTCGTTCGGGCGAAAGGACTTGGCTCAGCGGGTGCGGGAGGGGGTCGCAAAGACGCTTGCAGAGGGGTATAGGACTGCGGACATCATGACCCCCGGTGGCAAGAAGGTTAATACATCTGAAATGGGCTCGCAGATCGCGAGCAGGCTTTGATTTAGCTGGTTAATCCGCCTTTTAAGCGCTCTGGGGCGCAGGGTGTTGCGCCAGAATCACTCAGAAACGCCGCTTTACGCTGTTCGTGTATTGTGCGCCGCACTAGCATTAACTTTACTGAACACTCGGATTTTTATATTAACGCGGCAATTTCGATATTGCGGAGACTTTTCCATGGCGACGCAAAGGATGAAACCGTTCGCCGATATGATCGCGCTCGTCAGAGCCAAGGTCGGCAGGTTTCTAGAAAGCGAAGGCTTTCGGACTAAAGGGTTTGTCTTTCGTTTTTCCGATGAGCCGGGCACTCGCAAAGGCGCTGTGCCGGAGCAAGCCTTTTTACAAACGATGTCACGGATGGAGTTTCTTGAAGCCGTTGCGGCTAAAATCGAAAAGATCGCCGTCAAGCTCGAGAAGACCTATCCTGATTTCTCCAAAAAGCTCATCGAAGATGCCCGCGCCGCATTTACCGCCGTTGCCGATGTCATTGACGCTCGCGCTGAAGGGCGTGAATGCCCTGAAGCTATGGATAGGATTGGCGCTCTTCTGGCGGAGCCGAACCTCTTTATCGACAGCCTTAAAAGCTGCAAAATCGATTTCAACGCGGCGCGCGTGGATACGTTAGAGAAAGCGGGCATGCTTGCCGACGATATCGGCGAGCATTGGCGAAGAATTTGCTCTGAATTTCCTGCAAACTGGAAGAAACTTGAAAACTGGCTCAAGACTTCTGTCGAAAGCACCAAAGAAACCAAGCGTAAGCAGAAGAATTTCGTGTACACGTTTGCTTCCGATTTTTTCTCGGGGCCTGATAATGGCATGATCGGGTGGAACGAGGTTCGCGCCATGGAAGGATTTAATAGCAAAGTTCTTGGCGAGATCGGCGCTACGATAAAACTCATGCTCGATAAAACTCCGCTAGAAATGACATCGATCCGGAAAGAAGTTGCGAGGTTGGCCGAGGATTTAGATCTTTGCGCTTCTAAGCCGTCCATAGAGAAAAGTTCTCGCGTAATACGGCTTCCGCATCCGCAGCACGGAATAAGGCCAAGCATGTTAATGATTCCGCGCAACTGCTCTAAAAAATCCCACAGCGCTTCTCGCGGATAAGATTATCGCCTCGCATTTCCCTTTTGGGAAACGGATATTATTGGCAATGCGCTCTATGCAAACTTCCTCGCGCTTGCTAATTTGAGCCGCGAAGGGGAAGCAAATGTCTATTTTTAAAAAAATTCATGGCGTTATCTCGGGTGCGGTCACTGAAGCGGTCAAAGCCGGTTCGCTAACGCTTTCCGGCCCCCTGCCGGATTTTGTCGTCGAACCGCCGCGGGAAGCTGCGCATGGCGACCTTGCTACCAACGTGGCCATGATGCTCTCGAAGTCTGCGCGAAAGCCGCCGCGCGCTATCGCCGAGATATTGAAGCCGTGTCTTGAGGAAAGCCAATTCGTCTCCGAGGTCTCCATCGCGGGCCCCGGCTTCATCAATCTGCGCCTTTACCCGCAAATCTGGCAAAATGAAATATCCGAAATCCTGCGTAAAGGCCAAAACTACGGTGACAGCGACATCGGGCAAGGCAAAAAGGTGAATGTCGAATATGTTTCAGCCAACCCGACTGGTCCGATGCACGTCGGCCATGGACGGGGCGCTGTCGTTGGCGACGTTCTTGCGACCCTGATGCAGAAAGCGGGGTACAACGTCTGCAAGGAATATTACATTAACGACGCGGGCGCTCAGGTGGACGTGTTGGCGCGGTCGATTTACATGCGCTATCGTGAAGCGCTTGGCGAAACCATAGGCGCGATTCCTGAGGGGCTTTATCCCGGAGACTACCTTGTCCCCGTTGGAACCCTGATTGCCGAACGCGATGGAAACAAGTGGCTCGACAAGTCCGAAACGGAGTGGCTTGCCGAGTTCCGCAAAACGGGTATTGACGCGATGATGCAGATGATCCGCGAGGATTTGAAGTATCTTGGCGTTAAGCATGATGTGTTTTCCTCGGAGCGCGCCCTTGTGGAAAAAGGCGGCGTTGATGCGGCGCTGGACTTTCTGAGAAGCAGGGGTCTGATCTACGAAGGCGTCCTCGAGCCTCCCAAAGGCAAAACTCCTGACGATTGGGAACCTCGTCCCCAAACACTGTTTCGTTCGACGCAATTCGGTGACGATGTGGACCGCCCGCTAAAAAAATCTGACGGATCGTGGACCTACTTCGCCTCAGATATTGCCTACCACTGGGAGAAATTTAAACGCGGTTTCGGTTTGATGATCGACGTGTGGGGCGCCGATCACGGTGGCTATGTCAAGCGCTTGCAATCGGCTGTTGCCGCGATTACGGAAGGCAAAGGCAGGCTCGAAGTCCGCCTGTGTCAAATGATAAATCTTATGAAGGATGGACAGCCTTTCAAAATGAGCAAACGGGCAGGGACTTTTGTTACCCTGCGCGACGTTATTGAAGAAGTTGGTCCCGATGTTGTACGTTTCATTATGCTGACCCGCAAAAGCGACGCGCAACTCGACTTCGACCTCGCCAAAGTCTTGCAGCAAACGCGCGACAATCCAGTTTTCTATGTGCAATATGCGCATGCGCGATGCTGCTCAGTCCTTCGGCATGCAACCGAAATGTTTTCTCAGGAAGATCTTTCCTGCGCCGCATTGTCCAAAGTTCCTGTTACGTCCATAGCTTCCGAGGACGAACTTCTTTTAGTCAAAGCCATGGTCAACTGGTCGCGTGTTGTGGAGTCCGCCGCGCTCGCCCAAGAGCCTCACCGAATTGCCTTTTACCTGATGGACCTCGCGGCGCTCTTCCATGGCTTGTGGAACAAAGGCAATGACAACGCGGCCTTACGTTTTATCGTCCCATCCGACAAACCTTTGACGCATGCGCGTCTGGCGCTGATCACGGCGCTGCGCATCATCTTGCGCAGCGGTCTATCTGTGGTAGGATGCACGCCAATGGAGGAATTGCGCAGTGAATCGGCTCCCGCAGCGTGAACTTTTTTCCGACCTTCGCCCTGTGCGTTCGGACTATGCGCGGGAGATCAATTATGCGCGCCGCCGAAAGGTGACGTTGACCATAGTCGGCTTGGTCATCGCGGGTATCTGCTACGCGATCTTTGGCGGAGGGCCGTCCGCTCCGTCCGACATCCCAACGATTAAAGCCGAAGGCGACTACAAGCAGAAGCCCGAAGATCCCGGCGGCATCGATATCCCACACCAAGAGGTCAGCATCTACGACCAGTTGGAGTCAAAGAGCAGCGCTGTTCCGAAGGTTGAGCATCTTTTGCCCCCGCCTGAGACCCCCAGAGACCTTGCCCAGGCTCCTAAGGTTGATTCCCAAGCCCCCGCGCCCTCTGCGGCTCCCCCCACGGGCGTTGTCACGACCATTGCCGAGAGAACGGAGACAGTGCCTAACCTTGCCTCCGACCGCATTGAGCAACCAGAGACAAAGCCCATTTCCTCCGTTCCTCAGTCCGCTCCTTCCGAGCCCCCCAAATCCGCTCCTTCCGAGCCCCAAGCTTCCCCTGCGCCCAAAAAACAAAAACCTTCCGCCCCTAAAGCCGAAGCGCCCTTGACCATAGATAAAATTCTTCAAAATGTGACGTCTGCGGAAAAGCCGAAAAACTTGGCCTTGCCGATTGCTTCCAACGAAAAGTCTGCCGTGCAATTGGCTTCTATTCCGAATGAAGCCGAGGCTAATGCGGCAATGGCCAAGCTTCAGCTAAAATACGCGGCGGTGCTTGGCGGAGCTAAATTGCGCGTAAGAAGGGCCGATCTGGGGAGCAAGGGAATCTATTATCGGATCCAAAGCGATTTACTCGCGAAGTCAGAAGCGAATCGGATATGCTCATCTCTAAGGAAAGTTAACGCCGGGTGTATCCTTGTCGGAAAATAACGTAAAAAGGCCGAAGCCCATTATTATCGGTTGCGAGGGGCCAGAGCTAAGCGCGACGGAGCGGAGCGCTTTTAGGGTTGCCGATCCCTTCGGTATTATTCTCTTCAAGCGCAACTGCCAGCGCCGCGACCAGTTAAGTCTGCTGATAAGGGAAATAAAACAGGCTGTTGGCCGCGACGACATTCAGTTCGTCATCGATCAGGAAGGCGGTCGCGTTTCGCGCCTTCAACCGCCCGAATGGGTTAGTTATCCGCCCGCTCGCGCTTTTGGCTTGATGTACGAGCGAGACCCCGAATGGGGAATGGAGGCTATCAAGTTCTATTCACGCATCCTTGCGCATGAGCTTTCAACGTTGGGCATAACGATCAATTGCGCGCCAGTGGTGGATTTGTTTAATGCCGAAGGCACTCCCGCGCTTGGCGATCGAGCCTACAGTTCGTCGCCCGAAACCGTAGCGGCCCTTGCCCGCGCGCAAGTCGAAGTTTTTCTCTCCAATGGAATTCTTCCCGTCATCAAGCATTTGCCAGGTCACGGCAGGCTGAAGGTTGATCCGCACGAAGCGCTTCCGGTTATCGATGCCCCACGCGCCGACCTTGAAGCGCAAGACTTCGTACCGTTCGAACTAATGAAAGACGTTCCGCTCGGCATGAATTCGCATGCCGTTTTCAAGGCGCTGGACCCAGGCCTTCCGGCGTCTATGTCCGCCGTCGTTAATCGCGAGGTCATACGTGGCAAGCTTGGCTTTGACGGCTTACTGCTTTCTGATGATCTGCAAATGGGCGCTTTAAAAAACGCTCTCAAAGGCTCGATACGCGAATTGTCTGCGCGAGCTCTTGAGGCAGGAAACGACATTGTTCTTGTTTGCGAAGGCGACCCTCTTGAAATCGCGGCAATTGCGAGAGACCTTCCCCCAATGAGCGAAAAGAGTTGGGAGCGTTTTGAGCATGCTCAGCGCATGGTCTCCCCCCCAGAAAAATCCTACAGTCCCTCCGCCGATGTTGCGCGCTTGGATGTTCTTTTAGGCGGCCTTGCCTTCGAACAGGCCATGTGAATTTTGGATCTTTTAAAAAATCTTTTTACAAAGCAACGGCATTCTTGAGCTTTTTCAGCGCAGCGCCAACGTCATCCTGTTTAAGCAAGGCTTCGCCGATCAAAAATCCGCGAGCCCCCGCGTTGCGCAATAAAGAGATATCGCATGGCGCATGAATCCCGCTTTCGCTGATTACAAACCTTTCCGGGGGAACCGATCGGACCAGGTCCGCCGCAGCCTGGAGGTCAATCTTTAGCGTCTTAAGATTTCTGCTGTTGACTCCAATAAGCGGGGAGGGGAGCTTTAGCGCCCTTGCCAGCTCGTTGCTGTTGTGAACCTCGACAAGCACATCCATCCCGTACCCAAAAGCGGCCTTGTACAGCCCGGCTGCGGTAGAGTCGTCCACGGCGGCCATGATCACGAGAATGCAGTCGGCGCCTAGCGCGCGCGCCTCGGCGACTTGCCAAACGTCGATAATAAAATCCTTGCGCAGGACCGGAAGCTCGCAGGCATTTCGCGCTTCGACAAGATCGATGTTTCGACCCTGAAAATAGGGCTCGTCCGTTAAAACGGATAAACAGGAAGCCCCCGCTTGCGCGTAGCTTTGGGCTAACGCGCGCGGCGAAAATTCATTCCGCAAGACCCCTGCCGAGGGAGATGCTTTCTTGATCTCTGCGATAAATGCCGCCCCGTCCCTGTCCGCTCCGGAACGCAGTGCCCGCCAGAAACTCCGAAGCGGCGATCCGCGAAGGGCCTCGCGATGCAGTTCTGAAAAAGGCTTCGCCAGTTTTTGTGCCTCGACATAGGCGCGTTTGTCGGCGCAAATCTTTTCCAAAGTATCGCTCATATCGTTCCTTTATTTGTCAGTTCGACAAGCTTTTGCAAAACCTCCAAAGCTGCGCCGTTGTCGATGCTTTTTGACGCCATGGCCGCGCCTTCGCGTAAATCCGCAGCTTTTTCCGCAACCACAAGCGCTGCAGCCGCGTTAATCTCAACAATGTCGCGATATGCGCCTTTCTCGCCGTCAAGAAGTTTCCTGATGGCTTCGGCGTTATGGGCCGCATCGCCGCCTTGCAAGTCTTGCGGTGCGCACAAGGTAATGCCTGCATCCGCAGGATCGAGCGTAAAAGACTGCAACTCATTGCCGTTAAGAGAAACGACATCGCTTTTTGCCACGGTGGTGATTTCGTCCATCCCATCCTGTCCGTGGGTCAGCCATGCGGAGACGCTTCCCAACTCATGAAGAGTCTCGGCCATAGGCATCAACCATTGAGCCGAAAATACGCCGATTAAGTGCCTCTTAACGCCCGCAGGATTAGTCAACGGGCCCAAGAGGTTAAATATGGTGCGGACACCGAGTTTTTTTCTGACCTGCGCAACAAAGCGCATGGCCGGGTGGTGGCGCGGCGCGAATAGGAAGCAAAGGTTGGCCTCTGCAAGGCACCGCTCCAAGACCTCCATCGGCGGCTCGAGGTTAATCCCCAACGCCGCGAGCACATCTGAAGATCCGGATTTGCTTGTAGCCGCTCTATTTCCATGCTTGGCAACAGGAACTCCACAACCAGCCACGACGAGAGACGTGGCGGTCGAAATATTAAATGTCCCTTTGGCGTCTCCGCCTGTGCCCACAATATCGATGGCTTCGCTCGGCGCGTTTAGAAGAACCGCCTTTGACCGCATCGACTCGACTGCACCGAGAATCTCTTCAACCGACTCTCCTTTGCGGTGGAGCGCGAGTAAAAACGCGGCAATCTCGTTTTCGGACAGATCGCCAACGAAAATGGAGTCGAAAACCTTATGCGCTTCTTCGCGCGCAAGGCTCTGTTTATTACGAAGTTTTTGAAGATAGGATGCGAGAGACATTGGAAAACCCAAGTGAATAACCAAAGCATGTAAATTTAAAAGATGTCTTTTCTACGTTTTTGGACTATGGCGCACGATTGTCAACATGCCCTAACAAGCTATTGGAGAAAAGAATGTTTATTTCCAACTCGTTAATAACCTCTGCTTTCTACAAACCAAGAGACAATAAGCCTCATTAATCTCTTCTACCATGAAAACGAGTGCTTAAAACATAACCATTCCTCGTTGAAAGAAGGTTTCTTAAAAGCTAAAATTATGAACAATTGGAGCTAATTAACGAATCTTTTGCCAAATGGGTACAAACTTATAACACTTATAATCAGCAAAAGTTGAAATTATGAGCACATCTCCGCGCGACAACAGGCAATCTCCGAAATCACGATCCTTTTTAGGGTTTTCGCTTTCAGAGGCGCTTTCTCCTTTAAAAATGAGCCTTAATCTCTTTGTTCATATTATTGCCGATACTTTCGCCGTTTATGGCTTGTTGCCGAGGAGCTATCCGGGGTTGCAAGATCATAACGCGCCAATGTCTATGATATCTGTCTTATCCGTAGCGTCCAAAAATTTAAAATTCACGCGCGAAGGGATTCCTCAGGCAATTCTGTTTTTCTCTGTTGTCGCGGTTTTCTTGATTAGCTGTTTTGCAATTTTATCCATCTTAACGTCGCTGGTGGTCGGAACCGCACATGCCCAAACTTCCGCTTTTGACGATGTTGATTCCAAAGACGTTGCATATCAATGGATTAAATATCTTTTTCCCGAAGGCACGTCCACTGCGGAGCTACCATCTTTTACTTCGGATCCTGATTCCACCAGCGCCTTTACAAACGCAAATCACGATTTCGGCTTTCGCGCTGCAGTACAAGAGGCTTTAGGGCTTTATAGCGGCGCTATGCTTGTGATCGCTTCAATCATTCTTTTCTATCACCTGATAGTTATGACCATCCAGACGGCTCACTCGGGCGTCGCAATGGGGTCTCCACAACGCCAGGTTTGGGCGCCGCTACGCCTCGTCATCGCTATCGGACTGCTGGTGCCAATCGACAATAAGCTGAATTCTGGGCAATATATTTTCATCAAATGCGCCGAATTGGGATCGCGTGTTGCGACACATGTTTGGTCCGGATTCATTGACGCTGCAACGGATCCAGAAGCGAATACGCCGATTGCCGCCCCGGTCGCTACAGACGTAGCGACAACAATGATACTGAACTATGCGTGCATGCATGACTACAATTCACGCGTTGAAGCCCTTGGCTGGAGCCTGAATGTCGCGAGCGATGGGGCGAAAGTGCTTGGAAAGCTCGTGCCGACTACGGAAGAAAACGTAGTTCTCAACAATCAGATCGGAACGATACATACGTTTCGTACTGAAGCCTTAGCTTCGGGGGGGGGCGCCATCGAATCGCTTCTCGGTGAATCCCATCTCTGCGGTTATTGGTTTATTCCAAACACTCCGACCGCTGCGACGTCCGGATATGCAAAAGAAGCTTCAGCGGCAGCAGCGGCCATATATATTAAGCAAAAAGAGCTTTTTAACACCGCCCAACTCGCCGCTTTTGAAGCGGTTGGAGAGAAGATCTACCAGTTTATAAATCCTGCGGAAGGAGATAAAGGCACTTATGCTACTGATTCGTCAGTACCTGTTGAGTTGGCGAGCGACTATAAAGATGTGGTAACGGCTTATCAGGGAAAGGTCAATGGCGCAATCAGAGAATATGCTAAAGCTTTGAAATCTTCTTTTGTCAATGAGTCAAAAGCCGATATCAAGGGTCTTGGTTGGGCCATGGCGGGTGCCTATTTGGCAACAATATCTCGCGCGCAGTCTAACCTTCAAGGCGTCGTCGATGGCGCGCTCCCGACAGTTGTTGGGCCGAATAACCCGGATATTAGCTATAACACCACCGGTACTCCGTCAAACGCGTGTACGAAGAATAACAGCGATTCAATGACTCCAAGGCAAGGCGTGTTTTGCGATCTCGGAAAGTTCACGCAGGCAATGAACATGGCTTGGTCCGCCGGTTCGGGGTTGGGATCGTCATCATCGTCGCTCACCCAAGATCAAATCCAGTGCGCAGGCGTTACAGACAATCCTGCTGCCGAAGCAATCTCTGCTCAGGTTGGAAATCCTGAAAAAATATTAAACGTCGTTTTTTCGCTTGTTGATTATGTAGCGGGTTGGACCAATATTTGGACGTCCGGCACAGGAACCGACTGCGGAAATGGAACTGAAACCTTTAGACTCGGGGTTAAATTCGATAAAGGTGTTAATGCTTTTGACGCTTTAATCGCATTTGGGCACTCGACCATCAATACTGGCCTCAACTTGGCTGCGATTGGCGCTATAGGCATGGGCATGAGTTCCTACCTTGGTGGTGTGGCCGAAGCTCATGGCGACAAATGGGCATGGGTGATGGAAAAATTAGGCCAATTGTCGGGTCTTGTTGGAGGATTTTGTTTCGCCTTGGCGATTATTTTCCTCATAATGGGATTCCCGTTCGCTTTTGTCCTGCCGTTGATGCCATTCATTCATTTTTTCTTCGGTATCGTTGCTTGGCTGGGTGATTTGTTGGAAGCCGTGGTAGCTGTGCCCGTCGTTGCCCTTGCGCAGCTTAATCCGGAAGGTGAAGGCTTTGTCGGCAAGGCAAGTACGGCATACCATTTTATTTTCGGCATAGCATTGCGCCCGGTTCTTATGGTTTTTGGTTTGATTTTCGGCCTTCTGGTATTTGTCATTGCCGCCAATTTCTTTACGTATGCTTACGGAGCAGCCATTGTGGCGTTCGGAGGCACTGCGGTTGATTTTAAGGTTTTTTCAAAGATCGCTTTCACGGCGATATATGTTTATATAATCATGACATTAGCAAATCATTGTTTCCAGTTGGTCAAGCACATTCCTGAACATGCACTTGACTGGATTGGAACAAAAATGCCCGCTCAGGTTTCTTTGGGCGATCCTATTACCCATATGAAGGGGGCCCAAGAACTGGCTGCCGGATGGGTTGTCAAGGAATCCACGCAAAAGATCGGGGGAACTGCCAAGGAGGTCGGAAAGCTTGTTGGCGCAGGTGTGGCGAAGAAGATCCAAAAACAGCGGGAAAATCAAAACAATCCGCTTTCAAGGGAGTCCGGCGACACAACCATGGATACGG
>JAQVZU010000056.1 GCA_028708035.1 Alphaproteobacteria bacterium
CTTTCGCTTGGCTTGAAAAATGCCGCCGCCTCTGGAAAAACTGCGAGCGTAAACTCAACTCCAGCCGTTCCATGATGGCTTTGGCCTTCCTCGCTCTGCTCCTCAAAAGATTATGAACAGGCTCTAACACCATCCCCCACAAATCCCCGTCATTCCCGCGTAAGGGGATCCGCGCAGTTAGCTTTCCCTCCCCCCGCGGGGCTTGGGCTAAGAAAGAAAAACGTTCGGGAAAATGTCTTTCCGTCATTAAGGCCGAAGGCTGAAGCGCAAAGAATAAATTCCCTCCCCCTCGCGGGGAGGGTTAGGGAGGGGGGGCCGCAATAACCACTCTCGATTTTTTAGTAACGCCATCTCCCACAATAACCTCCGTCATTCCCGCGTTCGGCATTCGTCATCTCCATGATTAGCAACATTCGTCATTCCCGCGAAAGCGGGAATCCATCGCTCGCGATAGCGAGCATAAGAGTCTGTCCTGAAATTCCCCTCCCCCCGCGGGAGGGGTCAGGGGAGGGGGAGTTCCGCAATAACCACCCTCGATTTTTATCAACACCCTCTCCCACAACAACCCCCGTCATCCTGCGATGCAGCGGAGCGATGTCTTTACAGAACAATTTTTCAACAGTACCAACCGTCATCCCCGCGTAGGCGGGGATCCCATTTTCTTCTTTTTTTGGCCCCACAACACAAAAAAGCCTTTTCCTATCAGCACCTTAGTCCAACCACCTCATAAAAGAAAAAAACCCGCAATATATTATGAAATATCCCTTGACATCCCATTCATCATAGCGTATATATCCCACTTGCGCAGCTCGGTGGTCGAACCGCGCATTGAAGTGGGAGGGAAAGGGTGCGCACGATGACTTGGGGCTGACGAAGAACTTAAGAGACATCTATGTCTTCTCATGCCATTCCTTGAGCGCTCTCTGCGAGACCCGCAGCTCCTCTCAAGGCAGAGGTCGTGAGGCGAAAGTGGCGCTCGATGCGCTGCACTGCGTCCGAGGCAGGGTAAAAAAGGGCTTTGCGCGGTTTTTTCATGATAATCCCCTTTATTTTTCAAGAACTAACACGATATTAGCTGACAATCTTTATCTTTGACGCTAATACCCGCAGCCATGGCTGAGAATTTGGAAACATTAACGGCTCGACGCCGTACTTTTGCAATCATTGCCCACCCTGACGCTGGCAAGACCACGCTAACGGAAAAGCTGCTTCTTTTCGGCGGCGCGATCCAGATGGCAGGTGCGGTCAAAGCGCGCGGCGAAGCGCGGCGGGCGCGTTCCGACTGGATGAAGGTTGAGCGCGAACGCGGCATTTCGGTTAGCGCATCGGTCATGAGTTTCGACTATGCCGACCGGAGCTTCAACCTTGTCGACACGCCGGGACACGAGGATTTTTCCGAAGACACGTACCGCACACTGACGGCGGTCGACAGCGCAGTGATGGTGATCGACGCCGCCAAAGGCATCGAAAGCCAGACTCGCAAGTTGTTCGAGGTTTGTCGCTTGCGTGACGTGCCGATCATGACGTTCATCAACAAAATGGACCGCGAAGCGCGCGACCCATTTGACCTTATGAGCGAAATTGAGGAAACGCTTGCGCTCGACGTGACGCCCGCAAGCTGGCCTATCGGCATGGGCCGCGATTTTCGCGGCTGCTACGACTTGATACGCGACCGGTTGATCCTCATGGATCGCACCAAGGGCGACAAGCTGACCGAAGGCATTCAATGCAATGGCCTCTCTGATCCGAAACTTGATGAGCTTCTCGGCAAAGAAGTCGCAGGCAAGCTTCGCGAAGATGTCGAAATGGCTCGAGGACTCTGCCCCAAATTCGAGGCCGAGGCTTACCTCAACGGTCATTTGACTCCCGTGTATTTCGGTTCAGCCATCAACAATTTTGGCGTCCGCGAGCTTCTTTTGGGGCTTGGGGAATATGCGCCTTCGCCAAGGCCACAGAAGGCCGATACGAGGGACGTGCATCCAGCGGAAGAAAAGGTAACGGGTTTTGTTTTCAAGGTCCAAGCGAACATGGACCCCAACCATCGCGACCGCATCGCTTTCGTAAGGTTGTGTTCCGGGCACTTCAAGCGCGGAATGAAACTGTATCACGCGCGCAGCGAAAAGCAGATCGCAATAAACAACGCCGTTCTTTTTCTGGCCCGCGAGCGCGAGTTGGCTGAGGATGCCTACGCTGGCGACATCATGGGCATCCCGAACCACGGGACCTTGCGCATCGGCGACACGTTAACCGAAGGCGAAAAAATCCGGTTCCTCGGCGTGCCGAGCTTCGCGCCTGAATTGTTGCAGCGCGTTCATGTGACTGATCCGCTCAAAGTAAAACATATGCGCCGGGCGCTCGAACACTTTGCCGAGGAGGGGGCATCACAAGTATTTAAGCCTCTCACCGGTTCGGAGTGGGTGGTTGGCGTTGTGGGGCCTTTGCAGTTCGAAGTCCTTGCAGCGCGCATTGAGGCTGAATACGGCCTTGAAGGCAAATTCGAAGAAGCAGGCGTCACGGCGGCGCGCTGGATCGACGGAGCCCCCCTAACGGTCAAAAAATTTGCCGAAACCAACCGGGCCAGTATGGCCGAAGATCACGACGGCGCTTTGGTTTTTCTCGCGAGGAACGCTTGGCATCTTAACCGCACGCAAGAAGAAAACCCCGATATCAAGTTCCTTAAAACGCGAGAGCAAAACAAGCTGCCTGCTTAACACTTGGTTGGATAGCGCTTTTTATTTCTTGCTCTTTCCGTCGCGCTGAACCGAGATTGGTTGCGTAAACTGTAATTCGATATCCCAAGGGAAATAGATCCAAGTCTCCTGACTAACCTCGGTCACGAACGTGTCGACCAGAGGCTTTCCCGACGGCTTTGCATATATCACGGCGAAGTGCGCCTTCGGCAGCATCTTGCGCAGCGCCTCTAATGTTCTACCGGTATCGACAAGATCGTCCACCACAAGCCATCCCTCGCCGTCGCCGACGTTCGCGGGTTCTTTGACGATTGAAAGCTGATCCCGCTGGGCGGGCATAGCGTCGTTTGCGCGGTATCCGATCACTGAAACGGTTTCGATCACCCTGATATCAAGTTCTCGTGCGACGATAGTCGCGGGAACTAATCCTCCACGTGTGACGGCGATAATGCCTTTCCATGGTTTTCCGAGCTCATGGAGCTTCCAAGCCAGCGCTTTGGCGTTCCGGTGAAGCTCTTCCCAAGAAACGGGAAAATATTTCTGAGGGGCTACAAAAGACATTCGAAACCTGGGATGTGGTTAATAGTCTTTTGAAGAATAGAAAAAAATGAAGCTTTGTCGATTTGTTTTTTTTGCTGAGCAAGGATCGATGTTTGAAAATATTGTCCATGGACAACGCGCCCGGTATGGAAACGTGAGACACAGAAAATCTGGTTAAAAAAATCCTCAATATGCAAATATCCGTCGCTGCAGGAGTTTCGAGGCGCAATGACACAGATCAAGTCCTGCGCGAGTATCAATTGCCCTAAACGCAGGGAGCCATCGCAATAGTGCTTGTAGAAGCCAAAGTTTTTGCTAGAATCAGCTAACTTTTCGAGACGAAAGAGAAGTTCAAAGATGGCAAAGCGCCGCTTGATGACCGTCAAAGAAATGTCGCTCGAACAAGATAACGCCCCGTCCAGAACGGCTCAGATCGAACGCCTCCGGAGGCTTATTTCCGCGCTTAACCATGACTTGCGCCAGCCGTTGCAAACGGTTGAGCTTTTGTGCGGTGTGCTCAACGCGAAAACGAAAGACGCGGAAGTGCTGAAGGTGAACGCGCGCATCGAGGAAACTCTTCGGTCCGCAATAAACCTTCTCGATACCATCGTAAGCGCCGAGCGCAACGGCGAAGAGCCTTCGCAAAGCATGATCCCCGCAGTTGTGGAACCTCCCATCCAGACTTCGGCATCGGCAAAGCCCGAAATCGCCGGAGCTCCGACAATGTTTATTGTCGACGACGACCATGAGGTTCGGGAGGCCATGGGGGAATTTTTGAGAAGCCACGGCTATACGCTCGAACTGTTTAATAGCTGCGAGGATTTTCTTGCGCGCCGTCCGCCGGGCCGGACAGGGGCTCTTCTGATCGACGCGGTCTTCCCGGGCGCGGGAATGAGCGGCCTTGATTTGCTGAAGAAGCTTAAGGAGAGCAAGGAACTTTTGCCGTCGATCATGATTACAGGCAAGGGAGATATATCCCTCGCTGTACAGGCGATGAAGGCGGGCGCGGTGGACTTTATCGAAAAGCCGATCAACCAAAAGGAACTCCTTGGCGTTGCCGAGAACGTTCTTCAGCAGACGAAAGACGTGTCGCGGGTATTGGAAGACCGTGAACAGGCATTGACACGCCTTGCGCGCCTTAGCGCCCGTGAACGACAAGTTATGGAAATGGTGCTCGAAGGCCAGCTCAACAAAAACATCGCCGCCGATCTCGGCATCAGCCAACGAACGGTTGAAACTCATCGGGCGAACATTATGCGCAAGATGGAGGTAAAATCTCTTCCGGCGCTGTTGCGGCTCACGATGGCGGCAGCCTGAAATACGCCGCGCTTCTAAGTAGATTCCGACACTATCTGCAACGCGCGATAATCGGCTATTAGTTCGCACCTAAATCAACTTAATCCGCAGGGAATAAAAAGAGCTGAAAGCGCACGGAAATCCGGCACGATTCGGCGGGTGAAGTTTTTTGAAAAGTCGGAAGAAAGGAGATGTCGCGCGAACCGCTGGATAGATCACTATCAACATTTGGAACGCAAGGAGATCCGAGATGGCCCAAAATTTCAGCTTTTATCAGGTGACATCGGTAATCTGGGCTGTGGTATCCGATGGCAAACAGGCCTATGGGTTTAGATACCGCAAAGACGAGCCGGTGTACAAAGACAAGATACTGATGCTTCGCGGAGAGAAGCCCGAGGCGGCTCCTTCCGGGAGTAAAGAGGCTCATTCTTTCGCAGAGTCGCCGAAGAGGGCCTCAAACGAAACTGTAAGGAATTTTATTCCGACGATTGCGGAAAAACTTGAAAGCGCCTTGGAAAATAATTCATTCGATTATATTGTGATGGTAGCTCCCAAAAAGACGTTGGACGCGCTGCGGATGCGCTTAAGCGATAAGTTGAAAAGCCGGGTGCTTGCCAATATGCCCGACGGCTACATTTACGACCATGGCGGAGCGGTTTTTGCGCTTCGCGAGGAAGCGTCGATGAATTTTTCATCCTATACGGACGCTATATGCCGCAGCCTTCCACCCTGTTGTACCCGCGCGGAGCCGAGGGCGTATGCCGTGCAAGCCAACAAACGCCGGATTGGTGGCAACGGGTATGAAGGTGACCGAGAATTGTATGTTGTTCAATGAGTTGCGGCGTTGAGCTATCCATTTGAATAACTTGTATAAATGAGTTTATAATAAATTAAAATATAAAGAGGCAAGATGTGACGGAAGAGAGTATTGCCGCCGACATGCCGGTTAAGAGGAACGAAGGCTCCGCGCAGAGGACTCTGCGCAACGGCTGGCTGTGGGCTCCGATCCCTGCGCTTCTTTTTTTGATGGCTACGGCAGTGATGTCTGGGCCTGAATGGAATTTTGAAGCCGAGCAGCTTGTTATCGGCGCCGAATACCTGTTCTCGACGCTTGTTTCCGGTTTGGTAGCTTGGGTCTGCGGACGGAGCTTTCTGCGGATTCGGTCCATAGGGATTTTGCTGCTTGGATGCTCAACCCTCATTTGGGGTTTGTCGCCGCTGGCCGTTTTGAGCGCGGCGCTCGTCCATGGTTACCGGATCGAGGCAGCCTCGGTTGCCGAAATTGATGCGTTGATGATGACCGGCAACATCTTAATGTGGCTGTCGGCCTTATGCGGCATTGTCGGCGCGGCATGGATTCCTCGTTGGGGAAAGGCCGGGCGCTATCCGTTTTTATGGACTCTGGCTGCATACGGGCTTGCCGTTTGCGTGGCGACTTCAGTGGTGTTTTCCGAAGGGCTTCCGGATCTGTTCGAGTCCTCTGCCGGAGGATCGCGGGAGAGAGACATTCTTTTGGTATCGACAGCGTTTATGTTTGTTCTGTCGGCAAAAATGCTTAATTCCGCCAGACGGCATGTCCAACGATTTGTGCGGTTGTACGGTATGGCTTTGCTGATTTACGCTACGGGCTACATGGCGCTGCTTCTTGAAGTGAACAGTGGGCAGTCGTTCGGCTGGATAACAATGGCAGCGCGTTCTGTCAGCGGTATTTATATGCTCGCTGCCATATATCCATTTTTAGGTCGGGATCGCGCCGCCGAAATTATGTCTGAGCAGCAGCGCGAGGGCGGATGGAACGCATACGGCATCGCGCTGGCGCTTGTTCTGACATGCGCGGTGATCAGGGCGATTTTTCTCCATGAACTTGGGGAGCGCGCGATGTTTGTCACTTTGCTCCCTGCGGTCATGCTTGCGTCGCTTTATGGTGGCTTTTGGGTAGGCATGTTCGCTACGGTGGCATCTCTGGCGACCGTGGCCTATGTGTGGAAAGACCCGTCGATTTTCTCGTCCGGCGCTGGTTTCGGCCTCATGGTGCTGTTTGCATTTATTGGCCTGTTTGTATCATGGATATCTTATATTTTTCGCATGATGGACGCTCGCTTGCGAAAGGCAGAGGCCGTTCGTCGCGAAGATCTTGAACGGCTGGTTGTCCAAAGAACCGCCGAACTCTCGCGGCAAATTCGAGTCCGCAAGGAGGTCGAAGAGGCCCTGATCGCCGCATTGGACGAAGCAGACCGTCATAAGGCGGAACTTGCGACCATTCTGGAAGTGGCCCCCGTCGGCATTTCAATAACGCGAGATATGTCCTGCGGAGTGATTACAGGCAACAAAGCTGCCGAAGCCCTGTTGCACCTGAGTGGGGGGAATATTTCAGCGAGACAGGGCAAGAGCCTGCCATTCACGACCGTGGACGAGCAGGGAGAGACGATACCCTTGGCGATGCTGCCGATGGAACGCGCGATAAGGGGGGAGACCGTGCGCGGCGTCGAATTCGGCCTTGTGTTCGAGGATGGTTCGCTACGCCGCTGCTATACGAACGCCGAGCCTCTGCGGGATGCGCACGGGCGCATCAGAGGAGCGGTGATGGCTTTCGTCGATATCACGCGGCTCAAAAATACCGAGCGCTGGCTTAGGGAAAGCAGGGATAGGCTTTCGTTCGCTCTTGAAGCGGGCGGCATGGGCGTGTTTGAAAAAAATTGCGGGACGGGAGAAAGCCGTTGGTCCGACGAAACGGCGCGGATGCTTGGATACGAGCCTGGATCGGTCATTCCGTCGCAGGATGCTTTCATCGCGCGTCTAGGTCCCGAAGACCGCGAGCCGTACATCAAGAAAATAACCAAATGCCTTCAAACAGGATGCGATCTCGTTGCCGATTACCGCCTGAACTTGGAGGAGCCGTCTTCGAGGTGGATAGAATGCCGCGGTCGGGTATCCTGCGATGCGCACGGAAAGCCCAGAACTATGTATGGCGTGATAATTGACATCACTGAACGTAAACGTGCGGAAGAGGCCCTGAGGCGATCCCAGCAACAGATGGAAACTTTCGTGCGCCATGCGCCGGTCAGCATGGCGATGTTTGATGCAACCATGAACTACCTTGCGTGCAGCGACCGTTGGCTTGAGCGCAACAAGTGCGGTCATGAAAGCCTGATCGGAGTCAATCAGTACAAGTTGTTTCCCGAAATGCCCGAACGATGGAAGGAAATCCATCGCGAAGGACTTTCGGGAAAGATGTTGTCGGCGGATGAGGACATTTGGATCTGCGCGGACGGGCGGAAAGATTGGCTTCGTTGGGCTGTCGTTCCTTGGCGCGACGAGAACGAAGCGGTCGGCGGCATCATCGTCTACACGGAAGATATA
This sequence comes from Alphaproteobacteria bacterium, assembly GCA_028708035.1. Lineage (GTDB taxonomy): Bacteria > Pseudomonadota > Alphaproteobacteria > UBA9219 > UBA9219 > CAIXLI01. Next base: position 7,887 of record JAQVZU010000056.1, read on the forward strand.
ACGGAACGCAAACGGATGATTGAGGAGCTGCGGGAAAGCGAGGCGCGTTTCCGCGCGGCGCAGGAAGCTTCGCTGGACGCGTTCGTCATCTACGAGCCTGTTTTGGGCGACAAGGAGGTTGTCAATCTCAAGGTCGTTTATGCCAACCGCATGGCTGCGGCGTACTACGGCTATTTGCCCGAAGACATGGAAGGCCGTTTAATCAGCGAAGTCATCCCAAGCGCGAAAGATCCTGGTGGCCTTATCGAGCGGCATGGCCGCATCATAACATCCGGCGAGCCTGAGGAGTACACGCTGCGGTACGACTCTCCGCGCATCGCCGGATATTTCAGGAATCTCGTGGTGCCTTTCGGCCCTTATGTGGGCACGACTTTCCGGGACGTCACTGAGCTGCGCCGCGCCGAACGCGCTTTGCGCGAAAGCGAGGAGCGCGCGCGCCTTCTTGAGGAAACGCTGACTCAGGGCGTTATTTATCGCGATCAGAAGGGGCGGATCGTCAGAGTCAATCCGGCGGCTGAACATATTCTTGGCCGCACGCATGACGAGCTGACGAATGAGGGCCTGGAGGATTTGAAGTACAATCCGATATGTGAGGACGGTACGCCGTTCCCTATCGACGAGCATCCCGCCTCAATCGCGCTTAGAACGGGAAAAGTTGTGTCGAAGGTCGTCATGGGGGTCTTCAATCCCCGCATGAACATGATACGTTGGCTGATCGTCGAAGCGGTTCCTTTGTTCCATCCGGGGGAGACTGAACCGTACGAAGCTTATGCGGTTTTCTCAGACGTCACGCATCTCAAGCAGGCTGAGCAGGCGTTGCGCGAAAGCGAAAAACGGTCGCGTATGCTTGAAAATACGCTCACGCAAGGCGTCGTTTACCGAGATAGGACCGGGAAGATTGTGCGCGTGAACCCTGCGGCGGAGAGAATCCTCGGAAGAAGCATGGACGAATTGGTCGCTTATTCGCTGGAGGAACTTGGCAAACATTGCATCCGCGAAGACGGCACGCCGTTTCCCGAGGAAGAACAGCCTGTTTATGTGGCGCTTAAAACCGGAAAAACGGTTTCGAACGCCGTGTTGGGCGAGTTCAACCCGAGATTGAATATGTATCGTTGGCTTATTATCGACTCTGCGCCGCTGTTTCGGCCCGGTGAAAACGAGCCGTACGAGGCCTATTCAATTTTCTCGGATATTACCGAGACGGTCGAAGCGAACAAAGCGCTTTCCGCGGCCAAGGCTGAAGCAGAACGTGCGAACCTCGCGAAGTCTAAATTTTTGGCGGCGGCGAGCCACGACCTTCGGCAGCCTGTACAGTCATTGGCGCTGCTTCTTTCGGCGCTTGAACGTTATGTCGCGAAGAGACCGCAGGCGCTAAAGACTATGGATATGATGAAAACCGCAGTGGATGGGCTTAGCAGTCTTCTGAACGGGATTCTCGACATATCCCGCCTTGACGCCGACATGGTCATTCCCTCGATAGAAGATGTGGATGTCGGCAAGATGGTGAAGTTTCTTGCGCGCGAATACGCTCCTGCGGCCATTGGCAAAAATCTTGAAATTCGTGTAGGAGGCGGTGGCGGGTTCGTGTGGTCCGACCCGGCGCTTCTTGAACGCATTCTTCGCAATCTGATTGAAAACGCGCTGCGCTACACGCAAAAGGGCGGCGTTATCGTCGGATGCAGGAAACGAGGCCGGTTCATCAGGATTGACGTGGTGGATACCGGGATTGGCATTCCCGCGGACAAGCAGCAAAAGATTTTCGAAGAATTTTATCAGGTGAGGAGTCCTGTCTATCGAGGCGAGCAGGGAATGGGGTTGGGACTTTCTATCGTTTCGCGCGTAGCGCGCCTGTTGGGCGCCGACGTGCAGGTGGCGTCGCGTCTCGACAAAGGCAGTCGCTTCTCGATTGTCCTGCCAACGGCAGAGAACGCCGCTCCTGAGGAGGTTGAGGTTCAAGCTGCTACGGAAAGTCCGGGGGGGCGCATCCTTATTATTGAGGACAATGCTGTTTTGCGAGAGGGTTTTACGCTGGTTCTTGAAACATGGGGATATTCCGCTATTCCAGCGAGTTCCGGCGAAGAAGCCATAGAAAAGGCTGAAGCGGAGGAATGGAAGATCGACGCTGTTATCAGCGATTATCAGCTCGGAAGAGGATTTAATGGCATCAAGACCGTGAAAGAAATGGAGCGGCGTTCGGGCCGGACCTATCCGGCGATTGTCATAACGGGCGATACCGCTTCAGACGACATCGCCAAGACACATGCCAGCGGGTATGCGGTCCTGCACAAGCCCATTCGCGCCGAAGATCTGCGGGAGGCCCTTGCCAAGCTTCTGGTTCAAGCGGATAAAGAAATAAAAGCGATGAGCGCGTGACGGGTAAGCTGCCTTGATTTTGGTTTCCTTTTTCTCGATCAAGACTTTTGTCCGGATCTCTTGAAAAGAGGGGCTATATGCTGCTAAATACTAAAAGCAAGTTGGAGATCCTCCGGTAGCCATCGGGAGTTCTTGTCAGCGCTTTTTCCAAGGCATTAGCATGGATATACGCATTCGCATCCGGGAAGACCGCCGCTCATGAGCGTCAAGTTGGTTCAAAGAGACGCGCGGCAAGGTTCGGAGTCCGGCGGCAAGGGCCAGATTGTCCTGAGGACAAATCAGGCCGTCGCCGTCGCGAATACGATTGTCAAGGCCGGAAGCAAGCTATCGTGGAAGGCTCTTCTTTTTATTTTTATCGTCGCTATTCCGACATTTTTTGCCGCTGTTTACTACGGCGTCATTGCGGCTGACCAGTACGTCACCGAGGTTCGATTCAACCTTCGGGCGGCAAGCAATCCATACCCTTCATCTTTGAACGGTTCCGGCGCGGGCGGGAGCGCAGCAGCTCTTGCAGCCTCGATTATGTGGGATTCTCATGCCGTCGTCCAATACCTTAAAAGTCGCGAGATCGTCGATCAGCTTCAACAAAAGATAGATATTCGAAAAATCTATTCGAGTTCGAAGGCGGACTTTCTGGCTCGTCTCGATCCTTCCGTTCCTGATGAAGAGTTAACCGAATATTGGCTCACGGTTATCGAACCCGCCTTCGATATGAATACGGGAACCATTAGCGTTGCTGTGCGGGCGTTTACGCCGGAAGAATCTCAGATGGTCGCCCAAGGCGTTCTTGACCAGTCCGAAGGTCTTGTAAACAAACTGACAGCGCGGGCGCGTGAGGATGCTTTGCGGTACTTTTCCGACGAAGTCGTTCGGTCAGAAAATGCTTTGCGCGAAACGGATTCCGCTATGCAGGAACTTCGCCGCAAATATGGTGTTTCCGACCCCGCGCGTACCGCAACTTTAACGGATAACGTCCAGAGCCGTCAGGAAGAGCAGCTTGGATCGCTTAAGGCGCAGTATCGCACTGTTTTGAATTCAGTGGGACCTGAATCGCCGTTGCTGCCGAGTCTTAAGAACCAGATTTCGGCTTTGGAGTCGGAAGCTCATACGGGGGTGCCCGCACGAGGGAGGGGCAAGGGCGGCGAGATGGAGCCGGACATTCAAACGAGATTCGACGAGTTAAAACGCGAGCAGTTCTTCAGGGAAAAGGCCTATACTTCAGCGAATGAGGCGCTTATGCGCGCGCGCATGGATTTCGATAGGCAGCAGATTTACGTTAACGCGTTCGTCCATCCCTCTATTCCGCAGATGTCGCTTTATCCCAGGCGCTTTCGTGCGGTGATGATCGTTTTCGGGTTTGGGCTGCTGGCATGGATGCTGGCTTGCCTGGGCGTTCATGCCGTGCAGGACCATGTCTAGGGGGCTCGTTTCGGAGGCGTCGCGGTAATGGACGGCGGACAAGAGAAATATGGCGTTTCGCGTTTTTCCTTGCAGGACAGGCTGCGAGAGGCGGGAGTTTTCCTTTCCGAGCCCTCAGAACTGCTTTTAGTTGCCGAAAATCTTTTGGCCGACGGCGAGATTGACGAGGCGCTCGATGTCGTTCGTTTCGCGGTGAGCCTGGCTCCGGAGGATTGGCGCGTACTGCGTTGCGCCAGCAATCTTTTCGCCCGTGCGCGCAAGTACGCCCGCTCGGACGAGATCATGCGGCGCGTTGTAAAGCTTGTTCCGGATAATGCCGAATGTCGGCTTCATTATGCTTCGATTCTATTGGAACTTCGGGAGTTTTCGCGTGCCCGGCGAGAACTGGACGAGCATTTCAAGCTCGCTCCGAACTCCAGTTTAGGCTATCGCACTTTAAGCTCTATCTTTGCGTCTCAAGGAGATTTTTCGTCGGCTTATAAAGCGACAGAGCGGGCTTTGGAAATAGAACCCGCCCGACGCGAATTTGCCATCCATCGCGCTTGGCTTCTTATTACTATGGAACGAGTTTCTGAGGCTCTTCAGGCGCTTAGGAAACTTGAAACCGAGGACCCTGGCGACGCGGGGGTTATCAGGTTAATAAGCTCGGCCTACGAGGTAGCGGGGGATTTCGATCCCGCGCTGCGCTATGCCGAAAAGGCTTATCAGCTCGCGCCCGGTAATCCTGAATATGAACGCCACGTCGATTATTTGCAGAAGCACCTTGGCGCGATCCGTGGCGCGGCGGGGGAAGCCGGTGGGCAATCGGTTGTTTCCTGTCCCTCGGTTTTTATGGTTCAATCTGGATTGGCCAGGTGGGAACAAGCGTTCTTTTCGATGATGCGGGTGATTTCTTCCGTTCTTATCCGTGAATTCAGGACGCGGTTCGGCGGGATGAAGCTCGGATATGTTTGGGCTATTTTTGAGCCCGTGGCGCATCTGGCCTTGATAGCTATAGTTTTTTATTACATGCACGCCACTGGAGGCGCCCCCATAGGGGATAGTCTGCTTGTTTTTTACTTTACCGGGGTTCTTAACTACCTTTTATTTAATAATACCATCACATTCGTGCAATCGGGACTTGAATCCAACAAGGCTCTTTTGAAGATTCCCGTGGTGAAGCCTTTGGATGTGCTTATTGCTCGCGCCATTCTCGAGCTTTTTACGATGGTGATCGTCGCTATCCTTATGTTAACTTCCTTTCATCTTTTCGGGTTAAAAGCGGCTCCTTATGATATTGTGAAGTGCGTTAAGGCCGTGATAGCCGTTTGGATTCTTGCGGCGGGTTTCGGCATGGTCAACTGCGTCATTTTGCATGTCATCAAATCCTGGGACCAGATTTTCTTCGCTTTCTCCAGATCCCTTTATTTTATTTCGGGAATCTTCTATCCGACGCTTGCCATGCCGACCGAAGTGCGGGACATTTTACAGTGGAATCCGTTGCTTCAGGCTATAGAGTTGTTCCGCTCAGGTTTTTTTGCAGGCTATGATCCATTTTGGCTCAATACGGGGTATCTCTATGCGGTGGCGGCCGCAATGTTTGTCACTGGCCTCTGTTTGGAGCGCGTTTTGCGCAGAAAGATGTCTTCGCCCACTTGGTGATAGACGGGGATTTGAATGATAAGGCTCGACAAGGTCACAAAAACATACAGGACCAGGACTTCACGCAAGGTCATTCTGGACAATATTTCGTGTGACTTTCCTGCCGACCGCAATGTGGGCATTCTGGGCGTTAACGGCGCGGGCAAGTCCACAATGCTTCGGCTGCTGTCGGGAAGCGAATTGCCGGACAAAGGAAGGGTTTTGCGGCATTGTAGGGTTTCGTTTCCATTGGCTTTTGACGGGGCTGTTCATCCCCAACTGACGGGACGCGAGAACGTGAAATTTGTTGCGAGCATTTATGGGCATAACCCGAAGACTGTCATCGAATACGTTCAGGAGTTTGCGGGACTTGACAATTACTTCGATATGCCGACGGATACATACTCTTCCGGTATGCGTGCGCGGCTTTCGTTTGGGCTCTGCCTTGCCATCAATTTCGACGTTTATCTTGTCGACGAGGTAACTGCCGTTGGCGATATTCGGTTTCAGGCCAAGTGCCATGCGGCCTTTCAGGAACGCACGCGCCATTCAAGCGTCATTATGGTTTCGCACAGCTTTGACACCATTCGAGCTTACTGCAACACGGGCGCGATCCTTGATAATGGAAACTTGACGTTTTACGATTCCGTTGACGATGCAATCGAGATTTACCGGAAAATGATCGGCACGTCTCTTGCCGCCACCGGTTAATATTTAGAATGCGAAAGAATATATCAGAATGCACGAGAAGCTTTCGGACAATCAGATTTTACGGCTGCCGCCATGGTTTGACGGAAAGGGTTCTTTGTTGGCTTATCCGGAGCCGCCAAGGTTTCGCACCAAGGAACTTCTGGATGAACGCGGATGGGAAAGCAGCCGGTTTATGGCCCGCGCGGCTGAGGGGATGCGGGCGATTGTCGGTGAGGGGCTCGGAGGCAGCTGGTGGGGGGCGGAACCGAAAGGT
>JAQVZU010000057.1 GCA_028708035.1 Alphaproteobacteria bacterium
GCGGACATTATCAGGCAGCATCGCCTTGACCGTCGCAGCGGTGGCTGTCGCCATAAAAGCGGGCGTCTCGAAGGTTCCGTGGGCAGTCGTCACACGTCCGCGCCGCGCCGCGCCATCGGTAGAAAAAATGTCGAATTTGAAGTCGGTCATTGCTTTTCCAATAAACAGGCATCGCCATAGGAGTAAAATTTGTAGCCTTTTTCAATGGCATGGGCATAGGCTTGGCGCATAGTCTCAAGCCCCATGAACGCGGATACGAGCATAAACAAGGTGGATTGCGGCAGATGAAAATTGGTTAAAAGGAGGTCTGCCACCTTAAACCGATATCCCGGCGCGATGAAAATGGACGTTTCCTCAGAAAAAGAGTGCACAACGCCGTTGTCGTCCGTTGCGCTTTCCAATACGCGTAAACTCGTGGTGCCGACGCACACAATTCGCCGCCCTTCGCACTTGGCTTTTGTGATCTTTGCTGCGCACTCAGGCGTAATCTCTCCCCATTCCGCGTGCATCACGTGATCTTTGATGCGATCGACTTTCACTGGGAGGAATGTTCCGGCACCCACGTGCAGCGTTACTTTAACGACTTCTATCCCGTTTGACTCCAGTTTCTTGAATAACTCAGGCGTAAAATGCAGTCCGGCGGTGGGGGCAGCGACCGCGCCATCTCGTGCAGCATAAATGGTTTGGTAGCGAGCGGCATCAGCCTTTGCCGCACCTTCTGCCCGCTTGATATACGGCGGCAACGGCGGTTCTCCATATTGATGCAGCAGCGGGATCACTGCTTCATCGGCCACGCTAAATTGGATCAACATTTCACCGCATGGACGCTTTTCGAGAATATTTGCTTCAAAATCTGGTGCAATGACGACTGTGTCTTTTGCCTTCAGTCGCTTTCCTGGCCTTGCAAAAGCAAGCCATGTGGATGGCCCCGTCTTTTTGTGCAACAAAAGTTCGATCTTAACCTCGCCGCGCTTGCCAAACAGGCGCGCCGGAATAACCCGCGTGTCGTTGATGACGAGTAAATCACCGGCTCGGAGAAGTTGAGGTAGATCAAAAACGTGAAAGTCGAAAAAACCTTGTGGTGTCACGCGCAGCAACCGCGCATGATCGCGCGGCTCGCAAGCCTGTTGCGCAATACGGTCCGGCGGCAGGTCAAAATCGAAATCCGCCGTTTTCAAATCGAGCATTTCAGTCCGCAAGCTGTAAGCTGATCAATCAATAGAATCTTAAGCCGCGCGAGGCCCTCGGTGCTGTCGGATTCTGCTCGGGCGACTAAAACAGCTTGCGTGTTCGATGCGCGCAGCAGCCACCAGCCGTCCGGCGTTTGGACGCGCACGCCGTCGGTGTCGTTGACCTTGGCATTGGCTTTCTGCAACCGAGCCTTAACCTCATTCACCACGGCGAACTTCCGGGATTCTTCAACGGGAAAGCGCAATTCCGGCGTATTAACCGTTTGCGGCAAGCTGTCGCGCCATGAATCCAAGGACTTGCCCGATGAACTAATCAGCGAAATCAGCCTCACAGCTGAGTAAATGGCGTCGTCAAAGCCGTAATATTTGTCGCCGAAGAAAATGTGCCCCGACATTTCGCCCGCCAGCGGAGAATGAGTTTCCGCCATTTTGGCCTTGATAAGCGAATGCCCTGTGCGGCTCATTAACGGTTTTCCGCCAAGCTCCGCGACTTTGTCGAACAACACCTGCGATGCCTTCACATCCGCGATTATCACAGCCCCCGGCATATTTTTTAAAACCTCGTGCGCATATATGGCAAGAAGTTGATCTCCCGCGATTATGCGCGTTTGCCCATCGACCGCCCCGATGCGATCCGCATCTCCGTCGAACGCAATGCCAAGATCGGCTTTCTTTTCCCTGACGGCCTTTTGCAAATCGACGAGATTTTTGGCTTCCGTCGGATCGGGATGATGATTAGGGAAGGTTCCATCAACATCGGCGAACAAAAGCGTATGTACGCCCGGCAGCTTTGCCGTCAAGCGCTTGGCCACTTCTGCCGAGGCGCCATTTCCGAGGTCCCATACGATGTTTAGGGGCTTTGTTCCCTGATAATCTTTCAGCACCCGGGCGACGTAGGCATCTATTATGTCCACGGGTGAAGATGTTCCGTTGCCTGCAACAAAATCTTCGGATGCAACCATATCCGCAAGCTTTTTAATTGCGGCGCCGTAAACTGGCCCGCCTCCGGGCAGGTGCTTGGCCAGCAACATCTTAAAGCCGTTTTGGTCCGCCGGATTATGCGAGCCCGTAACCATGATTCCCGCATCCGCTTTCCGGTCTACGGCTGCGAAATAAAGCATCGGCGTAGGCCCCAAACCGATCCGCTCGACCGTTACGCCGGTAGCAACCAGCCCTTTGACCAAAGCTTCCTCAAGCATCGGCGAATGTGTCCGACCATCGCGTCCAGCAACGATGCGCTTGCCGCCTGCGCGCACAACCATGGTTCCAAAAGCTTTCCCCAGAACGAAAGCGTCGGCTTCGGTCAACGTTTTTCCGACAGTGCCGCGAATGTCATATTCGCGAACGATGGTGGGATCGAAAGAATGTGCCATATTTAAAACTCCGGATAAAAAGATAGCATCTTTTAATAGTGCGCCGCCGGAACTTTGCAAAGCACAATGCGAGCTAAGGAAGGCAAATTACGTTTTTTAGAAAAACAAAAAAGAGTGGCCCCTTTGGGGGGCCACAAAGAAACAACCGAAATTAAAGAAATTGCCGATCTATTTGCTCGCCCTGACCTGATACAGGTGAATTCCCCGGATAAGATCAAGCGCTCTGGCTAATTGGTAATCGAATGGAAGTTCCTTCTTGGCGTCTTTTCCATCCTTGCCTTTTTTGTTTTCCTCATGCGATGGGACGGTTTCTTCATCTTCGGAAGCCTCTGGCTTCTCGCTTGCCTTGTCCGAATCTTTGTTTTCCTTGGCAGATTCGTTCTGCAAAGCACCTTTCAAGTCAGCCTCATGGACTCCGGGACCCATGGTGATCTTTTCAAGTTTAGCTTGTTGCACGACTATATCCGGTTCGATCCCCAAGGCCTGGATTGATCGTCCCAAAGGCGTATAATATCTTGCCGTTGTCAGTCGCATGGCGCCGCCACCCGAAACGGGGATGATGGTTTGCACGGAACCTTTTCCGAAGCTCTTGGTGCCGACAAGGATTGCGCGCTTGTGATCTTGCAAAGCCCCTGCAACGATTTCCGAGGCCGAGGCCGATCCCGAATTGATTAAAACCGCAATCGGCTTTCCTTTGGCCCTGTCTCCGCCTTTGGCCTTCAAGGCTTGGTTTTCTTCCTTATGCCGTCCCCGGGTCGATACGACTTCCTTTTCTGAATCAAGGAATGTCCCCGCCACTGATACTGCCTCGTCAAGCAAGCCTCCCGGATTGTTGCGCAAATCGATGACATAGCCGATTAGCTTAGATCCAATTTTTTTGTCGGCTTCCTCCAAGGCTTTGTTCAGGCCCGGCTGAGTTTGTTCGTTGAATGCCCCGATGCGAATATAGGCGACATCCCCTTTTGGTTCCCACTTGACCGATTGAACACGAATGACCGCACGGGTCAATGTGACATCGAAAGGCGTGCCGGATAATCCGCCCCGGCGAACCGTCAAAACAATTTTTGTTCCCGGAGTGCCCCGCATGTGATCAACCGCTTCGTTAAGCGTGTAATCGGTCACCGGCTTGGAATTAATGTGCGTAATAAGGTCATTAGGTTGGATTCCGGCCTTGGCCGCAGGCGTATCGTCGATAGGAGAGACAACCTTGACAATTCCATTTTCCATTGTGACTTCAATGCCCAGTCCCCCGAATTCGCCGTGAGTCTGGGTCTGCATGTCCTGAAACGCTTTTTTGTCAAGGTAGCTGGAATGCGGGTCGAGCGAGGAAAGCATGCCGTTGAGGGCGCTTTCGATCAACTTGCCGTCCGAAACCTGGTCGACGTAGTCTGCCCGAACGCGCTCTAGAACGTCCGAGAAGAGCGTAAGTTGTTTGAACGTATCCGAAGACGATTCGCTGTTTTTCTCAACTGGCGAATTCTTCGCAAAAAGCGGGGAGGTCGCTAGTGCGGCGGAGACGGTCAGAACGGCGACGAGCCGGAACAGGTTATTAGGCATAAGATTATCCCAATGAAAAACAAAAGGACACAAACTAGTCTACGGATTGCGTCGCACAAGCACAAGAAAAAGATGAGCGATGTACATTTCTGGGCCAGCCGTAGATAATTGCGGATTGAGGCAAAACTATGGTTTCGGACTTGCTTGCCTTGCGAACAATAGTCGCATCGGATTATGATGCCTTGACATTGCCCTAGCCGTTCGGGCTAACAAAAGTCAGAACGGTATTTTTGAAAAGATGGTTCAATAAGTTCATGCTCCGGCAAAGGCGGTAAAAACATGGAACAAATTTTTTTCTTCCTTCAGCACCACGCGCTCGAATATGTGCTCCCTTTCCTTATTGTTATCAGCACCGTCGTCTTCGCGCACGAATACGGGCATTATTGGGTCGCTCGGCGCTGCGGCATCAAGATCGAGTCCTTCTCGCTTGGTTTTGGTCCCAAGCTTTTCGGCTGGACGGACAAGCATGGAACGGTGTGGCAGGTGGCGGCTCTCCCTTTGGGGGGATACGTAAAGATGTTCGGCGATGCCGATGCTGCAAGTTCGCCAGATGAAGCCGTTAAAACTATGACCGATGCGGAGAAAAAGGTCGCTTTTTATCATCAGCCGGTCAACAAACGCATAGCGGTGGTCGGTGCGGGGCCGGTTGCCAACTATTTTTTTGCGATTCTTGTGCTTGCGGCGTTGTTTATGCTGCGAGGACAGCCATTCTCGCCCCCCATCGTCGAAGAGCTCTTTCCCGGAAGCGTTGCCGAGCAAGCAGGTATTCGAACAGGTGACAAGGTCATGTCTATCGACGGCCAAAAGGTTGAACGCTTCGAAGATATTAAGCGCATCATCCGGATCAACATGGGCACGCCCGTGCCCGTCGTGGTCGACCGCGAAGGCGTAACTCAGACCATTACGCTGACGCCGAAAGTCGTTGTTCAGGAAGACCGGCTCGGCGGCAAGCATCCCATGGGACAAATCGGCATAGCCACAAAGCAAATCGACTATCAGAAAAGGCCGCCGTTGAAGGCCATTCAGCAAGCGGTTCTCGAATGCTGGAACATGTCCGCCGACACAATAAAAGCATTGGGTCAGGTTTTCGCGGGAACACGCGGGTCCGATGAAATCGGGGGTCCTTTGCGTATCGCCGAAATGTCGGGGCAAGCAGCACAGGATGGAATTTGGACGCTAATTTATTTCACGGGGATCATCTCGATCAATCTGGGCCTGATAAACCTGTTTCCTGTACCTCTCCTTGACGGAGGTCATCTGCTTTTCTTTATCTGCGAAAAACTGCGAGGCAAGCCGCTTGCGGAAAAAACGCAGGAAATTGGCCTTCGTATTGGCATGACCTTTGTCATATTCCTGATGGTTTTTGCGACATGGAATGACATCGCCCACCTCGCAAAGCTTTAGCCGGTCTCTTGAACCCTGGGCCTGGGGCCAAAATCCCGAGTTTTCCCATAAGTTCAAGCAAGGTCCGTTTCGTTTGCGTCTGGGAACAATCGGTGGAAATTACATAATCCGCTAGTTGGCGCTTCTTTGCATCCGGCATTTGTCGAGCAAGCAAGGCTTCGAACTTCTTTTCCGTCATTTTAGAGCGCGCCAGGACTCTTTTTTGCTGCATCTCGGCTGGGGCTGACACGCACAAAACCACGTCGCAGTGCTTTTCTGCTCCAGTCTCAAATAGCAGCGGTATTTCTATAACCGCCGCCTTGAAGTCCTTTTCTTTCGCGTCGGAGAGAAACGCCTGTCTCGATTTTTTGACAAGGGGATGCACGATCTTCTCGAGCGTGCGCAGTTTTTTCGGATCGGCGGAAATCGTACGTCCTAAAAGCTCGCGGTCGATTGCGCCGCGCTTTTTAGTTCCCGGAAATGCTTTTTCCACGGGGTTAACGGCTTCTCCGTCCTTCGCGAAAAAACCATGTACAGCTTCGTCCGCGCTCCATGTCGGAAGCCCCATGCCGCGCAGCATTTTAGCGACAGTGCTTTTTCCCATTCCGATGCTTCCTGTAAGGCCAATGACGATCATTTAATTTCTTTCCGCAAGAACAAAACGGCGCAATTCGTCCGTCACTTCGGGATTTATGCCGAAAAACGCCTCAAACGAGGGCCTCGCCTGATGCAGAAGCATTCCGAGCCCGTCAATCGTCTTATTTCCCCGCTCGTGCGCCCGGCGCAACAAGCCGGTTTCGAGCGGCGCGTAAACAATGTCCGTTACCGTTGCCGAAAAGGGAAGACTTTCCAGTGAGATATCCAGTTCGGGCTGGCCCGTCATTCCCAGCGATGTTGTGTTGACCAAAAGATCCACGTCTTCAAGAGCGGGCGCTTTTTCCCACTCCACTGGCGATATTTTGCGGTTCGCCATTGAAAGCTCGTTTGCCAATCGCTTCGCGTGCGCCGCAGTCCTGTTGGAAAGCAGAATCTCATCGAAGCCCATGTTTTGCAATGCCACTAGCACTGCTCGGCATGCTCCGCCAGCGCCCAAAACGAAAGCACGCCCCCCTTGTCGTGCATACCCATGCGACAGAAGATTTTGCTCAAACCCGTAAGCGTCGGTATTGCGCCCCAAAAGCTGTCCATCCGCATTTACTGTGACAAGATTGATCGCTCCCACGCGTCGCGAGATTCCGTCGATCTCGTTCACTATCGCAAAGGCCGCCACCTTGTGAGGAATAGTTAAATTGACGCCCGTAAGCCCGTTGTCCTTCAGTCCCTGTAAAGCCCCGGCCAATTCCTGGGGCTTGACCTCGAACGCCTTATAGCTTCCGGGTATTCCATAATGCTTAAGCCAATATCCATGAAGCCTCGGCGACAAGGAATGCTTGATCGGAAATCCCATCACTCCGGCTTTCAAGACAGGCTGCGTTTGCATGTATCCGCTCTTTAGTTGCAAAAGAAGGGGCGCTGCTTTTTCTTCTACACCAAACAGGATTTGGGCACTATTGTCTCTTTCAATGCTCCATAAACTCATAGCGCCTTAACGAAGAAAGCATGCCGGATATTGTTCTTCTTATTCCTGACACATCCCTGCGCGAAGCGGTGGCCGAGCAGATTAAGGCCGCCAAGCTTCCCGCGCCACAGATCATTGATGCGCTTCAGGCGGCCTCTTGGCTTGAAAAGGATTTGCCCGTTATTATCCTCGACGATCAGGGCAAAAAGACAGAAGCCTTTATTAAGTCTTTCTCGGAAAAGGAAGAAAAGCCGGTGCTTCTTCTTCTAAGCGACTCCGATGACGTCGATGGCGTGACCGAAACTTTCCCAAAGCCCTTTCGTCTCGGCCATCTGATAAATCGGCTTAAATATTACCTCGAAACAACGCCGCTTCTGCGCGGGCGCGTCGTAAGCTTTGGCCCTTACAGGCTCGAAGCCCAAAATCGGCATGTTTTCCGTCAGCAGAATCCGGTTCCCTTGCGGCTAACGGAAAAAGAAACAGCTTTGCTGGTCTTTCTTGCTCAAAGCGATCAACCCGCCACGCGACAGGAAATTCTGGCTTGCGTTTGGGGGTATGACGAAAGGATTGATACCCACACGCTGGAAACGCATGTCTACCAGTTGCGCCGCAAACTTGATAAAGAAGGCGAAAACTGGATTGTCGGCGAACAGGGAACCTACCGGCTGGCGGAAGTACATTGATGAAAAAAAAGCTGATTTTAATTGTAACGTGGGTTTTGTGCGCCTGCGGGAGTTCAGAAAATTATGGGCTGCATTATCGAGAAGTATCCGGTCGAGGCATGCCCAAAACGCAGCCGGATCGCGATCCCGTTCGCCGGATTGTTCTTGAGCATCCACATAGCAAGGAAGCCATCAATGTCGTATATTTCCACGACGGACATTACGATGCGGTGGCCATGAAAAAGATAAATTTCCTGATGCGTGACCGACATGAGAACATTGCGGGCGACATTGATCCGGAACTGGTCGATTATCTTGTTGATATCCGCAAAAGACTTGCTCTTCCGTCCCATGTACCCTTCCAGATTCTATCGGGCTATCGTTCGTCCCGGACAAATGCGACCCTGGCCCGAACCAACGGCAATGTCGCGAAAGAAAGTCTCCATATGCACGGATGGGCGGTCGATTTTCGCGTTCAGGGAGTCAATGGCCGCGCGATTTGTGAAATCGCAAAGACGATGCAGCGAGGGGGCGTAGCGTATTACCCCAACGACAACCATCTGCATGTTGATTTGGGCAATATCCGAACTTGGCATGAGGCAAAGAACTGATGACTATTTCTGCGCTTGAAACGCTTGATACCTTGATGAAGCTCTCGCTTAAGGCCGGAGCCGACTCCGCCGATGCGATTCTGATTGACGCCGCAAGCCTTTCGGTCTCAATGCGGCTTGGCAACCTTGAAAACCTCGAACGCGCCGAATCCGGTGATTTGGGCTTGCGCGTTTTTGTGGGCAAAAAGCAGGCCATTGTCTCGTCCACCGAGCGCGATGCGAATAAACTTCAAGAACTTGCTGAACGTGCCGTTGCGATGGCGCGTCTTGCTCCTGAAGACCAGTATTGCGGCATTGCTTCTCCCGAAGAAATTGCAAAGGAATATCCCAAACTTGAAAACGCCGATACGCGAGAGTTTTCAGCCGAAGGGCTTATCGCTCGCGTTCGCGAAGTCGAAGAGGCGGCGCTTGCAGTCAAAGGCGTTACAAATTCCGCCGGAGCCGAGGCGGGATGCGGATCGACTTGCATTACCATTGCCGCTACAAACGGGTTTTCGGGCACAGAAGTTCGGAGCGGCTACAGTCTCGGCGCTTCTGTTCTCGCGGGTACGGGCACGGCCATGGAACGCGATTACGAGGCAGCCTCACGCGTTTTTGCCGACGACCTCCCGTCTCCCGCTTGGGTGGGCCGCAGAGCGGGGGAGCGCGCCGTCGCTCGTCTCAATCCACGCAAAATGCCGAGCGCGCGCATTCCGGTTGTTTACGATCCCCGTATTTCAAATAACATCCTCGGCAGCCTAATCGGCGCTATCTCGGGCGCATCCGTCGCACGAGGCACCAGTTTCCTTAAGGATATGCTTGGCCAAAAGATATTTTCGGAAAAAATCGTGGTCGTCGACGATCCACATCGGCCCCGAGGGCTTCGTTCGCGCGCCTTTGATGCCGAAGGGCTTTTGCCGACCCGGCGCAAGCTCGTCGATGCAGGAGTTTTAACTACGTGGCTTCTTGATCTTCGCTCGGCCCGCCAGCTAAAAATGCAAAGCACCGGCCACGCTGCGCGGTCGACAGGAGGACCGCCGTCGCCATCGCCTACCAACGTCTATATGGAGCCGGGTGTGGCCTCGCCCAAAGATCTTATGAGCGACATCGCCGAAGGATTTTATGTCACGGAGACGATGGGCATGGGAGTCAATGGAGTTACCGGCGATTATAGTCAGGCTGCGGCGGGCTTTTGGATCGAACGCGGACAAATCGTTTTTCCTGTCAACGAAATGACCATTGCGGGAAACCTGAAGGATATGTTCCTTAACTTGACTGCTGCCAACGATCTGGAGTTCAATTACGGCATCAACGCACCCACGGTGCGTATCGAGGGAATGACGGTCGCAGGTACGTAAATGGTTTTGAAAGTTGCCGCGCTTGTGGATCTGCCTCGCGAAAAAGGGGCGGGGGGACATGTCAAATACTGGGAGCGGCTTGCGCAAGCTTGCGTTAAGAGTCAGGTTTCTGTGGATCTCACCGTGTATTTTTCCGGCAATGGGCCGGAAATTGCGCTTTCCCCAAACGTTCGGTTTCGCGCGCTTCCGCCGGTTTTCAGTACGGTGAACCTCAAATTTCTTCCCTATATTCCTGCGCATACGGACCTTGCGCCGTACCACCGGAAGCTTGCTCTGGAACTGCCCGATTATGATGTCATTCATGCCACGGATGCCTATTTTGCTTTTGCCAAGACGGCAGAGCGCGTTGCGCAAAAAAGGAATGTTCCGCTCGTCACTTCTCTCCACACCGACACGCCTGCCTATGCAGAACTTTTTACGCGCCATACGCTCAAGAAGCTTTTGGGGCAAACCACCGGCAATGCGGTCGATGCCCTGTTTAAGCTTTCCGCTCGCCAGCGCAAAAGCAAGCAAGCGCGCTTAAGGACGCATCTTAAGGCATGCAGGGCGGTTTTTGCGATGCGTCCGGAAGACGTTGCCTTTGCGCAGGAAGCAGGGGGGGCTGGAAAAATCAAGCCGATGCGTTTGGGGGTCGATAAAACTCTTTTTAAGCCAGATCCGGCGGCGCGCGACGCCATCGAAGCCGAATACGGACTTCCTCCGCAAAGGTTCCTCGCCCTTTTTGTCGGGCGCGTCGATTCCGGAAAAAATGCGGATCTATTATTGGCCGCTTGCTCTCAAGCTTTGCGCGAGAACGTCGCTCTGCACTTGATCGTGGTTGGCGCAGGCCCGTTGACCGGCCCTATTCAAGAGGCGCTGGGTCCTAATGCTACGCTTACGGGCCTCGTGCCGCCGGAAAAACTGGCGCGGCTCTACGCCGCTGCTGATTGCCTCTGCATAACTTCCGATATAGAGATCGGCGGCCTCGTTGGAGTCGAGGCGATGGCTTCAGGCTGCCCTGTTCTGGTTTCAAAAAAAAGCTCAATTGCAAGCCTTTACGGGAATCCACAGGCCATGAAAGAAGTCGAAAGCCCCCCTGCCGCTTGGGCGGCGGCGCTTGCTTTTCTTGCGAGGCATTCAGCACAGCGGGAAGCGATGCGCGACGCGGCACGGGCCTTTCGCGACACTAAAATCGCCTCATGGGAGGAAATCCTCGAACAGGATTTCTTTCCTGTATGGCAGCAGGCAGCAAAGGAGAAGCGCTAGTGTTTGGAAAACGCATTCTTATCCTCGCCGCTCATCCGGACGACGAAGTCGTGGGGTGTGCAGCGTGCATCGGGCGGGCGCGGACACAGGGCGCAAGCGTCTCTGTTCTTTACCTTACCGACGGCTGCATTGCTCGCGAAACCCTCTGGCCATGGCAGCGAAAAAGGCATGCGCGCAGGGTCGAACGCCGTCGCAATGAGGCGGAAGATGCCGCGACCGCGATGGGTATTTTGCCGGTGGGATGGGGTGTGCGGTCGGCGAGAGAGTTGTGGCCGCAGCTTCCGCAAGTGTTTGGCGAAGTTCAAACGGCGATTGCCCAGTTTCGTCCGGACCAAATTTGGGTTCCGGCCTACGAAGGAGGCAATCCGGACCATGACGGGCTGAATGCCGTGGGCGCAAAATTGAAGCAGCGCCTCAGCGTTCTCGAGTTTTCGGAATACAATTTCTTCGAAGGCAAGGTTCGGTCGCAAACGTTCGCAGCGACGGATGAAAGCACGCAGGTAGTTTCGCTCACGCCTGCTGAGAAGGCCTTCAAGAAATCCATGCTGGAAATTTACGAATCCGAAAGGGGAAATCTTTCCGCGATTTGCACCCATCAGGAAACATATCGTCCGCTTGCAAATTACGACTACTCGTTGCCGCCGCATCAGGGGACGTTGGGATACACGCGTTTTCAATGGGTTCCTTTTCGGCATCCGCGAGTCGATTTTACTCTGCCTGAAGAGGTATCCAAGGCCATCGTTTCGTTTTTGCCTTAATAACAAAGGGCTTCGGAAAAGGCAAAAAGCTGATTTTTTCAGTTTTTGATTCAATGCCGTGGTCTAGTTTAGGCAAATGAGATAAAATTCACGAATGCCTATAATTCCGCCCGGTCTTGCTCCGACTCTTCAGTTTTATTTATCCGCACCGATGCCGTGTCCCTATCTGCCGGATCAAACCGAGCGGAAACTTTTCACGCGCATCCGCGCTGAGCCATGCGAGAGCAATGCCGAGCTTAACGCAATTCTTTGCCGAGCGGGTTTCCGTCGGAGCCAGAATATTATTTATCGCCCGGCTTGTGCGGCTTGCGAGGCGTGTGTTCCCGTTCGCATTCCTGTTCTCGATTTCATCTTTACGCAGTCATTGCGGAGGATTGTCTCATACAACACGGACCTGCATTTGACGCGCGAAGCTATCGAGCCGACGGCGGAACTCTATGACCTTTTTTATCGTTACCAAAAAGCTCGCCACAGTGGCAGCGATATGGCGACGATGGATCAGGCGGACTTTGCCGCGATGCTTAAGGAAGGCGCGGCGGATACAGGCCTTTACTGCTTGCGCGAAGAGAATGGCGCTCTTAAAGGCTGCATGATTGCCGACCGCATGGATGACGGATTTTCCGCTGTTTACAGCTTTTTTTCGCCTGCCGAGCCGCGCCGCAGCTTAGGCACGGCATTAATCCTCTTGCTCATCAACGTCGCAAAAGAGGAACGCAAGCCTTTCGTCTATCTGGGCTACTGGATCGACAAGGCTCGTAAAATGGCGTACAAAAAACGTTTCAGGCCGCTCCAAGCACTGGGCCCCAACGGGTGGACGTGGCTCGAATGATGCATGCAGCATGACTCAGATTTTCTCACAGGCGCTTTGGACTGTCGTCTTCGGCCTTTCCCTCCTTTTCGTTGGGGGTCTTTGTTTGTGGGCCTATGGCGGCGAGGCGCCAAGCGGTCATCAGGATGGGCCGCGCATTCCGATGATTTACGGAACGCTTGCATCCATCGCAGGGAGCTTTCTCCTGATTACGTCCCTGCTGCTGGCTCTTTAAAAGGCTTGCTTGCGCGCCAGTCGGCAAAAAACAACTGCCTGCCTGCCGCAACCGCTTTTTCCTGATACCGTGTCTTTATCCATCCTTCGGGCGGCTGGGTTCCCTGATAAAGGCAATCAAAATCCGTCCGCTCTGCGAGGCATGCGCGCGTCCAATCGACCAAAGCCGGATGATCGGAAGCAAACCGCAACAGGCCGCCGGGCCTCAACGTGTGCGCAAGCCTATCCAGATTTTCTGGCCCTATAAACCGTCGCTCGATGTGCCGTTTCTTCGGCCATGGATCGGGAAACAGGATAAAACAGCCTTCCAGCGAAGCGTCTTCGAGAACGTCCAAAACACGTCGAGCATCTCCGTCATAAATGCGGACGTTTTGAAGATTCTCGCGCGACAGATGGTCCAGCAAGCTCGCGACGCCGTTCAAAAAAGGCTCGCACCCGATGAAAAGCGCGTCAGGCTTTAAGGCCGCCTGAGCGGCCAAATGCTCGCCGCCGCCAAACCCTATCTCCATCCAAACCGGAGCGCAGATTGATACATTGTCGAAAAAAGAACGGGGCGAAATGCTCCCCTGCTCCGGAAGGTTTACTTTTAACCGAGGCAGAAGCGTTTCCATCAAAAACCGCTTGCGCGTATGCAATGGCCTGCCCTTGCGACGGCCAAAAAGCCGTTGTGATGGATATCCAGTATCAACCATATTTTCACAAATAACCTATTAGAGACCAGTTTAGAAGGGTCGATATATAGGCGAAAAACTGAGTGAAACTAAAGGAAATATAGGCGTAATAAAAAGGCTGTCGCCCCACCCCGCAATAAAAAAGCCCCGCACAAGCGGGGCTTTTTCGTTAACCTTGCAGCTTAGTGTTGAGTGGCAAGAACCGCAAGAAGCAAGATCGCCACGATATTGATGATTTTAATCATCGGGTTAACCGCGGGGCCCGCCGTATCCTTGTATGGGTCGCCGACGGTGTCGCCGGTAACCGCGGCTTTGTGCGGGTCAGAGCCTTTGCCACCAAAGTTTCCGGCTTCGATGTACTTCTTGGCGTTGTCCCAAGCTCCGCCGCCAGAGGTCATCGAGATGGCGACGAACAGGCCCGTCACAATGGTGCCCAGCAGCATTGCGCCCAGAGAGGTAAAAGCCTCAGCCTTTCCGGCCACCCAGAGAACCGCAAAGTACAACACAATCGGAGCGGCCACAGGAAGCAGCGACGGAATGATCATCTCATGGATTGCGGCTTTGGTCAGCATGTCCACGGCAGCGCCGTATTCAGGCTTGGCCTTGCCTTCCATGATCCCTTTGATTTCCTTGAATTGCCGACGCACTTCTTGGACGACGGAGCCCGCCGCACGACCAACGGCAGTCATCGCCATCGCGCCAAAGAGGCAGGGAAGCCTGCCGCCGATGAACAAGCCGACGATAACGTACCGATTC
>JAQVZU010000126.1 GCA_028708035.1 Alphaproteobacteria bacterium
GGTGAGCATACCGCCCGTTGCCGTAGTGCCGACCTCAACGTAGGAACTGAGCGCCCCTGCCGCATTGATGATCGGCCCCGTTGATCCCATATTGATAATGGCGGTAGAAGTGCCTACCGGAACTCCCCCGCTCCGATTCCCCGCCGAAAACCAATCCGTGCTGGTTGTGCTGGTCCATGTGGTATCGGCAGCCGCGGCAGGCATTCCCGCAAAAACGCAGCACTGCGCCAAGATCGACGCGCCGTACAAAAGATGTAAGCGGAGGTTTTTCATATAAACGGATGCCAAAGACGCTATAAAACTAGTATCCGTTTACACTAAACAATCAGTTAAAGTTTGTTAACACTTAAATGCAAACGCTGGTGGGCGGTGAGAGTTTTTGATTTTGAGGGTCTTGCCCTCCTTTTGCTCTTTTTCCGACCATTCGAGATCGCCGACGGGCCGATAGGGCTTTTCTTTGCGGCTATCATCGACCAGGCGATTGATTTTGAGGGGACAGTAATAGAGTTTGCTCAAGCCTTCGATCATCAGCATAAATTCCTGCGTGGCATACCATGTATCCATCAACACGGCGCGATAGGGAAGCTTCTTGTGATGATGCAGATTGGTCAACATCTCGCGCACATGATCGTTCTTGCTCTTGCCGTCTTTGTCGGGATCAAAAATGCGCCAGTCAATCGCCCAGAACTGATCCGTGTCGGGGTTGACGTAAAGGCAGGTCACAACGCCAATGCCGCGAATAATATCGTGCGCGTTGCCGCTGTATTGGGAGCGAATGCCTTCGATGTCCCGCGCATAACGCTTGTCCAACACGGTGTCGTCAAAGACTACAAAACCCTGTTCGCTCGGCACAATCTGATCCTTTGCGCTCTCCCATAAACGGCGCGGCGGAAGATAAACGTCCCGCAAAAATCGGTTCGCCTTGTCGTGGCTTAGCCAGCCCGCCTGATCCGCATAGTTGGTCAATGTGTAATTGACCTGCGACGACAGCAGATATTGGCAGTAATCCTATGGCTCAATGGCTTAAATTCTTCCCCCAAGATCGGGCATGATCGTACATAAAGGCTATAAGAAGATTTCGAAGCTTGGGAGACAATCGCCCTCACAAGGTTTCAGCTCATGGAGGAGTAATGCCGGATTCCAAAATACGCCATCAGTGTATGCTCGAACCGCGCTTGAGCGAAAGGCTCAATGCTCTCGCTTGTCAGCCGGGGGTTACAAAGTCCGACATTATGGCGAAGGCCCTTGAAGCTTTTCTTGAGCGGCGAGGCCAAAGCGACGAGGACGCCCGCTATAGCGAGCGGCTCGACCGGCTTTCGCGTGAAAATGGGCGCATCAGGCGCAACACTGAATTGCTTATTGAGAGTCTTGCTGTTTACGTCCGGTACAGCTTCTTAATGAATGCCAATCTTCCTGTGCCTGATGATGCGAGCCACGCTGTAGCTCTCAAAACATTCGATAAGTACGTCAATCAGGTTGGAAGCTTACTGGCGAAGGGCAAGTCCTTGCTCGCGGTTAACGACGAAAATCAAGATACGCCAATTCCACCAAGCTCCAGCGAGGTTCACGGATAACTACTGTGTCGCATCGCGCACCACGTCGTTTCATTTTGGCTCTCTTTGTACGTCCGCGAAGCTAGACGGACCTAAGCAACAACATAAATTATAACAGGCCCTGAAAATGCGTAAGATGCTCCCTATATATAGGGGGACATTATATAGGGGGACATTGATTGACCAAGCCCGCCATAGAACCAAACAGCATTCATAAATTTTCATCATAGGCCGGCGCGGGTCGTCTCAAGGACTGTAACCAACGAAATTTGATTTGTTGCAAATTAACCGCCTCACAAGGAGAGTGACCATGATTACCCAAGACCTATTCGATAAGCTGCACGAAGCCCCAGACATTCCTGAGGACCTGCTCCTGGAGCTTCTTCGGCATACAGCCTTTACAGGAATTCCTGACGATGATCTTGATTATCTTTATCCGCCTGAAACACAAGATGCGCCTCAGTTAGGGAAGGCGGAAAACGAAAATATAAAGGCGTCGAAGGCTCGGCAGGGATCCCCGTTTTTATCTACGCGGCAAGCTGCCAACTACCTTTGCCTCTCATTCCGAACGCTCGAAAAGATGCGCATTGCTAGCAACGGCCCGAGCTTCCGCAAGCATGGCCGATACGTCCGCTATCACATCGACGACCTTGAGATTTGGTCCAAAGGACGAGGCGGAGTTTCAGTTTCTAATAAGGGGCAGGGATAATCCGAAAAAGCGCTTCGATATGCGCTGCGATGCGATTTCTTATCTAAAGATTCCGTATGTGAGGATACGAGAGCGTACATAAACGCCATAAGGGAAATTCACATCCCGGGTCATGATCTCCCCATGTTTTTCAAACCTTGGGAGGGATTATGACCAGCAAGAAAATACGCCATGAGTTTTTGGCCGACGCCGCTGTGAGTGCGAAACTCAATACGCTCGTCCGGTCAGGCGCGACAAAAACTGACATTATCGTCCAAGCCATCAAAGCCTTCGTCGAACGCGGCACTGAGACCGAATTCTCCCGGCTCACAGCCAAGCGTTTTGACGTTTTTTCGCGTGAGCATGCCGCCATCCGGCAAGACCTCGAAGCTGTCCGGCGCGAGCTTGAAGCGGAACGGAAAGGGCGGGGGCAAATGGAAGCGGACGTGAAAACGATCCTTGAAGAGACCTCCACGATTAGGGGTATGGCCACCGCCAAACTCCCGCCGGACTCTAAGGAATTGCAAATTCCCTCGCGTGGATTCTTCGGCATCTTCCGCTGAATTGGACCCGAAGTGAAAGGGGAAACCACGTGACAGACTCCTTATTATTATCCGTTTATTCACGACTGGCATTGGCGATGCCGAATGGGTTTTCGGTTTGCCGGACGCCCGCTCGCTACGGCGCTTTTGGGGGCGCGCTCGCGGGCGAACCTTCCGTTTTCCCTTTCGCTTTGGACCTTCAATCAAAGTGCAGACGTTCGGAAAATCTGTGCCGCCGGACCGATCTTTCGCATGGGTCGGGCCATGAGATACAGCGCCGAAGCTATCCATTGTCCTTGTCCCCTGAAGTCCAGCGGCAGATTTTTTGGCGCTGTCTTTTGTCCTTTGGCAGCAGTTCACCGCTGCCTCGGATTTTTATCGTGTGAGAAACGTAATCCGCATTTGGTCACGGGTAAGTGATTGAGAGGATTGGGACCCGGGAAGGATGTGGAAGGTAAGGCAAGATAAATGGTTAGCCTCGTACCTCGGCTAACCCACGGTCTGCACATCCTTTTTTCCAATAGTTACGAGGCTCGGAGTTTTGCGTTTTGTAAGTCGTTGTTTTTTCTCAGACCATAAGGAGGCTC
>JAQVZU010000058.1 GCA_028708035.1 Alphaproteobacteria bacterium
CCCCAACCGATTACACATGGTCCGAAGCCTTTTCCCTTTCCCTCGAACGCGCGCGCAAAACGCTTGCGCGCCATGTCTACAACCGTCTTTCGGGAGACATCGCCGCTGTCACCGCCGCCAAGCTTAACGGCGAACAGACCGGCATTTCGTCACCCGTCATGGAAGCCATGCGCACCGCAGGCCTGGCCCACCTGCTCGCCACTTCCGGAGCAAACGTCACCATCATGGGGCTTTTGGTCTATTTTCCTTTGCGAGCGCTTCTTGCGTTATGGCCCGCTGTCGCATTGCGTTATCCCATCAAAAAATGGGCCGCCGTCGCCGCTATCTTTTCCGCGCTTGCTTTTACTTTTCTCGTCGGATCTCAGGCAGCCACGGCTCGTTCGATGGTAATGGTCGCGCTTGCGATGGCCGCAGTCCTCCTCGACCGCCAAACAAATATCCTCCGCCTTGTCATGATTTCGGCTCTTTTGAGCATGGTTTTCGCGCCGAGCGCCACAATGGGAGCGAGTTTCCAGATGTCGTTCTTCGCCGTCTTCTGCCTTGTGGCCGCGAACCACAAATCCTTTGAAGAAAACAGGCTCTCCAATCTTCCCGGATGGCTCGGATCAACCGCGGGCATTGCCCGTGCGTCGCTTATCGCCACGGCGGCCACGGCCCCTTTCACAATCTACCATTTCCAAACCTTTAATGCTTACGGCTTCGTCTCAAATGTCCTTGCCATCCCGATCACAAGCTTCTGGGTCATGCCGTTCACGCTGTTAGCCTATATCGCCGCCCCTTTGAACCTCGACGGCTTTTTCATCGACATGGCGGGGCTCGGCAATGCTCTGACAATCCGCATTGCGACAACAGTCGCCGCTTGGCCTCATGCTGTTATTCCTTGGCCCGCAATGCCGGGAGCGTCGCTTGCCGCAATTGTTTTAGGGAATCTTTGGCTTTGCATTTGGCGAGAAAAATGGCGCGCATGGGGGCTGCTGCCCATTCTCCTTGGCATGGCATATCCGCTTTACACAACGCAACCCGATTTCCTTATCTCTCCTACAGGCAAATCATGGGCTGCGCGGCTTGATGACGGGCGCTTTGCGGTCTCAAACGCCAAGCGCGAAAAGTTTGCGCTTTCGCAGTGGCAGCAACGTCTGGGAGACCCCGACTTTATTGACGCCAAAGCCCTTGGGGATAACGCCCAAATCCGCTGCGACAGCATCGGTTGCGTGTATCGCAAGAACGCCGCCATCGTCGCCATGCCGATCAAAGATTTTGCCGCGCTTGACGACTGCGCCAAGGCCGACATCGTTGTAGCCGCTTTTCCGCTTTCGAGTTGCGCCGCGAAAGTTATCGACATCCGCGCTCTGGAACAGCATGGCGCACATGCGATCTTCTTTAACCTAAAGAACCTGCGCATCGCCTTCGCCTCGGAGCAGACGGGCTTCCGCCCTTGGAGCACAGGACGCAAAAGCAAAAATGGCTCTGATGAAAACGGCGAATGATGCTCGGACGGCGCGGATTTTTCGCTGTTCGCACGTGCAATATGATGCTGTCTTGCCGCAAGTGTTCGAAGCGATTATGGTCGATATATCTTAAAAAACTCGACAGACAAGGATCATATATATGCGCGAAGAAAAAGACGCCTTGGGAATTATAAACATCGACTCCAATGCCTTGTGGGGCGTTCATACACAAAGAGCGCTTGAAAATTTCAAGCTTTCGCAAAGAAGGGTTCCTTTTTCGCTGATCTCCGCGCTCGTGACCGTCAAGCAAGCTGCCGCGGCCACAAACGGCGAACTGGGCTATCTTTCCAAAGAGGTGGCAGAAGCCATTGACAAAGCCTGCGTCAAGGTCTGCGGCAACGAAAAGGAATTCGCACAGTTTTTCCCTCTTGATGCCCTTCAGGGCGGCGCGGGCACCTCGACGAACATGAACGTCAACGAAGTCATAGCCAATCTCGCGCTCGAAATCATGGGCCGCAAAAAGGGAGATTATGCGACCGTTCATCCCATCGCGCATGTCAACTTGCACCAATCCACCAATGATGCTTACCCCACAGCCTTGCGCATAGCCGCCATTGCAGGAGTGCGTTCCCTATGCGACGCCTTTGCGAAGCTTCAAGGGGCGTTGCAAGCGAAAGAGCATGCTTTCCACATGGTCATCAAGATGGGCCGCACAGAACTCCAGCCCGCCATCCCCATGACGCTGGGCCAGGAATTCTCGGCTTTCTCCGAGTCCGTCGCGCGAGACCGCTGGCGCACGTTCAAATGCGAAGAACGCCTGCGCATGATTAACCTCGGCGGCACCGCGATCGGCACGGGGCTCACAGCCCCGCGCCCCTATATCTTCCGCGTGGTGGAGGTTTTGCGTGGCCTAACAGGCATGGGGCTCGCGCGTAGCGAGAACCTCGTGGACGGCACGGCAAACGCCGACGCTTTTGTCGAAGTGTCGGGGATTCTCAAGGCTGCTGCCACAACGCTGGCAAAGATCGCTGCAGACCTCCGGTTACTCCATTTCCTCGGCGAAATCACGTTGCCTCCGATGCAAGCGGGGTCCTCGATCATGCCGGGGAAAATCAATCCCGTCATCACGGAGTGCGTGATGCAAGCCAGCATGGTCGTTCGCGCGAACGACATGATTATCAGCGAATGCGCGGCGCACGGAACTCTCCAAATCAATGAATTTATGCCGCTCCTGGCCTCGGCCTTGTTAGAATCCATCGATCTGCTGCGCGCAACGGCCCTCACGCTCGCGCCGCACGTCGAAGGCATTGCAGCGAATCCGGACAAATGCCGCGCCTTTGTTGATGAAAGCCCCGCGATTATGACGGCTCTCTTGCCTTGCATCGGCTATGATAAAACGCATGTCCTGATGAAGGAATTCAAGGAAGCCAAAGCGAAAGACCCCGCCCTAAAAATCAAGGATTTCCTTAACGAGAAACTTGGCGAAAAAAGCGTCGGCTCAGCCCTGTCGGAGTCCAATCTTGTCGGGCTGGGATACGTTCAGAAAGGATAGCCCGGTGACCAACCAGCCCCCTGAATCGAAGGCCCCCAAATCCATGCGCCTGCACATTGGCATCATGGGACGCATGAACGTGGGCAAATCGTCATTCATGAACATGCTGGCGGGACAAGACGTAGCGATCACCTCGCCGCAAGCGGGAACCACGACTGATGTCGTCGAAAAAACGATGGAGCTTCTTCCGATAGGTCCAGTCGTTCTCCTCGACACCGCAGGCGTTGACGATGCTTCGACGCTTGCCGAAGCCCGCATTGAAAAAGCGAAAAAAGCGCTGAACCGCATGGACATCGTGGTTCTCGTCATAACGCCGAACGAATGGACCGACTTCGAAGATGCGCTTGTCAACGCCGCGCATACGAAAAAAATCCCGCTTCTGGTCATCATCAACAAAACCGACCTCGGCCAAGCGAACCCGAACTTCCTCGCGCTTTTGGAGATGAAAAAGCTTGTCTATGTCCAAGGAAGTTCCACCGATCCGGCACGAACCGAAACCTTCAAATCCGAATTCAAGGAAAGGCTCCGCGGACTTCTTCCAAAACTTTTCACTGCCCCGCCATCGCTCATCGGAGACCTTCTGCCGCCCGGAGGCATGGCGCTGCTTGTTGTCCCCATCGATCTCGGCGCGCCGCAAGGCCGACTGATCGTCCCGCAAGTTCAGGCTCTGCGCGACCTTCTCGATAACGACGCCTCGGCTTTGGTCGTAAAGGACCGTGAATACGCCGCGGCACTCCAGCGCCTTAAACAGCCACCGGATCTCGTCGTCTGCGATTCCCAAGTCGTCGCGCGCGTCGTTGCCGATACGCCGGAGTCTATCCCGCTCACGACCTTCTCGATCCTTTTTGCGAGAATGAAAGGAGATCTTGTCGCCCAAGCCCAAGGAGCCGCCGCGATTGAGAAGCTTCAGGACGGCGATAAGGTTCTCATGGCCGAAGGCTGCTCGCACCACCCATTGGAAGACGACATAGGCCGCATTAAAATTCCAAGATGGCTACGCCAATACACAGGCCATAACCTGACTATCGACTCCTGCGCGGGCCATGACTTCCCCGACAATCTTCAGGAGTACAAGCTGGTCATCCACTGCGGAGGCTGCGTGATGACGAAACAAGAAATGACCTCACGCCTCCAAATCGCAAAGGAAAAAGCTGTTCCCATCACGAATTATGGCGTCGCCATTTCCGCGCTTCAAGGCGTACTCCGCCGCGCTTTGTCGCCGTTCCCGGCAGCGCTGGCAGCGTATGAAGAGGCACAAAAGAACTAAGCCTTTGCCCCGGCCTATAGCTCACATATCCTGATAGTTTGGCCCCCCGCCGCCTTCCGGCGTGCACCAGTCGATATTCTGGCGCGGGTCCTTGATGTCGCACGTTTTGCAATGAACGCAATTGCTCGCGTTAATTTGCAGGCGAGGGTTACCGTTGGCGTCCTTCACGATCTCATAGACGCCTGCGGGACAGTAGCGGGATTCGGGCGAGTCATAGACGGGAATGTTCACCGTATCTTCGATCTTCCAGTCCCGCAGCTTCAGGTGCGCCGGTTGGTCCTCTTCGTGGTGAACGTTGCCTAAAAACACCGAGGACAGGCGATCGAAGCTCACGACGCCGTCTGGCTTCGGGTAGTCGATCTTTTTGCAGTCTTTCGCCGGTTTTGTCGCAAGATGATCCGGGTGGTGATGCAACGTCCATGGCGTATGGCCGCGCAGGATCATCGTATCGAGCGCGCTGTAGCCCATGCCAAACAACATGCCGTAGCGGAAAGAGGGACGAATGTTCCGCGCGGCGCGCAGTTCGCTCCAAAGCCACGATTTTTCGAGCCGTGTCTTGTAGTCTGTGACTTCGAGAGCGTTAGAACCCAAGGCATCAACGAGCGCTTCGGCAGCGACAATGCCCGATTTCATGGCGGTGTGCGTGCCTTTGATTTTCGGGACGTTCATGAAGCCAGCGCAATCGCCGACCAGAAGCCCTCCGGGAAAAGCCAGCTTGGGAATCGACTGAAAGCCGCCTTCGCATAAGGCACGCGCTCCGTAAGAAATGCGTTTTCCTCCTTCGAGAATCTTGCGGACTCTCGGATGCTGCTTGAAGCGCTGGAATTCCTCGAACGGGGAAAGATAAGTATTCCGGTAATCAAGCCCGGTAATGAGGCCAATGGCCACAAGATTGTTTTCCCAGTGATAGATAAACGACCCGCAGTAGGTCATAAGATCCTCGGGCCACCCGGCGGTGTGCTCAAGATGCCCCTGCTTATGGTTTTCGGGCTTGACCTCCCAAATCTCCTTCACGCCGATTCCGTAGACTTGCGGATCTCTATCGGCATTAAGGTTAAACTTTTCCATCAGCTTCTTGGTAAGGGAACCGCGGCAACCCTCGGCAAAAACCGTTTGCTTGGCGCGTAATTCGACGCCTCGCGTGAAGCGCTCTGTAGGCTTGCCGTCCTTGCCGATGCCGACATCGCCTGTGGCGACGCCCGCGACCGCCCCTTTGTCGTCATAAAGAAGTTCGGCACCCGCAAAACCTGGATAAATTTCGACGCCCAATCCTTCTGCTTGCTGGGCCAGCCATTTGCCGAAGCGGCCAAGGCTAATGATATAGTTGCCGTGGTTATTCATGGTGGGCGGCGTCGGCAGCGGAAAAGCCAGAGACTTGGTTAAAAACGTGAAGCGATCATGGACAATCGGAACGTTCAGCGGCGCGCCGAGGTCCTTCCAGTTCGGAAGCAATTCATTAAGCGCGCGAGGCTCAAAAGCGCATCCTGATAAAAGATGAGCGCCCACTTCGGACCCCTTCTCGATCACGCAGACCGATATCTCCTTCTTCTGTTCCTGCGCGAGTTGCTTAAGCTTGATGGCGCACGACAGGCCTGCCGGGCCTGCGCCCACAATCAGGACATCATAGGACATAACTTCACGGGGAGTTTGGTCTGCCATCGGAACCACCATTGTTTATTTAGGACACTAGCGGCAAGAGGCCGCGCTTTCAAATGAGTTTAGATTTATAAGGAAAAAGGTAAGGAAAGGGTTAGCAAAACGAAAGGATTGTTATAATTACTTTCATAATTTCCGGGTATAGTTACGTGGGTTTATCGTTTACCTCGGACAGAATTCTGAAAAGGAAGACAATATGAACGAACCAATTAATCAGGAGCTTCATCAATCCCTTATGACGGAGGAGTGGACGCCCAAAACCTACAACGACACCTTACTGGCTTTGGAGAAGGCGCTTCCGGAGGAGCAAAGATCTTCTGCTCTTGAGATTATGGCCAAATGGCATATTGAGGCCGCCTATACGGAAGAAAAAAATCTTCGTGTTTTGGGCGACGCCATTCCGAAGTTAACGGCGGCGCGGGCTTTTGCCAACCCGAACAACTGGGAACAAACCGTCGATGGCATGAAATTTACTCTTCCGAAAGAAACGACGGACGAAAAACTTGAATTTCTCAAGGGGCTTGCCAAAACAATGGGGATCGAGTTCAAGCCTCAGGCAACAGTAATCGGGGAAAAAGCGGTTGCTGTTACGAAAAATGCTCTGAGCGCGGCGGGAAAAATCAAAAAGAGTAGTTTCAGTCTGGGTGGCTTGAAAAATGCAGCAAAGGCAGTAACTGATGCTTGTCATACCGCTAACAGTTCTGAGAATAGAGAAAAAGCTGGAAACCTCGTAGGCACCGCCATTGCCGGAAAGCATGTTTTTCTCGTTCCGGAAAAGAGCCAACAGAAGTTGTTTTCCCTGTTACCTTGGCTTGAGTTCGTTCAGCCGGAAAAACCTGCTCCGAGAACTAGCGAACCGTTTTCTGGTTTGAATCGCAACTAAAGTACCTTAAAATTTTTAGGCGGGGTTTTTGAACCCCGCCTTTTTTTGTCCGCTATTCTGCTTTCTTTGCGGAAATAAAGATGGTCGCAAAGCACCCCTAACCCTCAATTGCGACAGCAAACTTTTCATGCTAAAGAACTTAGCCTTTTAAAATCCCGATTTTGTTGCTTTTCAGAAGCTAAATTTGCGGGGTTTTTAACCGCGCCCCAAAACCTTAACAGCTTTCGGACAGGCAAAATCTCAGCAATTTCTGATAAGGAAATCACATAAATGGCACAGTTTATTTACGTTATGAAGGGGCTCTCCAAAGCTTGGCCCGGCGGCAAGAAGGTGCTGGATGACGTTTGGCTATCCTTCTATCCCGATGCCAAAATCGGTGTTTTGGGGCCTAACGGCGCAGGTAAGTCTACGCTGCTCAAGATCATGGCGGGGCTGGATTCCGACTTTTCCGGAGAGGCTTGGGCCGCCGAGGGCGCTACCGTGGGGTATTTGCCTCAGGAGCCGCAACTCGATCCGAAACTGACCGTTTTGGAAAACGTCATGGCTGGTCTGGGCGAGAAGAAGGCCCTGCTCGACCGGTTTGACGAAGTTTCTAACAAGCTCGGCGAAGTCGAAGATCCGGATGAGATGCAAAAGCTGATCGACGAACAGGCCGCGCTGCAGGAAAAGATCGAAGCGGGAAATCTTTGGGACCTCAACAGGTCGATTGAGATTGCGCTCGATGCGCTGCGGTGCCCCCCGCCGGATGCGGGCGTGACAAAGCTTTCGGGCGGAGAAAAACGCCGTGTCGCCCTGTGCCGCTTGCTGTTGCAGAAGCCCGATTTGCTGCTGCTTGACGAACCGACGAACCATTTGGATGCGGAATCCATCGCATGGTTGCAGGCGTATCTGAAGGCCTACCCAGGCGCGGTCGTAATGGTGACGCACGACAGGTACTTCCTCGACAACGTGACCGGGTGGATTCTGGAACTGGACCGGGCAAAAGGTATTCCTTACGAAGGTAACTACACCTCGTGGCTGGAACAGAAGCAGAAAAGGCTTGAGCAGGAAGCCCGCGAAGAGACCGGGCGGCAGAAAACACTGGCTCGCGAGTTGGAATGGGTCAGGCAGTCGCCCAAGGCGCGGCAGGCCAAGAGCAAGGCGCGTATTACGGCTTACGAAAACCTTCTGGCGCAAAGCTCGGACGCCTCCGCAGAGACGGCTCAGATCGTCATTCCAACGCCTCCGAGACTGGGAAACATCGTCATCGATGCGGAACATTTACGTAAGTCTTATGGGGATCGACTGCTGATTGACGATCTCTCCTTCAAGCTACCTCCGGGCGGCGTTGTAGGTATTATGGGGCCGAATGGCGCTGGAAAATCGACGCTGTTCAAAATGATTACAGGACAAGAGGAACCGGACGGCGGGACCATCAAGGTCGGTGAGACGGTGAAACTCGGGTATGTGGACCAAAGCCGTGACACGTTGCGCAACGAAAAAACCGTTTGGGAGGAGATTTCGGACGGGCTCGACATGATCGATCTTGGCAAGAAAACCATGCCAAGCCGCGCTTATGTGGCGGCCTTCGGGTTTAAGGGCGTCGATCAGCAGAAAAAGGTCGGCGTTCTTTCAGGCGGCGAGAGAAATCGCGTGCATATGGCCAAAATGCTTAAATCCGGAGCGAACGTGCTGCTGCTCGACGAGCCGTCGAACGACTTGGATGTCGATACGCTCCGGGCGCTGGAAGATGCGATTGTGGCGTTCCCGGGATGCGTCTGCGTGATTACCCACGACCGGTGGTTTATGGACCGCGTGGCGACGCATATTCTGGCTTTCGAGGGCGACAGCCAAGTGGTTTGGTTCGAGGGCAACTATCAGGACTACGAAGCCGACAGGCATCGCAGGCTTGGAACCGAAGCGGATCAACCGCATAGAATCAAATATAAGCCACTGGAAAGAAAGTGAGGGTTTTTTCATTCGTTCAAAAGCGCGGCGAGTTTCCGCAAAAGCGCTTGAGAATCTCCTCTGATTTCCATGATCTTAAGGCGGCCTGTTTCGCCCGATTTGATCTCGACCTGTTTTTTACTGACACCGCATTCATCGGCCAAGCGCTCGATAAGAGCTTTATTGGCTTTGCCCTCCTGCGCGGCGGCGGAGACGGAAATTTCTAGCGCGCGTTTGCCGTCGCCAATGTCAACAACTTTGATGGCGCGGACACGAGACTGGCCCGGTTTGGCTCGAACAGTCAGCCGGAGGCCCGTGGGGGTGAGGGTCAGAATACCGGAAAGAGATTCGGACATCTTCTGCAGATCGACAACTACGGATCTCTCGGCATGCTGGGCATGCGCAAGTAATGATGCAAAAGCTTTATGATTCTTCTTCTTCGACTTCGACGACTTCGTCGACGGACTCGTCGGCCAATTCCTCGGCATCCTCAATGACCGCGTCTTCGGCGTCAGAGGCTACAGGAATATCGTCTATGACCTCTTCAGCAACGTCTTTAGGAGCAGGTTTCCGGTCCGCACGGCTACGGCGACGGACGAGTGTCTCCGCATCGAAAGCGGTTTTACAGGCGGGGCAAACCGGCGGATTTTTTTTCATATCATAGTATAACTTGCCGCAACTCGGGCACACACGCTTCATTCCCCATTCCGATTTTGCCACTTTATCTCCTCCAAATCCAAAAAAAACAAAGGACTTGCCAAGCCGGAGACCTCTTACACGAAAAAAAGCATGTGTCAACGCGTATAAAAAGAAGGTTCTTCTATTTTAGCCACAAAAACAGTTTTTATCTCCACAGGGCGGCTTGATGGCAAAAGTTCTTTCCTTATCATCCCTTTCATTTTGTATAATCATCCCTTTCATTTTGCTCGACTTCGATCTTTGTTCTGATATAAAAGCCACTTCAAATTGTCCTTTTCGTTGCTTTGTCAAGGAAGGCGGCAAATTCAGTCGCTTTCCGATATGTACGCGGCGACTAAAAGCGTTTGTTGATCGACCCGGAGAGGTGGCTGAGTGGTCAAAAGCGACGGTCTCGAAAACCGTTATAGGTGTATGCCTATCAAGGGTTCGAATCCCTTCCTCTCCGCCAACTCTAAGTAAGTTATTGTTATAAAATAAGATTCCTGATTTTCCCATTCAACGCTGCCTCCAACCCTACTCACTGACATTTCGCTGTAATTTTTTGGCACGGCATATGCATCGTATTCTGCGATAGGCGTACCGCGCCTTCAGTTTGTGTTCGACCGGCCATGTACTCAACAACCCTTGTCCTGCTTTCCGATCAAATGGCGCTTCAGCGCTCAGCGGATATTGTCGCTAACAATATCGCCAACAGCAGTACGACCGGGTTTAAACGTCAGGGTGTTCAGTTCGAAACTTATCTAAGCAGGCCATCGCCTCGGCAATCGACTGCGTTCGTTTATGACCGCGCCACGTTTCGGGACACGACCCAAGGCACTACCACAACCACAGGAAATCCTTTGGACCTCGCCATTCAGGGGAATGGGTATTTTCAGGTCCAGACACCGAACGGCGTCCAATATACCCGGTCTGGAGCCTTTCGCACCGATGCGCAGGGACAGATCGTGACATCAAGCGGGTTTCCAATTCTGAGCGACGGAGGCCAGCCAGTCACGCTACCCGAGGATGCGCGCGATGTTACCATTTCCGGAGACGGAACCGTGACCGCGCAGACCGGAACGACGACCTCTCGTGCGCAATTAGGGCGGATCGGAGTTGTGACGTTCGCCAACGATCAGGCGCTTCAGCCAACCAACGCTAACCTTCTGACAACAACTCAGGCGCCAACGCCCGTCGAAGGCAATCCCATCGTTCAGGGAGCCATTGAAGACTCCAACGTCAAGCCGGTCACCGAGATTACCGACCTTATCAAAATTCAACGCGCTTATGAGCAAGCGACCAACATGCTCAGCGGCGAATCGCAGAGACTTTCCAACGCTATCGATAAGCTGTCTTCGACGACGGCCTAACAGGGAAACGAGGAACTTATGAGAGCTTTGAGCATCGCCGCTACAGGAATGGAAGCCCAGCAGCTTAATGTCGAAGTTATTTCGAACAACATTTCGAACTCTTCGACCACGGGCTTTAAAGCCTCGCGCGTCGAGTTTCAGGATTTACTGTACCAAAACATGCGGACAGTCGGATCACAATCTTCGGATAGCGGGTCAATTCTTCCCTCGGGGTTGCAGGTAGGCTTAGGCGTGATGCCCGCTGCGACATACAGAGTCAACACGCAGGGGAATATTTCGGTTACAAATAACGTCCTCGATCTCGCTATTAACGGGCGCGGGTATTTTCAGGTTCAGATGCCCGACGGAACGACTTCTTATACACGGTCCGGCGCGTTGCAGATGAATTCAAGCGGGCAGATTGTAACGGCAGACGGCTACCAGATTTTGCCGAGCATCACGATCCCTTCCACCGCGACCTCCATCACCGTCAATTCAAGCGGACAGGTTACGGCAACAATTGCCGGGCAAACTTCTCAGCAGACTCTCGGGCAGTTGCAACTCGCGACATTTGTAAATCCGGTTGGGCTTGAGGCCATTGGAAATAACTTGCTGATCCAGACGGACGCCTCCGGGTCGCCGACGACGGCCAATCCCGGAACTTCGGGCGTAGGTACGCTTGTTCAGGGTTCTTTGGAAACCTCAAACGTGGACATTGTGACCGAAATCACGAACCTGATAACGGCTCAGCGCGCTTATGAGATGAATTCCAAAGTCATCAATACGGCTGACCAAATGCTGACGACGGCCAGCCAGATGAAGACTTAAGAAAGGGCTGAGGCATGAATATTTCAACTCGCATTCTGTTTACCTCGTGGCTTGTCGCTTCCGGCATCGCCGGTTCGCCGACCCCCTGTGTCGCGGATACGCTTGTTTCGATCAAAGACGACGTCGAGGTTTCCGGGCAGACTATTCGACTAAGCGACGTTTTCGCCGGTGTCCCCGCTGCTATTGATCGCGACATAGCCTTGGCCCCTGCCCCGTGCAAGCCTTCGGTTTTCGACGCCGCCGTTCTTACCAAGCTTGCGCAGACCTACAGGCTCGACTGGCAGACGCAGACAGGAAGCAGCCGCGTTACGGTTTCCTCTGCTTGCACGCATATTTCCGCAGACGCGATCAGGGATGCAGTTGTAGAGAAACTTAAAGCCGACTCGGCCTCGAAAAAGCTTGGATTTGAGGTAGCGCTGGACAAGCGCGGAATGGAAATCGACCTTCCCGTTAAAGACACCCCGGAGTTTACGCTCGAAAACTTTTCGTTCAACAGGTCCGCAAGGCAGTTCCGGGCCGATCTGACGGCCTCCACGCCGCGCGGAGCCATGGTCTATCCGATATCTGGAAAGGTCACTGTCAAACGGCAGGTTCCGATGCTTGCGCGGAGGCTCGAAGCCGGAACGGTCATCGGTTCTAATGATCTCGATTGGACCGGAATGCCTGAAGAGCGCGTGACCGCCGATGTCATTACGGAACCCGAGCAGCTTCTTGGCCGTGAAGTCCGGCGGGATATGCCCGAAGGCGGAATTTTGCGCTCGCGCGATATCATGCCCCAGAGGCTGGTACAAAGGAACGCGCTGGTCACAATCAAGGTTGAGACGCCTTACATGCTGATTACCGCTCAAGGCAAAGCCCAGCAGGACGGTGCGGAGGGCGATACCGTTCGAGTTGTCAATACCCAAAGCAACCGCGTTATCGAGGGCATTGTGACCGCTCCCGGCGTTGTTGAAATTCGTGTGGCGCGCAAAATTGCGCTCGCAGAATAGGATCGATCATGGCTGAAATCCCCCCTTGTCGAATCTTCAAGTTATTGGCGATAGCGACCTTTTTGGCCCCTCTTGCAGGATGCAATGCTTTTGACAGGATCAATTCAATCGGCGAACAACCAAAGTTGTCGTCTGTCGAAGATCCTACCAATCGTCCTGGATATACCCCCGTCAAGATGCCCATGCCCCCTCCGTCGCTTAGCGAACGGCAGCCGAATTCACTGTGGGAGACAGGTGGCAGGGCTTTCTTTCGCGATCAACGAGCCTGCCGCGTCGGAGATATTCTCACCGTCGTGGTTTCGATCAAAGATCAAGCCCAGCTTTCAAACGAGACTAAGCGGTCAAGATCCAATAGCGACACGGCGAACCTGACCAAATTTCTCGGATACGAAACGAAGCTGAACAAGCTTCTTCCGAATGCGGTGGACCCGACCAGCCTCATCGACGCGGGCAGCGAAATGAGCAACGACGGCAAAGGCTCTATCGGTCGCGCCGAACAAATCGACTTGAGAGTCGCGGCAACCATCGTGCAAGTTCTTCCAAACGGAAATCTTGTTGTGGAGGGTAAACAGCAGGTTAACGTCAACTATGACCAGCGCGAGCTTAACATCAGCGGCGTTATCCGGCCCCAAGACATCTCGGCGGACAATACCATTTCCTATGACCAAATCGCGGAAGCCCGTATTAACTACGGCGGAAAAGGCACCATCGCCGACGTTCAACAGCCACGCTACGGCGCTCAGCTTTACGACATCCTCATGCCGTTTTAGAGCCTGTTCATGACCTTTATGTGATTTGAGCTCTTGAATCCGCGTCATTCCCGCACAGACGCATCCCATTTGTTTTCTTTTCTAAAAGAGTAAACGTCCCTGATTGAAACCCCGTCATCCCCGCGATTGGCATTCGTCATTTTCATGATTGGCAACATTCGTCATTCCCGCGAACGAGGGAATCCATCGCTCGCGATAGCGAGCATAAGAGTCTGACAGCATTTCCAATAGAAAACGTTGCAGAAGCCTTTCTGCGCCTGTCCTCATGAAAAACAGAAATCCGCGCAGTTAGCTTTCCCCCTCCCCTCGCGGGAGGGGTCAGGGGAGGGGGAGTTCCGCAAAAAACCACCATCGATTTTTAGTAACGCCATCCCCCACAATATCCCCCTGTCATCCCTGCGATGCAGGCGGAGCGATGTCTTTACAGAACAATTTTTCAAAAATACCAACCGTCATCCCCGCGTAGGCGGGAATCCATCGCTCGCGATAGCGGGCATAAGAGTCTGTCCGTTCTCGATTTTTGTAGAGCATAATTTGTTCAGATAGAACCCTCGTCATTCCCGCGAACGCGGGAATCCATCGCTCGCGATAGCGAGCATAAGAGTCTGACGGCTCTCAATTTTTTTAGAGCATAATTTGTTCAGATAAAACCCTCGTCATTCCCGCGAACG
>JAQVZU010000127.1 GCA_028708035.1 Alphaproteobacteria bacterium
AAGCCATCAAAGGGCGCGCCTCCGTTTATATCCTCATCCAATGCAACCACGCGCGCGAACTTTCGTCTGAAGCTAAGGCCGCTTGCGCCATGTTTGTGGACGCGGGCATCCCCCTCCTTTCACAAAGCGTGCTTCTTCGAGGAGTCAATGACACTGTCGAAAGCCTTGGCGCGCTGATGCGCGCCTTTGTGGAAAGCCGGATTACGCCTCATTATATTCATCATTGCGATCTCGCCCTCGGCACAAGCCACTTCCGGGTCCCTATCGCCGAAGGGCAAGAACTTCTGCGCCGCCTCAGAGGCAATCTCTCCGGCCTTTGCCAACCGACTTATATTCTGGATACTCCGGGCGGCTACGGCAAAGTTCCCCTTACCCCTGTCATGGCAATCAAAAGCGGCAGTAGCTGGGAAATCGAAGACTTCCGTGGTCAAAAGCATCGCTATAAGGAATCTTGAGCTTTGCCGAGGAGCGGGACTCAGTCAACTCGAAGCATCGGAAAGATTCTTGGTGATAGTCTGCCACATTCCGAAAAAATCGTTATTGCGCCGCAGCAAAGGCGCTTTACAAGAGTCCTTTTTTTGCGAAACTTTTGAGCGTATTTATCTGTCCGCAAATGAAAAAGAACCATATTTATTGGTTTGTTTCAATCATGAGCTGCGAGTCCTGTATGGAGAAAAATGTTTTGCGGAACAGGCACAAAAATCTGCCGCTATGTTGCCGTAATGTCTTGACTTGGCGGCCAGTCTTCCCTAGTTTGCGCGCGAGTTTCGCGCTTGGATGAATATGAGTTCAGATAAAGAAAAACTCGAAGATTTGTCCGAGCGCATCCGCCGGGCGGAGGCCAAGCCGGAGAGACAGGTGGAATCAAGCCCATGGCACAACGCCGGGTACGATTTTGCCGGAACTCTGATTGGTTCCGTGATTATCGGAATTTTGCTGGACAGAGCGTTCGGCACGGCTCCGTGGATACTGGTGGGAATGGTGGTTCTTGGTTTCGTCACGGGCATTTATGGCGTCTGGAAGATGATGCAAAAGCCCGACGAGTAGACGAAGCCGGGGTCTTTGAGGAACAGGAAGCATGGCGTCACTTTTTGAAGAATTTGAGATCCATCGCATCTCCGAACCGCTTTTTGAGATTGCGGGCCATCCTATCGCTTTTACGACGTCAGCACTTTGGATGTTCATCGGTGTCGCGTGTGCGGTGCTTTTCTTCCTTATCGCCATTCGGAAAAAAGCCGTCGTGCCAGGACGGATGCAAATGTCCGCCGAAGTATTGTACGATATGGTTGGAAACCTTGTCGCGGATAATGCAGGTGAAAAAGCGCGGCCCTATTTTCCGTTCATGTTTTCCATTTTCTGCTTTGTGTTTTTCGCGAACCTCGTCGGCCTGATTCCGCATTCGGTTTCTTACACAAGCCACGTCATCGTGAATTTGGCGCTTTCGTTCACGCTCTTTTTTGTCATAGTGATGATCGGATTTATCCGGCACGGCTTCCATTTCTTCGGCGTCTTTTTGCCCGCAGGCACGCCCGTATTCGCGGCGCCCGTCATGTATTGCATTGAGTTCTTCTCGTTCTGGGTCCGTCCGTTCAGCCTCTCGCTTCGTCTTTTTGGCAACATGCTGGCGGGCCATCTTCTTCTTCAGGTTTTCGCATCGCTGATGGCTGGCCTTTTGACCGCCGGGTGGCTTTCCGGGCTTAGCATCTTCCCGTTAGCCGCTGAATTGGCGATTATAGCGTTTGAATTTTTCGTTGCGTTTTTGCAGGCCTACGTCTACTCAATCCTCTCGTCGGTGTACCTGCACGATGCAATCGAAATGCACTAGCAACTTATTACCACTAGCAACCAGGAGTATTTAATATGGAAAACGAAGCAGTAAAATATCTCGCCGTCGCCATCACGATGATCGCCACGGTCTTCGCCGCCGGGCAAGGCCTTTCCAAAGTCTTTGCGACATGGCTTGAAGGAATCGCCCGCAATCCGTCTGCGGACACCAAGCTGTCGAAGGCAGGCTTCGTTGCGTTCGCCGGTACCGAGCTCGTGCTGCTCATGGGCTTCGTTATTTCGATCATGACTCTCAACAAGTAAGATTGATCTCGGATGCGCCTTTTCAGCAATTCATGCGCTTTCGGCGCCGTTGTTTTGTC
Organism: Alphaproteobacteria bacterium; assembly: GCA_028708035.1. Lineage (GTDB taxonomy): Bacteria > Pseudomonadota > Alphaproteobacteria > UBA9219 > UBA9219 > CAIXLI01. The sequence continues at coordinate 2,148 of JAQVZU010000127.1, forward strand.
GCTCTTTCTGTCGACGTTGCCCGCCTGGGCCGCAGAAACGGAAGGAGCGGCTGCCGGGGGAGATGGCGGGCTTCCGCAGTTTGACCCGTCGTGGTACCCCGAGCAGATATTCTGGCTTGTTGTCAGTTTTCTGCTGATGTTTGTTCTCATGAACTTTCTAGTCGTGCCGCGTTATGAGCGCACACAGGGAAAGCGCAAGGAGGTCATAACAGCGGAGATTGAGACTGCCCGCATTGCGAACGAGGAGGCAAAAGCTTCTCTTGCCGCTACCGATAAAGCGCTTGGCGAGGCCCGTGCTAAGGCGCAGGCCGAAGTCAACGAGATGCTGGCGCGCGTTGCAGAAGAATCCAACGAGCGGCAAACTTCTCAGGAAAGAGAACTTTTGCGCAAGTTGCACCGTGCGGAGGAGGACATTGCGGTGTCCCGCGCGGTCGCCTTTGAGCAGGTTCGCTCGGTCGCGGAAGACTTGGCGAACGCCATCGTTGAGAAGATTCTCGACGGAAAGAAGGGGGCGAAGGCATGAACGAGTTTCTGCAAGAGCTGGCCAAAGAGACTTTGAACGTTTACGCCATCGCGTTTGTGATCTTTTGGCTTTTGGTCGTTATCTTTCTGCGGAAGCCCGCATTTCAGTGGTTAGATAATCAGATCGGTCAGATTACGGCAGAGCTTGATACGGCCCGGCAGTTACGCGCTGAAGCCGAATCATCTTTGTCCGATGTCAAGAACAAGCAGATTCAGGCCGAAAAAGACGCCAAGGAAATTATAGAAATGGCGAAAAACCAAGCGGAAGCGATGCGCAAACAAGCGGCCTCCGAATTGGCCGCAACGCTTGAGCGTCAGCAGCAGTTGGCAGCAGATCGCATTCGTCTTGCGGAAATGAAGGCTGTCGATGCGATACGTTCGAAAGCCGTCAGTCTCGGCATGGAGATGGCTCGCCAGATTTTGTTCGAAAAGATTTCGGGAGACAACGCTATGCGGCTTATCGAAGGAAGCATCGAAGACGCTGCGGCCTTCAGTGATAGCAAGGCCAAGGCAGGTTAAGGGCGACCGCTCAAAGCCGGATTCATCGACAGAACCTAATTTTCGAAATGTTCCTGATAATCCGTCTCAGCTCACGAAGATAGAAGGTCGTCTGGCGTGGTAAGGACTTCCTTGCGCCGATTCTCTTAAAGCGCATCCGATGCCAATTTTTTCATGGCTGGACG
>JAQVZU010000059.1 GCA_028708035.1 Alphaproteobacteria bacterium
TCTGCCGCAATCCCCCTTGTTTATGCTCGTATCCGCGTTCATGGGGCTTGAGACTATGCGCCAAGCCTATGCTCATGCCATTGAAAAAGGCTACAAATTTTACTCCTATGGCGATGCCTGTTTATTGGAAAAGCAATGACCGACTTCAAATTCGACATTTTTTCTACCGATGGTGCGGCGCGGCGCGGACGTGTGACGACTGCCCACGGAACCTTCGAGACGCCCGCTTTTATGGCGACAGCCACCGCTGCGACGGTCAAGGCGATGCTGCCTGATAATGTCCGCGCCACCGGAGCGGAGCTAGCGATATGCAACACCTATCACCTTATGCTGCGGCCCACGGCAGAGCGCGTGGCCCGCTTAGGCGGATTGCACAAATTTATGGACTGGCCCGGACCGATTGTTACGGATTCAGGCGGGTTTCAAGTCATGTCTCTGGCAAAGCTTCGAACAATAAACGAGAACGGCGTCACCTTTCGTTCACACATCGACGGAACAGCTTATGAGTTGACACCGGAAAGGTCGATGCAGATTCAACAATTACTGGACAGCGACATCACGATGGCATTCGACGAATGCACCCAAAATGGCGCTTCGCCCGAAGAGGCAGCGGCATCGATGCGCATGTCGATGCGGTGGGCGGAGCGGTGCAAGAGGGCCTTTATGCCACGCGAAGGATATGCGCTGTTCGGGATCAATCAGGGGAGCGTTTATCCGGATTTGCGGGAGGAGTCGGCCAAGGCCCTGAACGATCTGGATACCGAAGGATATGGAATTGGAGGGCTGGCCATTGGCGAGGGACAGGAGGCGATGTTCTCGACGATTGAGGTGACTATTCCGTTTTTGAAGCCTATGAAGCCGCGTTACCTGATGGGTGTAGGCAGGCCTGATGATATTGTTGGATCGGTATTGCGAGGGGTCGATATGTTCGACTGCGTGATGCCGACGCGCTCGGGAAGAACCGGACAAGCCTTTACGCACCGAGGCACGGTTAACATTCGCAATGCGAGGCACATCGAAGACCCAAGACCGCTTGATGAGCGTTGTGGTTGTCTTGCGTGTACGCGATACTCTCGCGCCTATCTGCACCATTTGTTCAGGACCGAAGAAATGTTGGGGCCCATTCTTCTCACGACGCACAACATCCAGTATTATCAGGGCCTTATGCGTGGACTTCGCGAAGCCATTGAAGTGAGAAAAATCAATGACTTCGCGGCTGCTTTCCATGAAGAATTAGCGCGAGGAGACATAGAGCCTCTTTCATGAGATACCTGTTTTTCTTTTCATTGGCCTTTTTTTTAACCGCCTCGACTACCTATGCAGCTGAGGATGATGGGCCGCGCCTGCCCATTCCCCGTTTTGCCTCGTTGCGAAGCGGAGAAGTCAACATGCGCACAGGTCCTGGGCTACGCTATCCCATAGAGTGGGTTTACACGCGCAAAGGCCTTCCGGTTGAAATCACCGCCGAACATGACATTTGGCGTCGCGTAAGAGACCCTGACGGAACAGAAGGCTGGATCAGCAAAGCCGAGCTAACCGGAAAACGTATGGCAATTATCAAAGAAAAAGCTAAAGATTTGCTGCGTCGGCGCGACGCCGACTCGGCGATCGAGGCCCATCTGGAAGCAGGCGCCATTGCCCAGATTGTCTCTTGCGGGCAGGATTGGTGCAAGCTGAAATTCGATAACGCAAAGGGATATTTAGGCAAGGCGGACTTTTGGGGGGCGTACCCGGGTGAGGTATTTGATTGAGAGCGGATTATAATCAATCGCCCCCTTTGGTTTCAGCTTCGTTGGCGATGTTCAGGGTCAGGGCTAATGACTCTGAGAAACAAGTTTGGATGGATCCTTGCGCGCTGCGTCTATCATCTCTTGAGCCATTTCCTGGATGACCGTGGACGCTGCGCTCGCTTCGAGCTGGCCTTTTTCTGTGTATGCTACAATGCGGCGACGCACTTCTTGACGGGCAGAACCGCTAGGAAAATACTTGGCTAAAATATTTCTCGCCGCCACAGCGCCAAGCGCAGTGTACAAGAGGTTGCGGAGCATCACGTCTTCGACCGAAGTCGAAAGCGCCCACAATTCCACCGGTCCCAAAGTGTTGACCAGATGTTGCTCATAACGGCCTTCGTTGGTGGATAACAGAAAGAGCACCGGAGCGCCCGTTGGCCTCGGGCCGGTCAGGCGATAGCGCATGATCCAACGTGCGGTATCCGAAAGGCCGAAGCGATCAGCTGTTTCAGTAATCGCGCGGTCGGACACAACCGTTCCGCAGATCCAGACGCCCGTAGCGAGGTCCACCATATCCTTCGTGAAATCGTCGAGCAATTGCGAAGCAAGCACAATCTGGACGCCCCATTTGCGTCCTTCGCGGACATCGCGAATGACTTGCGCGCGGACAGCGGGGCTTCTACTGGTACGATGGAATTCGTCGTAACAGATGCGTTTGGGCGTTTCGCGAATATCGCGAACACGGACCTCATGATAGGGCCGGTACTTCTCGGGCACCGATCGAAGCATATCGGGCCCCAGCCACCACGAACGGACCATCACGTGGCGCGCAAGCATGTACATAATGGCGGTTTGGCGGTCCGCCGTCACGTCGCCTTGCGGCGAAACGTCTTGAAGATCCACAGCGGCGACGCGCGCGCCACCAATATCAAATCTCGTGACCGACGCAAGAATAGGGAACTCGCGCACAGCCCCAGCAATCATGCGCTCGAATGCATGAATAATCGTTTCAGCCGAAGCGCCGATCTGCGTTTCTTCAAGAAGCGCACGAATCTGCGGGCGGCGCGTAGCGGTTACTGCGTCGACAAGAGTTGGCGTCGCGTGCCGCTGGGCCAACATGGCGCAGTGATAGTCTCCCACGTCGTACAATGCATCGACAACATCCCACCAGAAGGGGTCTTGCGGAAGATGGATATTATGCTCCGCGATGGCTTCGTCAACTTTGGGCTCAATGCGGACAAGGTAAGGCCTCGGTTCAGAATTCGCGCCGCCGTCATCGCGCCACCTGTACATTTCGTCGATGCACAAACCGACCAATTGCATCATACCATCATAAGTTTCTTCCTGGCCTGCATTCGTGCACAGAAGCGTTAAAAGCTCGACGAGATATGAATGCTCTTCGGGAAGCGGATAACGGCAACCCAACTGCGTGTCGAAAGGATTGATGGCGTAATCAGGAGTCATGCGCAGTTTGAAGTGCAAAGCCTCGTGGTGGCGCTCGGGCGGAAGCGCATCCCTGATAAGTGAAATAAGCCCCGATGATGAAGGGCCGATATCGAGAATCGCGACGAACGGCAAGCGCACAGAACCAGCCGACAAAATCGTGCCAAGGTTGAGCGCATTCATAAGCACCGATTTTCCGGATCCAGGTTGAGCAAAGATGAGGTCAAACCATAAAGAGGTCAGAGTCGTCCCGGACTGATAAGGCCAAACGCGGCCATCAGGGGTGCGGAAAATGACCGAGCCCTCCTTAAACGGAGACGAGGCGCGCTGCCATGGAAGCAACTTGACGGCTTCGACAAAGGGACAAATAACAGCTGGCGCTGTTGACGCGCATGCGATGCCAAGCGCAGAGGACATAAGTACATCCAGAGGATCGCCGCCAACGGACGAGGCTTGGCAATACCCCCAAGATTCGATGGCCTGTGTAAGCGCACCGAGGCGGGCTTCCATTAGCTTCCGATTGTTGTTGGGCGCATAGGTCGAGACTGAAATGCGCAACTTCACGACAGGCTCGTTTTGTGAAAGTTGTTGAAGCGCTAAAATCGATGCGCGTATTTGTCTATTAACTTGATTTGTAAAGCCCAGCACGCCAGCGGCGAATGCACGAAAGGTCGCGCCATAAGCGCCGCCGCTTTCAATCAGAAACGATATGCGGAAAGGCACGTCATGATCGATCAGGCGGCTAAGAAGCTGCGGAAAGGGGGATGGCTCTGAAGGTGCAAGGGTCATATCCACCCCGCCCCACAAAGTTGAGCCTATGCGCACAATGCTGCTGTTGATGACTTGGGCATCCTCAGTACAGATCTGACGGCGCAATGGCGGCCACAGAAGATCGGAAACATCGCCTTCGCCATGTTGAGGAAGTCGCGGCAAAAGAGGATCTCCGGGAAGATTGGCGCGCCAGCCTTTATGAGATAAATGCGGATAGATACTCTGTTTGACTGCAAGAAGCGCATCATGAACGGGAACGTTTTCTGCGCGCATTCCCAGCTCTTCAAGAGATCCCGAGACAGACGAAACATAACTTTTGTGGCGCTGACGCAACGTCTCGATAGCCTGCATAGGATACTGGGCATCCGCAGCCTTAACCCACTTCTTCGCCGCGCGCTGCTTGAGGCCGATGTTAAGTTCAGCTTTGCTAAGAACCGACGGACGCGTCCAGAGAACAAAGTAAATTTCTTCGTGCACGACATAGCGCGCAAGGTTGTGTGCCCGCTCGTTCAACAGATCATTAAGATCCAGATCCATGGCCCGGGCGGCCATGCGATTGTTGTACATAATATTTTCAATGTCCCGCTCGGCTTGTGCTGAATCGCGCGCAAAATAAACTTGAAGCGCATAGCCCGGACGATCGAACCGCGCGCCTAGCTTGAGAGTGGCTTGTTCAACAATCCACTGGTATTCGGTGTCGCCGATAGTCTGACGAGCCCCGCATAGCTTGATAAAAGTCACCAGCGAACCATCACTGGCAACAAGGGTTCCTTCGTCATCTGCGGTTTCCAACTGTATAAAAGAGTCGATTGGCTGGCGCAGGGACGCCATCAAAGCGGCAACAGCTTCATCTAACAGTTCCAACATATTGGGATGCTCGCAGTCCTTTATTTAGGGAGTCAGTTTAAGTAAAAGTCTATGAACAAATAACTAATGAATCCGCCGAATGTTGCGAATGCGCAATAAAACAAAAAGCGCTCAAGAATTTTTTCTCGAGCGCTTTTTTGTCTACCGCTTAATTCAGGCTTTGCTCCGGGCAAGCTCCGACAACTGACGTTGCAGAGCAGCAATCTTACTTTGCACTTCTTCGCCGGACACTGCGTTTTGCGACGTTACTTTTGAAGTCTCGGGCGTTGGCACAGCCGTAAGTTTTTTTTTGACAGGCACAGGCGAGGCGGAATCCGCCTTTTTGTCAGAATCCGGAACCGTACAAACGGCTTCAGGAATTTTAGAGGTTGAACAGCAAAATTCAGAACCATCCTTGTCGGGTTTAAGGCCCATCATGCCAAAAGGTGAAAACATCTGAAGCGTACTTTCAAACATCGCCAGATTTTGCTTGCTCATCTGCTCAAGCGTATTGTTGAAAGGAAAGATGTTTCCGAATGTCTTCTGGAAGTACTCGCGAATCTGTTCCTGGTTCTTGGAGAGCGACGTCAAGCTGTGCTCAAGGTACTTGGGAACAAGCCACTGCATGCTGTCGCCGTAAAAGCCTATCAGTCGGCGAAGGAAGCTGATGGGAAGAAGATTCTGCCCGGTCTTGCCTTCCTCCTCGACGATGATCTGCGCGAGCACTTGGCGCGTGATATCTTCGTTGTTCTTGGCGTCATAAACGTTAAACTCGACACCGTTTTTGACCATCTCTGCAAGATTTCCAAGCGTCACATATGCGCTGATGGCCGTGTTGTATAAACGGCGGTTCGCATATTTCTTGATGACCACCGACTCGTTTGCAGATGAACTCATTTCACGCCCCAAGCTTTTGGTTAATTTCGGGTTAACTTTTGACAGGTTGCGTTGGAATTTTCAAGGACTTTTTTGCGCCGAATCAAAATTCCGCTGCACGAGTTGAGCGCAACAATGCTCCAATGATAATGCTTGTTCAATAGGCAATTGCTGCATCTGGAAATGCTTTTTTGTTGCATACTCCCGTATGTTTTTGCTGCGAACGCATACAGGGTGCACCGCGTTTGAGTCATTGAAGCAAAGGCAGAACTTTTCCGTTTTCCAACTCACTATGGAAAACTTATCCCTGGTTTTATCTAATGAATTCCATTGCATCTGACGTCGGCGCACGACCGTTCGCCAGCCCCAATGTCCAGAGACGCCCTTAGCATCAATCTCAGGCGCTTCTCTTGATACCCCCATTAAATCTAAGGAGGATCATATGGCTCGCACAACTACCAGCAAACGCAAACCGGGCGCAAGAAGCACCAGCGGCTCGCGCAGCGCAGGGGCAAAAACAATGCGCGGCACAAGCCGAAACACGAGAACCGCAAGCGGCGCAAAAACAGCGAAAACACCCCGCGCAACCGCCAAACCTGCCACGCGCTCGATTGCCACAACAAAATCTCCCGCGCGTGCAAAAACGACCGGAACGCGCAGCATGACGAGACGATCGCGCGCATCGACACGATCTGCAAAAGGGTCTGACAAGGGCTCAATTTACGAAGAACGGGAAGATAGGGGCCGCTACGGCAGCGAAGAGGGCAATAGGCGCATGAGGGGACGAGGAGGATGGTTTGGCGATGCCGAGGGGCATTCGGAAGCATCGCGGCGCGGATGGGAGAGAGAAGGGCATAAGCCTAGCGGATGGTTTGGCGATGCCGAAGGACATTCTGAAGCTTCGCGGCGCGGGTGGGAACGGAGTCCACAACAAGAACCTTTGCGAAGCAAACGCAATCAGGATCAATATCGCGGATCAGACAGCGAAGAATGGTAAAGCATGCGGGCTTCATAAAAAAAGGGAACCTTTCGGTTCCCCTTTTTTTGTTATGCAAAATAGCTATTCAACTGAACCTGAGTCGCCCGGTGCCGAACTCCCTTCAGGAGTGGTTTCAGGAGCAGAAGATCCGCTCGTGCCTTCAGGCGAACCGGGGGCCGCCGTTCCTTGCGGCGCAGTGGTTTCTTCTGGAGCCGCCTCCGTTCCCGCCGGGGTTTCAGGTGTTGTCGTGCCGGTCGGAGCAGCAAGGGCGGCTTTCAGAGAAGAGACACGTTGCGCGTGATCCTGAAGAGTCGGAAGCGTATCTGAAGCGAAGCGCTTAAGCGCATCATTGGTTCCCTTCTTCGTATAATCGGTGAACAGCGCAATTGTGGAGTCATGTGCGGTAGCTTGCTGATCGACGTACTGCTTATCAAAATCAGCCGCCTGGGAAAGGGCGTCCATCATTTTCTGATGGTTGGCGTCAAGCGAAGTTTCGGGTTGCGGAAGGCCGCTGTTAGGAGCCGATGTAATCGCTTTAAGCTGGTTTCCGACGGCCGTATGTTCGTCGACCATGCGCTGAGCAAATTCGCGAACCTGCGGGTTTTGCGAGCGCTGCACGGCCATCTCGCTCGACATGATCTCGAACAGATTGCCGACCGAGGCGTCGCGAACAAAGTTTCGGTTCGTAGCGCCGCCGCACGCCATAACCAGAAACACGGGGATCGCTGCGGCAACGAGAATCATCCGCTTCGCAAAAGATGTACAACACTGTTTATTCATTCCGGCCTCCTTGCCGTATGTGTCAATTGAGAATTTTTGTTCGAACAACAAAGACGTAAGAATCGGTACACACCTTTTGCGGCGGGATTATGACGCTGCTCACTCTGTAAGAATAAATCTAAAATGCGTTACATAAAATTCATATACCGATTTCCACATCCAAATGCATATTGTCTTTTTATACATTAAGGCGTGAAAAATGGATCTGGATTAACGCGCAAGGAGTCTTCATGCCCCCATTCTCCGCCGGACAAAAAAAGACAGTCAAGCGCGTAATGCGTGAATACAAGCGCGGCGATTTGCAGAGCGGCGGGAGGAAAAAGGTAACCAATCGCAAACAGGCTATAGCAATTGGGTTAAGCGAGGCAGGAGCGTCAAAACACCAAAGTCCGGAAGAAAAGCGGCGCAGCTTGGCGCGTACGAAAGCGAAGGAAAGCGGAACAGCCTTACAAACGGCGCGCAGAGCATCGCGTACGACGTCAGCGCGTTCGAAACCGCGGGAAGAAACTTCGGGACCGGGCGCGCGAAAAACATCAGGGCCAGCATCTCATGCTTCGACTCGCGGAACCAGCACGAAAACCAAATCGAAGACAGCCGCAAGTCGCAAACCCTCTCGCAGCACAAATTCTGTGTCAAGGAAAAGAGAAAAATAGATTCAGCATCGTCGCAATTCCTGCGGACATCCCCAACGCCTGCTTTATAAATGCCTTACAACGCTTCCTGGCACGCCGCATGGAGTCTTTATCAAAGCCTTTGATAGATTTTATACATCTTGCAGTTCAAGAGCTGAAATCTAAACAAGGAGGCTCCCATGAATGCCAATAGCGAGCAGATGGAAGGGAAATGGGACCAAATCAAAGGAAAAATTAAAGAAAAATGGGGAGAGCTAACCGACGACGATATTGCTTTGTATAATGGCCGCCGCGATCAATTTTTCGGTAAGTTAAAAGAAAGATATGGGATTGACCGCGAAGATGCCGAAAAGCGTATGAAAGACATCATGGATACGCTAGGAGGCGGCTCCGCATCTTGCTGCTCTTGCGGCTCGTCCCACGACAAAAACGCATAGGCATCGTGAAGCCCTCATGATTATGAACAAGCTCTCCGAGTCGAAACGATGAGAGATGATTTAATTCTAAATTTGTTCATTATACCTGCACCAAAATTGCATAAGCTCTAGGCATCGAAAAACTTCGTTTCGAATCGCGCCGCGCACGCTCTGCGGTTGTGGTAAAGGAGGTATAAATCGGATATGATTTCTATAAATTTATAGCCCATTGATTATTTCTTTTTTGTTTTTAACTTCCGTTTTGCGTCAGGACGGCTTTACGCCGCAAAAAACTCGTAAGGTTTATCGCTGGAATGTCAGGCACCCGGACCTCAGCGTTTCACTTTCCGCATCGACATACGGAGGAGTCATGCACGAAAAGAAAAACACCATTCTTGTCATCGACGACGAACCACAAGTTCGCAAAATGCTTAGCACGTTTCTCGACGCTTCCGACTTTCGGACCGAAGAAAGCGATTGCGGGCGGCAAGCCATTCGCATGTGCGCATCGATCAAGCCGAACCTCGTGCTTTTGGAACTCGGGTTGCCGGACATGGACGGCAAGGACGTTATCAGTGAAATCAGGTTGTGGTCTCACGTGCCCATTGTTGTCCTGTCGACGCGCACAGACGACGACGAAATTTGCGCGGCTCTCGATTTGGGCGCTGATGATTATGTCGTCAAGCCTTTTAATACCAATGTGCTTATGTCTCGCATCAACGCCAATCTACGGAAGGCCGCCGTGCAGCAGGCAGGCGAGCCCGAACTGGTGAACGGATTTATCCGCATGGATCTGGTGCGGCATGAAGTCTATCTTGAAGGCAAAAAAGTTACCATGACACCGAAAGAATACGACCTGTTACGTTTTTTTATGATCAATCGGGGCAAGATGCTAACGCACCGGCAAATTCTGCATGAGATCTGGGGGCCTGCGCATGGAAACGACACCCAATATGTCCGCGTTTATGTGGGGCAGATGCGCGATAAGATTGAGCCGGATCATTCCCGGCCTCAATTGATTATTACGGAACCCGGCGTCGGCTACAGAATGGAGGTTTTGCCCAGACCTGCATAAGGAGTGCCTGTCCGCAATTTTTAAACCGATAGATTAGCTTTTGAATCTTCGCTCAGCCGTCCACAGGCGGTCATCCCTTTTGTTTTCCTTCCAAGAAAACAAACGTCCCTTTTTAAAACCATCCATCCTCGTCATTCCCGCGCACGCGGGAATCCATCGCTCGCGATAGCGAGCATAAAAGTCTGGTGGCATTTCCCATTTAAAAACGTTGCGAGGCTTTTCCGCGCGGACGAATCCGCCCCCGAATGAAAATCGAAAATCAAGTTGGTTAACCGCCACCCCATAGCTAGGGCTTCATTATAACCGCGTTATGGATCTGGGACGCATTCTCGACATCTTTTTGAGATGCTTTGTTTTAATGTGATTATCGAACTTTCGCTGAAGAAAGGATGACCTCATGCTGAAATGGGCGCTCTTTTTCTTCGTTATTTCGGTGATCGCGGGAATTTTCGGCTTCACAGGCATTGCGGCAGGCGCAGCCGATGTCGCGCGCGTTATCTTTTATCTTTTCGTTATTTTGTTCGTCGTCTTCCTGTTGATTGCGCTATTTGCGGGCCGAACTATTCTGTGAAAGCCTGTTTCTCGCACGGTCCGGGCCATCGCTCCGTAACCGTCAATCGCAAGTGCATGAGAAAGCCTTGCAACAAAGCTTCAAATATATGGAATTTTTGACTTTGCTCACTCTTTTCAAGTGAGTACTGCACAGCATACGCACGCACATAAGAGTTTCTCCACATGAAGGCATGGAAAACCCATTGACGCCAAAGGGTTATACAAAGCCCCCCTTGACTTGATCTCTCGACTTTGGCACCTTTTAACCGCGACTCGCGTTTCCTCGTCCGTGTTGAAGGGGTTTTCTAATGACAAAGTCCGATCTGATTTTGCAACTTGCCGAAAAATATCCGCATCTTCTTCAACGTGATATAGAGCGCATCGTCAACACAGTCTTCGATGAGATCTCTAATGCCTTGGCACGAAACAGCAGGGTGGAATTGCGCGGTTTTGGTGCTTTTTCGGTCAAACAGCGCGAAGCGCGCCAAGGACGCAACCCTCGTACAGGCGAAACTGTTTCCGTCTCAGAAAAATACGTGCCTTTCTTCAAGACCGGCAAGCAACTGCGCGACCGGTTGAACGGCGTTGAAGACACTGGCGTTGAAAACACTGGCCCTGAAGCTGTCACAAGTTCTGGCGAATAAAAAACCCTCTCCATGGAAAAGGAAGAATGCAAAATTTTGCTTGTCTAAAGCTTCCCCATCTTTACGTATTCATAAAAAGATTATCAGCACATTAGGGAGACTCCAATGGCTCTGATTCCTTGCCGCGAATGTGGTCAGCAAGTTAGCGACAGAGCGAAAATCTGCCCTCATTGTGGTATTGATTTTCCTTCAGGCAAGCCTCTTGCTCAAGCTCGAGCCATGCGCGCCTCAAATGGCATTTCGCTCGTTGGCTTTCTCGTGCTTTTATTGGCAATGACGATTGCAGGAAAACTTCTTGGGGGTGTATTTATCATCGCCAGCGGCATGGCACTCTTCGTCTTTTTGGTGGGGCTCTATTTCCTGCCCGCATTTCTGGCCATCGACCGCGATCATCCCAACACACTGTCGATCATCATTATTAATCTATTTTTCGGTTGGACAGCCGTTGGCTGGATTATTTGCCTTGTATGGGCCCTGCTGGGGAAGAGAAATTCAGCACCTTGATTTGGTCTGGTCGTAATCCCGTTTGTTCGCGCCGCCACAGCCTTGCGCTAAACGCCGTGAGGAAAGCCATGAGCGCTCCAACGACAAGAGCATTGCCGGGATACGGACCTCGAAGTTCTTCATAAATTCCGTAAATGAGAACAGCGCCAACGAAGGCCAATAAGATTTTTTTTGGAGGGCGTGGCTTAACGCCCATCACGGACATACAAGAAGAAAGCTTCAAATATTGAGCCTCGGGATGCGGCCTTTGCTCGACAAAAGAGCAAGACTTGAGGATTTTGCCAATTGCGCTTTGCTTAATCGCACCCCTGACAAGATACATAAGGAAAAGAGCAATAAAAACAGCGGCAAGGCATGCCGGTCCAAGGGAAAGAGTATTGTGCGTAAATTCGAGGAATCTATCTTGGAGCATTCGACTCCGAAAAGTGATTTTGAGAAAGCACGCAGCGAACAAGAGGAAAAATATAATGACATAATCGCTTGTTTCGGCTCGTGCTTTAATGTTCCGGATTCTGTCCGCCACATCCGGAGTCAACGAATAAGCCATTGGCCCGTTGTCAGGCCAAAACAGAATACGACCGGTTCTTTCCACAAAAAACCCGTCTTCTTGCCTGCCGCCTGGTTTGGCGCTGTACCAGAGATATTGGTTTGCTTCCCGCAACATTCAGCTCTCCCAAAAATAAATCAGTCTCTGTGATACGGATGCCCCGCGATAATCTGTTTGGCGCGATAAATTTGCTCTAGAAGCATGACGCGCACAAGCCTGTGGGGCCAGGTCAGTTTGCCGAAGCCAAGAGTGAAATCGGCCATTTGCCGAATGTCGTCGGTCACCCCGTCCGCCCCGCCGATCATAAAAACGAGATCGTTAAGCCCGCGATCCTGCCATTGCGAAATCTTGGCGGCAAATTCGCGGCTCGTCATGTCCTTTCCGCGCTCGTCAAGCAGCACGACGAGGCTTTTGGGCGGAATGTTTTTAAGAAGAAGCTGCGCCTCGGCCTTCTGCGTTTCGGACGGAGGCAATGATTTGGAGACGGCAAATTCTTTCACCGCGACCGAATCGCCGAGCCGCTTTTGATACTCCGCCGCCCATTCGGCCTCGACCCCGCGCGCCTTGCCGATAGCGAGGACAGTAATTTTCATTTGCGCGGAGGCTTCTTGGCCCAAATCGAGTCAAGGTCGTAGTACTTCCGAACTTCGGGCCTGAAGAGATGCACGATGATGTCGCCCGCATCGACAAGAACCCAATTGCCTTCTTCTTTGCCCTCGACCGTTATGCGTCGCGCGCCAAGCTTATGGAACGCCGCGTCGAGGTGATCGGCAAGCGCCGCGACTTGGCGAGAGGTCTTGCCCGAAGCAATAATCATATAATCCGCAAGCGCGCTTCTCCCCGTAAGCGTAATAGCGACAATATCCTGCGCCTGACGCTCATCAAGGACCTTAAGAGCGGCATCAAGCATCTGTTCCGGCAAGCCTTCAGGGACAGCCTTCTTCTTGGGTGCGGATTTTTTCGTTGCAGTCTTTTTAGGCGCTGCTTTTTTGACCGCCGCTTTTTTGGCGGCGGACTTAGAGGCCTTTTTTGCCGCCGTTTTTTTCTTCAAGAGTGCCACGAGGGGTTGTCCTTCCTGAGTTTCGTTGCAGACGTATAATTGAGCTTATTGTCCAAAATTGTCCACAAAGGCAAGAGGCTCCGGCTTTTTTCCGCCAATTTCCGGGCCTGAATGGGTGGAATCCACGCCTCGTCGAAGCGAATCGCGGCTTTTCCCAAGCCTCGACCCGCCGGATAACATGGCCTGCGAAATACCGCCACGGGAACAAGGTTAAAAACATCCCTCCAATGTTGCCAGCGCGGAATTTGTTTGAGATTATCGGCTCCCATCAACCAGATAAAGCGCACCCCCGGAAAGCGTTTTTTCAGAACCCGAAGCGTATCGGCGGTGAACCTCGTCCCAAACGAACGCTCGATGTCGGTTACGACAAACCGGGGATGTGCGGCAAGTCGCCGAGCGCTTTGTACACGGCTTTCGAGATCGGCCATATCGGAAGAAGGCTTCAACGGATTTTGCGGGCTAACCAGCCACCAAACCTGATCGAGCTTCATCAGCTTGAGCGCATAAAGGCTCATCTCAAGATGCCCTTGGTGGGCAGGGTTAAACGATCCGCCGAGAAGACCAATGGTCATCCCAGAAAAAGCCCTGCCGTTCCTTAAATGTGGGCCTATCATCGTGAAGTCCCTTTGGCGAGAGGATGATGTTCCGCAACCGTTCGGGCCAGATGATCGTTAGCTAAGTGCGTGTAAATCTGCGTTGTCGCGATATCCGCATGCCCCAGCATACTTTGCACGCTCCTTAAGTCCGCGCCGTGTTCTATCAGATGGGTCGCGAACGCATGCCTCACCACGTGGGGGCTGAGCCGCTTCGGATCGAGCCCCGCCGCAAGAGCCAACTCCTTGAGAAGCTGAAAGAGCCTCTGTCGCGTTATCGGCGCGACTTTTCCTCGTGCATTCGTGGGAAACAGGTATGGCGACACGCGTTTGCCCAGCATCTTTTTTCGAACCGCAAGCCATTCGCTCGCAGCCTTAAGCGCCGGATCGCCAAGCGGCACCACGCGTTCCTTCCCGCCTTTGCCGAGCACAAGCACGACGCAGCGGTCGAACTGA
>JAQVZU010000060.1 GCA_028708035.1 Alphaproteobacteria bacterium
AGGAGGATTCACAAAACGAACAGGGCTTGATACAATCTGTCACCGCCTCTCGGCTCACACCGCAAGAGGCGTTCCGTAACCAGGGCGAGTTTCCACCTTAATCTCCGGATTCTTTGTCTCACAAAACGGGGCCAGCGCACTATTAAGAACCTAATCCGCGAGGATGTCAGTCAGATTTCGCCCGCGCAGCCAGGACCATTCCAAGGCTCTATATATATTGGAGCAAAACAGATTGATTACTCTGCATACAAGTTTCCAGATGGGAGTGGGATAAATGTCGGAAGAATTACCATTCCATAAACCACCTCTGAACGAGAGACGTTTTAAAAGTAATCCACGCCTGCTTACTTCGCAAGAAAAGGATTTTTTAAAATTGATATTAATGCATGGAGAAGGTGGAAACGAAAGGCTATCTAAACTCGATAGCTATATTGTCCAAGAAATGGATGATGGTGGCATGGGGAGCTTATATTTTCGTGCCATTGGCGATGATAGGCAAATGCGCCATAGAAAAAGATCCCTTGTTGACGTGGAATTCTCTGATTTAGATGGAGTTCAAGTAAGCGTGTCCCTGACATTAGATGAAAATGGAGAGATATTTGAGCTTGATATTTGGAAAGTGAATTTTTGTCCTTTACTAAGCTTTCCTAAACCTCAAGACATCAGGATAAAACGACAACAAGATCAATAAATTTATAGTAAAGTGGAGCCCACCATGAAGACTAAAGGAATGGCATGGGCGGTACGGTCCCAACAGAACTAGGCTGTGTGCGGCACCTAGCTGCAATTACGCTCTTCTGTTCTTTTTTTGAAGCGGAAGCCATAATTAGGCAACGCATTGATTATGCCGCAATGCATTAGTAAATTTTTCGTCTTGCCCGGTTGCTGCAACAGTGTCTTCTTTAGGGACTGCCTTTAAAGCTATAAGGGTCGGCTCAGCATTGAATGATTTTGCGACGGGTTTTCTATTGCAACGATTGTTTTTGGCCGCATGCGCACTTTTTTGGGCTAGCGTGAGATCAGATTTGAATGAAATAATCCAATCACCTTCCCAATTGCTGAGGTCCGGTCTGGGCAAACTCGGAGACCAGTACACAGGTAACACCGAGCCAAAGGCCGCTGCGACCGCTGCATATGCTGCAATATCAATTGGGAGTCCTCGGCATGGTACCCACCGTCTGCTTTCTTGGTTGTGGAAATGCAGCGCAGTCAAAGGCTATAGCGTTTTTCATCGCTACTACACCATGTTGGTGGAATATCTTTTTTGCCTCAGCCAAGTAATCTGGACCAGCTAAATTTCTGGGGGGCTGTCCTGTTATGGCGCAGTCTTTGTCGAAGGATACGTTGTTTTCGTTTCTTCCGGGCCCCCAAATCGTTTTTATTCTGATTGCATACTCATGAGCTTTCCATTCTGGAGACTTTAAATTCCTCTTGAAAAGATTGCGGGTGCACCGCCGAAATGTGGGCCATTCATTTCGATAGGAGGTCTGCCGCATAGCTTCTAGGGTGGCAGGGATAAACTTATCTCGCAAAACGGACGCGCGCAGTTTGTCGAAGCCGAAGAATCCATTTTCGAAGTATTTTGTGCCTGTATCTGAAAATGTGGTCCAGCAAAAGACGTATCCTTTCCGCATTTTTTTTTGGATTCGAGTCGACGATATTTTTCCAAGAATAAGGTCGAGATCACTATAAAAAACCTGCTCCACCTTGGGGGCTTTGAGGACGTGATCTGCAACGATCAGGCGGGAATAATTGACCTTTTTCCAAATACCCGCCGAAGGGTCATGGAGAATTGGCTCTTCTCTGTAAGCTTTGACGACATTGAGATCTTTGAAAATGAGATTATCTGGCGTATTTTTATTCAACTTGGCAAGAAATGTGATGTCCTTGCGGCTGAGCTGCTTGAAATCGAGCCACAGGTAAACCTTAACGTTTGGATTTATCTTGGCCGTCGAGATGACGTTGTTAAGATACTCAGCCGGAATATAGGACTCGCTGGCAAAATTTTTTGGATCGTAATATTTTTTGTCGCCAAGCAGCCAAATATAATTCAGTACCTTCATCTACTAATCCTTGAATCTCACAGACTCGGGAAGCCAATAAATTCAGAAAATTTAATGCAGAACTGAAGATAGCATTTGTCCCCGAAAGGGAAAAATGTTTTCGAGCCTTTTGCCGCTGCATCTAAATTAATTATCCCGGCCTCTTTACGCCCTTCTCAACCCGAAACGCCCTCAACGCATCTATAGCGGCGGATGAGTAATTTTCCGGCTTTACCGTCCTGCCGAGATAATCATCTATCCCAATCTGACCGGCTATCCGTTCCTCGACATAAATCCGTTCCTCTTCGCTTGGGTTAAAAATGCCAAGCTCTTTTTCGACTACATATTTCGCCAATGAGCGCACATCGGTTTTGGCTGTGATTGGCGTCTGTGGAAAATCTCCAGGTCGAATCGAAGAAGGCCTCGGTTCTTTAAATTCAAACCCGACATCAGGCATCCTCATGGGCTCCGTCCCATTTCGAAGCCATTTAATGTTGACAAGAAGAAGCTCAGCAATGATATCCAATGCCTTTGGAATTTGTTTCCCTTTCCACCACTGGGAAACATTACCCTGTGTAACGGAACATCTCTGAGCAAGCCATTTCTGAGACTTCTTTCCTGTTGGGTGAAGTTCCATAGCCAGCTTTATGCGCTTGCCAATTTCTTTTGGATCGTCTGCAAACATATTGCGATTAAAACAAAGTCGGGCCCGAAAGTATGCATAAAAAAACTAATTGACTAATATTAGAAAACTAATATACCTGTGTCAATCGCTGCTTTCTTTCCCAAAAATCAAGCCAATACACGGTTCTGAATATCATGGATAAATCAATGATTAGCCTAAGCTCTCAGCAGGTTAAAGCTGCACGGGCGCTTCTTGGCTGGACACAAGAGGACCTGGCTGATGCTTCTTGTTTATCTCTTACTTCCATTCGCAGTTTTGAAGTTGGTTATATTCCGCGTTACTCCACAATGAATGCCATATGCAAGGCTGTCGAAAATGCGGGCATCGAATTCACCGAGAACGATGGCGTGCGGCGGGCTACGGCAGAAATCAAGTTATTTAGGGGGGCTAGCGCATGCGATGATTTTTTTAAGCGCGTGCTTGAGACAAGCAAAACGAGCGATGCAGACCACGTCTGCATTTTTGTCCGGGACGTTAAGGTCCTGACGCAGCACTGTGGCTTTCCGCCACGCAGCAATCTCCAACGTCTAGAAAAAGTCTGCACAGCGATCGAGTGCAAATGCTTGTTGCTGCACGGCCCTGCGCCGGTCGTTACTTTTCGTGGGCTTGATCTCCGCATGTCAACCAGCGAACTTATCGGTCCGCTTTGTGTGATCATGTATGGCAACAGATACGGATACTTTTTTCGGGAGAAGCTTTTCAAGGGGGAACAACAATTTATGATTCTTGAATTCAACATTCTCTCGGCAGCCCGTGAATATCGGGCGCAGTTCCTTTCGGCATGGGAAAGCGCTAAACCGGTTGTAGCTAAAGATAAAGCGCGAACAGCTTTCTAATTTCTCTCCGCAGTTCCACTGAACAAGCGCCGTAAAACCAAAAAAGAGCTTCTGGATAGCCAGATGCCTCTGCACTTTAAGCGCAAAAAAAGCCGCTGAATCCATTGTTTTTCGTTGGTTTCGACTATTGTTTTCGTGAACATGAGCCCCGAAACTATTTTCGCGCTAAACGCGCATGATTATCCATAAAATTGCAGCCCGGCTCAACTGTTGAAAATTTCTAAAGCTTTCACATTGCTTGAAATCACTGTCGCTTTGACGATTCTTGGCGTGGCCTCGTCAACGGCTATTGCGATCATGTCCGAGTCTGCGCATCGTCTCCATAAATCGGAATTTGGCTCGCGCGCCGCCGCATTGGCCCAATCGCTTATAGACCGCATTGGCAAAGATATTGCCGTTAGGCCTAATAATGAACAGGGCGTTTTCGCCGATGGCTTTCGCTGGTCCCTAAATTTCGTGCCTTTCGGTGATGCTGCGGATCGCAACGAGTGGCTTATGCAGCCTTACGAAGTCTCCGCCACAGTCTCATGGGGCGAAAAGAGCGGACATTCCGTATCGCTCACCGTCCTCCACCTGTATCCAAAGGGGATGTGAGTGCCCCTTCGCCATCGCATGCCTTATCGCTACTCCCAAGCAGGCTTCACGCTTATCGAGCTTCTCGTTGCTATAACCGTGCTCGGCCTCCTTATGGCGCTCCTCTTCGCCAATATCCAAACGGCTACAAAAAGCTGGCTTAGCACCAAAGCGCGTTTTTCAGATGCTGACGACATCCGCCATATCCAAACCTTTCTGCGAATGCAACTAAGCCAAGCTTACCCCAAATTCATATCCGGCGATGCCACAACCTCCCATATCGACTTTGACGGCCAAGAAGAAGCACTGGTTTTCTTGGCCCCCATGCCCGAGGCTTCGGGAGGGGCAGGGCTGGCCTACATAAAAATTGCAGCCCAGCGCGACGCGGAAAACTTGAAACTCATTATGACCATCCGTCCCGAACTTGCATGGGATGAAATATCTTCCTCCGCCCCCATCATCCTCGCTTCCGGCTTGAAGTCCATCCGTTTTTCCTTCTATGGCGGCACCGCTCAGCAGGCTCCTGAATGGACTGGCCAATGGGCAGGCAAGCCAGAACTGCCCAAGCTTGTTCGCCTTTCATTGCAGTTCGATGAAGAAGCGAAAACCAGTTGGCCGGATTTTGTGGCAGCGCCAAAGATCGCCGTCGATGCCGGATGCGTTTACGATCCGCTCACAAATTTTTGTCAGGGCCGCTGATGCTGGATAGCGCGCGATATCATCGATCCGGAAGAAAGGGCTTTGCTCTCGTAAGCGTCCTATGGGGTCTCGTAATCCTGTCGCTGATCGCCGCCGGAATGCTCCGGCTACGAGAAACCGCCTCGCATCTCGAACATAACGCTCGGCATCGCGCTGAACTTGCTCTTGCTGCTCAATCCGGGATCAACCGCGCAATTCTCGGAATCCTCGATACCCGCGCCGATAAGCGCTGGCGCGTAGATAACGTGCCCATACAGTTCACGTTTAACGGCGTGCCGCTTACCATCTCGATTCAGGATGAAAGCGGCAAGATCGATCTTAACGCTGCCGACAAAGATGTGCTTACAAGGCTCTTCCGGTCCACTGATCTAAAATCCGATGAAATATCGGCCCTCGTAGACCGCGTCCTCGATTGGCGCGAGTCCAATGACCTAAAACACCTCAACGGAGCCAATACCGAAGATTATCGGGCAAGCAACGCTGCCCATCGTCCCCGCCACGGCCCCTTTCAATCGGTTAACGAACTAAAACTGGTCTTGGGGATTACCCCAGACCTTTTCCGCCGCCTTGAACCAGCCGTGACTGTCTATTCGCAACGCCAGCAAATTAACCGCGAAACAGCCCCTTTTGAGGTTCTGCTGACTATCCCCGGCATGACGCGTGAAAGCGCCGAAAAGCTTATTAAGGATCGCCTTAATCCAACCCGTTCGCCGGACTCCTCATCGCCGCAGCTCCCGCGCGGAATCATCGACCCGGCTTTGCCGCTTGCAGGCCGATCCTTCACGATCAAAGCAACCGGCAAAGCCGGACAGCAAGAAGTTTCCAGCGAAGAGACAATCAGAGTAACGAGCAGCGCTTCGCGCCCCTTCATGGTCTTAATGTGGAAGTAAAAATACAAGGAGCTACAATGCATCCCAAATTCAACGATATAAGCCGTTGCCGAAAACGCGGCTTCACAATTCTCGAACTCCTTGTCGTTATTGCCGTCATCGGCCTCCTCATCGGAATGGTCGCGCCTTCCGCCATGCGCCAGCTGGGAACCGCGAAAAATAAAGTCGCTGCTCAATCGGTCGCCCGCTTGGTCGAAGTGCTCGATCTCTATAAACTTGATGTGGGAACCTATCCCACGACTGAGCAGGGGCTAAAAGCGCTGATTGCGAAGCCCGAAGGAATATCCGGTTGGGATGGCCCATACCTCAAGCCTGCGAAAGTGCCTATGGACCCGTGGAGCAAACCATTTCAATACCGATCGCCAAGCCAAAGGCCCGATCACGCCTTCGACATATTTTCGTACGGAGAAAAAGGCGAAACGGCTAATGAAAACGAGGCAAGTCTGATAATCAATGAATAAGCCAATTGCACGAAAGTCATTAGCGGAAGCGTTAGATGCCTCGGGCCGCCTCAATAAGGAGCAGCTTGAACGCGCCCAAGCTATGGCCGAGGAAACGAACCAAGGCCTCGGCATCGTTATCACGCAACTCGGATTGCTGTCCGAAAAAGCGCTGGCCCAGCTTTATGGAGAGATAACTGGCAAAGAAACCGTGACTCCGCAAGAATACCCTCGCAAGCCTTTGCTAACAAACCGCATAACGCCGGGTTTTCTTCGCCGTACGCACATGATCCCTATCCGGCAGGAAAAGGATCAACTTGTTGTCGCAGTGGTCGATCCGCTTGATGCGGACGCGATCCACGCGTTGGAATTTTCGACCGGTTTTCAAATCCTTGCCCGTCCCGCGCTGTTAAGCGATCTTGAATCCGCTCTGGCAACGCTCTACCCCGAAGATCTTCCAAAAACGGCAAAACAGGGCCAAGGCGCGACAGACAAAAACGATATTATGCGTCTTAAAGATATGGCCAGCGGCGCGCCTGTCATTCGATACGTGGATCGTCTTATCGCTGAGTCCATAGCCTCAAGAGCTTCTGACATTCACATGGAATCGACCGAAACGGGGCTTCGCGTGCGTTTCCGCATCGACGGCCTTCTTCGCGACCAGGAATCTCCGCCTGCTGCATGGCGCGCAGCTGTTATTTCGCGGGTCAAAATAATAGCGGGACTCAATATTGCCGAACACAGGCTTGCCCAGGATGGCCGCATCAGAATGACCGTCAAAGGCATTGAAATTGACATCCGGGTCGCGACGACTCCAACAATTCACGGCGAAAGCCTGACGCTGCGCATTCTTGACCGCGCTCAAATCTCGCTGGATTTCAGTCAACTCGGCTTCGATAAAGAAACGTTGGACCCGTATCTCAAAGTTTTGTCAAATCCTTCGGGCATGGTTTTGGTCACCGGTCCCACAGGAAGCGGCAAAACCACAACTCTCTATACGTCTCTAAAATATTTGAATTCTGCCGAAGTAAAAATCCTCACAATTGAAGATCCGGTCGAGTATATCCTTCAAGGCGTCAACCAAGTGCAGATCAAGCCGACAATCGGCCTTACTTTTGCGTCGGCCCTAAGAAGTTTCCTGCGCCTCGACCCGGATATTCTTCTGGTCGGCGAAATCCGGGACCTGGAAACGGCGGAAATCGCAACCCAAGCCGCTCTGACAGGCCATCTTGTCCTGTCGACGCTCCACACCAACAACGCGGCATCGGGCGTGACTCGCCTTCTCGATATGGGCGTACCAGAATACCTTGTTACCTCAACCGTCACCGCCATTGTTGGCCAGCGCTTGATAAGAAATCTTTGCCCGAAATGCCGGAAGGAATATGCGGCATCTTCCGAGATCCTGCGCAGTCCCGGCAACAGGAAAGAAATAACGCTTTGGCGCGCATGCGGATGCGAAGATTGCAATTATACGGGTTATCGAGGCCGCAGCGTGATTTTCGAACTCCTTCCGGTTACGTCCTCGATTCGCTCATTAATTCTCAAGCGCGCCGAAGCGGAGGAAATCTCGGCAGCCGCAAAAAAAGAGGGCATGCGCACCATGTTCGAGCATGGCGTAGCGAAAGCTTTATCCGGCCAAACCTCGATGGAAGAGGTTTTGCGGGTGATCGGGGGCGCTTAAAGCATGCCGACATTTCGCTATAATGCAATAAACGCATCCGGAGAATCTATCATCGGCGAGACGGATGCGGACAATGAGGCCTTGGCTTTCAATTACGTGCAGAGCCTAGGGTTGCTGCCGATTGAAGCGAAGGTGGCGAACGCTGCGCCATGGTGGTCGCTGGACGTTAAAGATATCGTGCGCGGAGTCGTAAGTACGCAATCTCTATGCCTTTTTACGCGTCAACTTGCGCGCTTGCTTAAGGCCGGTATGGACATTGATCGCGCTCTCCAGTTGCTTGGCGAAATGGCGGAGCTGGGAAAGTGGCGCCAAACATTGCATCGTGCGCTTGAGCAGATAAGGCAAGGCAAAAGTTTCGCTGATGCGCTATCGGAGGAGAAAAAAGCATTCTCAACTGAATATGTAAGCATGGTTCGCGTCGGAGAGATGAGCGGATCGTTGATTTCCGCGCTTGAACGGCTCGCGTCTCTGCGGCAACGCCGAGAATCTTTGAAGCAGCGCATATTATCCGCGCTGATCTATCCTGCGCTGCTGCTGATAATGGCGCTCGGATCGATTATTGTCATCCTGACAATGGTCCTTCCGCAATTCGAACCGCTGTTCGTCGAAGCGCGCGCCGAACTTCCGCTGCCGACACGGATTGTTCTTGCATCAAGCAATCTCATTCAAAACTATTGGTGGCTGGCTATGGCTGGGCTCGCCGGAGCGATAGGCTTTGCGCGGCATGTCAAGCGCTCGGGGGAATTATCGGTCCGCCGCGACAAATTGCTTCTTAAAGCGCCCATATTCGGTTCCTTGCAGTTGCGGGCCGACATCTCCCGGTTCGCGCGTACCTTGGGAACTTTGATGTCAAACGGAGTAACGATAGAAACCGCTATTCCTGTCGCGCAGGAAAGCCTCTCAAATCGTTATCTCCGCCGTGAAATAGAAATGTGCGCCTTATCGTTAAGGGAAGGCGAGGGGCTGAGCGGGCCTTTGGCTAAATCTGGCTGTTTCCCGCATCTGTTTCTAAAGTTGCTTATGGTAGGCGAAGAAACCGGGCGTCTTGAAGAAATGCTTATCGAGACGGCGGATATATATGAAGAAGAACTTCAGCGCGCCATCGACAGGATGCTGACGCTTTTGGTGCCCGCTCTAACCGTCATTATGGGGGGTATTGTCGCATTCGTCGTTTCGGCGCTGTTGTTGGCAATGCTGAGCGTCAACGATTTTGCGGTATGAAATGAAAAGCCGCCTTGGATTCACAATCCTCGAACTCCTGATCGTAATCGCAATCACGGGACTCCTGCTCGGAACGCTCCCAATGCTCACAAACGGAACAGGCTCATTCCATCATCAGTCCGCAATTGAGGACATACTTTCAATTCTAAGAGAAGCGCGATCGGCGGCGATTGAAAGGAATACTGAGATAGCCGTTTCCGTCGATCCCGCGTCCCGGCGCATCGCAAGCCCGAGCCGAAGCGCTGCAATACCCGCGAGCATGGGAGAAATATCGGCAACGGTGCCCGGTCTTCAAGAAAGCTCTGTGACGCGCGTAAAGTTTTTTCCCGATGGTTCAAGCTCTGGGATGAAACTTGCCTTTGGCTGCGGTGCGGAAATCGAAGCAGCATGGCTAAGCGGCAAGATTATTTTTAAAAAGGAATAAAGCATCCCGACTTGCGCGCGGCAATCGAATCACGAACAGGGCTGTGAAGAGACCGCTTTATATAATCCGCATAGCTGTAACGACAACGGATAGCCGGATGTTTGGGCTTGCGGTTTTTTGAGCGTCTTTATACTGTTTTGGGCTCAGGCGGCAGGTTTTTACGTCACTTGAAACTCCTTTGTCTTCTTTATCCTCAAAAATTGGCAGCTCCCCCGGGGGTGTCCTTTCGGATCTACAACGGCCCCAGAAGCATCGGCTCTCTTCCATAATGTGCACCTTAGAGGGAGGCGCCGACGCTTAAGGCAGGTTTTATCCTGCGGGAACATTCCTATCATAAGGGCGGGATGGAGTCAAGGGATTTTTCATATTTTTATGAAAAAAATTGGGAGGGGAAAACATGGGAAAAATCAAAGGCTTAAAAGTTATTTAAGCCATGCTTCAGTTCATGCTTTAAATTTTTTGCGAAAAAAATCCCGGCGCGGAGGCCGGGATTATGTGGAGATTTTTATTTTGGGGAATTATCAAACAAGTGAAGCTTTGAAATCCGCTTCATCAACTTGTGTGATGCAACTGCTCCATATCCACCGAGCATAGCTCCTCCTACAACGCCTTCGGCTGCATACTTAAGGCGCATGAAATCAGGATGAGAGACAAACCAACTTGCCGAAGTATTGGATGACACTTTTGCGAGTTCGATAGGCATATCGTGATTATACATGTACCAAAGGTTGCTTTTAACGCCCAGATATATTCCCCCAACAAAAACTGCTAGTGGAACCGCAACTTCTGCGATACGTTTAAGAGTTTCGGTCTTTGAAGCCTTAAACTCCGAGGTTATCTGCTTCTCTGAAACAGTTTGTTCCGGATTCATTTTTTCTCCTATGAAATTTATGGTTAAATGCTTCCTTATAAAGGCTTTGCATAAGCTAAAGGAAACTAGCGGATTTTCAACTTATTTTTTCACAATTTAGGCAATTCCGCTTGCGCCGTATTCTTAATTTCGGATTCCCGACTTTAATGAGGTTGAGCAGATACCCGAAGAATTGGGTATCAGCTCTTCTGCTCATTACTTCGCCATCTGTGCGACTTCGCTCGCAAAGTCACACTGGGCTTTTTCGATGCCTTCGCCGAGCTGGAAGCGGACAAAGCCGGTAATCTTTACGGGCTTGCCCAAGTCCTTCGAGGCTTTTTCGACGACTTGCGCGACGCGGCTTTCGCCGTCGCAAACGTAGATTTGTTCCAGCAAAACGACTTCTTCGTAGTACTTGCGCAGGCGGCCTTCGACCATCTTTTCGATGATCGCTTCGGGCTTGCCTGAGGCGCGGGCTTGTTCGGCCAGCACATTGCGTTCGCGCTCGAGATTCTTTGTGTCAACATCGGCGATGCTTAATGCTTCGGGGCGCGCGGCTGCGATGTGCATCGCGAGCTGCTTGCCGAGCTCTTGAAGTTTCGCCGGGTCGGCTTCGGATTCGATGCCGACAAGCACGCCGATCTTGCCCAAGTTCGGAGCAAGGCAATTGTGGACGTAGGTTGCGACGACGCCTTGGCCGACTTCAAGAACGGCGGCGCGGCGGATTGTCATGTTTTCGCCGACTGTCGCAATGAGATTCGTCAACGTGTCCTGCACAGAGGCGGTTCCGCCGGGGAATGCCGCGCTCTTGATCTTCTCGGCGTCCGTTCCGACTTCAAGCGCGACCTTCGGCGTTTCGAGCGTGAACTTTTGGAACTTTTCGTTCATAGCGACGAAGTCGGTTTCGGCGTTGACTTCGACAACGGCTGCTTTGGCGCCTTGCGCGGCGACCGCTACCAATCCTTCGGCGGCTACGCGGCCTGCTTTTTTCGCGGCAGCCGAGAGCCCTTTTTTGCGCAGCCAGTCAACAGCGGCTTCCATCTCGCCCTTGCATTCGTTAAGGGCTTTCTTGCAATCCATCATGCCTGCGCCTGTTTTTTCGCGCAGGTCTTTTACCATTGAGGCGGTGACTTCGGGCATAGGAAGTTCTCCTTATATAAGCATTCGGGATTCAATCTTCAGTTTTCAGGAAAGGATTAAGCGTTGGGGACATCTTCCCAAATGCTTAATCCCGCATCCTGAAATCTCTGTTCTAAGCGCTTTTGGCGCCTTTCTTTGCTCCGGCGGCGGACGTTTCGCTGCTCGGGACGATGGCGGCTTCGCCAGCGTCTTTGCTGTGCGCGCCGATTTCGGCTTCGATGCCGTCAAGAACCGCCTGCGAGGTCATCTCGCAGTACAGGTCAATGGCGCGCG
Organism: Alphaproteobacteria bacterium; assembly: GCA_028708035.1. GTDB lineage: Bacteria > Pseudomonadota > Alphaproteobacteria > UBA9219 > UBA9219 > CAIXLI01. The sequence goes on from JAQVZU010000060.1 coordinate 11,755, forward strand.
AGGCGTCGTCGTTGCCGGGAATAGGGAACGCGACGTTCGCCGGGTCCGAATTGCTGTCCACAATTGCAACGACCGGAATGCCAAGCTTCACGGCTTCGGCGATCGCGATGTCTTCTTTTGTCGTGTCGATCACGAAAATCATGTCGGGGAGGCCGCCCATATCCTTGATGCCGCCTAAAGCCTTTTCAAGCTTGTCGCGGGCGCGCGTCAACTGAAGAGCTTCTTTTTTCGTAAGCTTCTTCGCATCTTTTTCAAGCTTTTCGTTGATGTCGCGCAGGCGCTTGATCGAAAGGGAGATTGTTTTCCAGTTCGTCAGCATGCCGCCGAGCCAACGGTGATTCACATAATACTGGCCGCAACGCTTCGCAGCGTCGGCGATCTTTTCTTGCGCCTGGCGCTTCGTGCCGACAAACAGCACGCGGCCTCCGTCTGCTGCCGTATCGCGCATGGCTTGCAGCGCGCGCTGGAACATCGGAACCGTTTGTTCGAGGTCGATGATGTGCACATTGTTGCGAACGCCGAACAGGTACGGCTGCATTTTAGGGTTCCAACGGCGCGTGTTGTGGCCGAAATGGACTCCTGCTTCGAACAATTGACGCAGGGTAACGACGGGCATTGTCATTTGGGACTTCCTTTCTCCGGTTAATCCGCCGCGAGCTTTTGTATCGTTTCCGACACCGGAAGGCGCTTCACGGGATTTACCGGGAAGAGCCAAGCGCGCGTGAGTTTTTTTCAAGGCCTTGGGACTATCCCAAAGCAGGCCTTTTTTAGGCTTTTCAAGGGTAAAAAGGCAAGGAGAATCTGGCAATATCTTAAAAAATAAAGGCATTTCCGGCTTCATGTTGGACTTGGAAAGGGTTTTCTTTTATTAAGGCCCTCCGCGAGGCGTATATTTTTAAGGGGCAACAATGAGCCAGATACCCGTTACCGTCCTGACAGGCTACCTTGGGGCGGGGAAAACCACGCTTTTAAACCGCATTCTTTCCGAAAATCACGGGAAGAAGTACGCCGTCATCGTTAATGAGTTTGGCGAGCAAGGCATCGACGGGTCGTTGATTGTCAACTCGGATGAAGAGATTTTTGAGATGAACAACGGCTGCATCTGCTGCACTGTGCGCGGAGATTTGATCCGCGTGATCTCGGGGCTTATGCGCCGGGCGACGATGCTTGACGGTATTTTGATCGAGACGACAGGGCTTGCCGATCCGGCCCCCGTTGCGCAGACATTCTTCGCCGACGACGATGTGGCGGCTAAAACGAAGCTCGATAGCATTGTGACCGTGGTGGACGCCAAGCATCTGCCTATCTCTCTGAAAGATTCGAAAGAGGCCGAGGACCAGATCGCTTTTGCAGACATCATTCTTTTGAACAAAGCCGATCTCGTTGCGCCAGAGGAAGCTGCGCGGATCGAACAGTCGATCAAGGGGATCAATACGGTTGCAAAGGTCATCAAGACGACGCGGTGCGATGTGCCGCTCAATCAGGTTTTGGGAGTCGGAAGTTTCGACCTCGACGAGATTTTGAAGCGCGATCCCGATTTTCTCAAGGGCGAGGATGAACACCAGCATCATCATAGCGACCATTGTTCATGCGGACATTGCGGGTGCGGGCATCATCATGAGCACGAGCATGAACGCGAATTTAGGCATGACACCACGATTTCCAGCGTGTCGCTCATTTCCTCCAACCCGCTGGACCCCGCGAAGTTCGAGCAGTGGATCTCGGATTTGCGCGCGTCCAAGGGGCAGGATTTGCTGCGCTACAAGGGCATTCTCGATTTAATGGGCAGCGAGAACAAGCTTGTGCTTCAGGGCGTTCATATGATGATGGACGGGACTAACAGGATGCCGTGGACTAATGGCGAGCGCCGTGCGAGCCGCTTGGTGTTTATCGGGCGCAATTTGGACGAGCGTGGATTGAGGGAAGGGTTTGCTGCTTGCGCGGCATAATTACATCGTCGGGGTCGGCGCGGTTGTGACTCCTGGCTTGTTTTTCCATT
>JAQVZU010000061.1 GCA_028708035.1 Alphaproteobacteria bacterium
CAAACATTGCCAGTAGCCCGAGCGCCGAGGTTGCACCTAGCCCGAAAGCTGCAGAAGGAAAATCGCGAGCCTTTTCGCTCCTTTGCTTTTTGGCGATCTGTGAGTTCGGGTCTATCGTTTGCGGTACAGTCATTGAACGCGGCTTAAAAGTCCTCTAGCTTCTCAGCTATGATCTTGTTGCGAATTTAGCGAGTCGCATTTTCATTTCGGACAATACAAAGCTCCCATTAACAGGGGCTTAACATCTAAAACCTGTTCCTGCAAAGGCAGGCCTGATTTGCTTCTCTTTACGGTTCCCTTGCGCTGCGGCGGATTTCTTACCTCTTTAAAAGAGTGCCTTGGTCGCCTTCCAATATCTCGACATACCAGTACTATATAATAGGCGTTCCAACGTCGCTAACGAGCCAACGGCTTCGAAGGTCCGTGTGGTGGGTCGCGAACCATTGGAGGGCGACTATCGTTTGGGCATCCTTGACCTCGTTGGCGTAGAGCATCGCGATTGCTTGCGCGGCGTCGAGAATATGGACTTTGATGTCTTCGTTTTCCGAGACAAGGCCGTGGATGCCTCCTTCGGCTGGGGCTGTGGTGCGGGCCGCATAAAGGTGGACGTATTCGTCGGTGGCCCCCGGGCTTGAGAAATAGTCCATGATCGGAAGGAGGTCTTGGACTACGCAGCCAGTTTCTTCCTGAACTTCGCGGCGTACAGCTTGCTCGGGGGTCTCGTTCGGGTCCACCATTCCGATAGGGATTTCCATAAGCCACGGGTTCATCCCAACTATGGCCGGGGCCGTGCGAAACTGCTCTACCATTATGACCTTGTCGTGCTGCGGGTCGAAAAGCAGCGCGCCTGCGACGCCGGGGCTTCGGTGGAAAACTTCGCGCGTGAAAACCGGGCTTAGCGCGCCGTCAAACTTCTCATGCTGGACATGAAGTCTGTCGATCCGGAAAAACCCTTGAAACAAGACTTCTCGCATCAGGATGCTGTATTTTTTCTTAGACATGAATCTTCACTATAAACATGTGCCTTTATAGCATTTCGGAAGAAGAAGGGGAAGACAATGACCAATTTTCGAACAGTTTTTAGCGGAAATCTTCTTTCGATTCTTAGTACTTACTTGCCCATTTTAAAGGGGCGATCCGATCCTTTTTGGGGTTGCGTTCGATGGGCAAAATCGGCATATTGTGCACCCGTTTGAGCAACGGTTTCCTTTAAAAGTTGAGGCCCATGACGAATCCTTCTCCACAGGGGTGCGCCCTGTCGCGAGCAAGCTCAAGAAACGCTTGCTCGAAGATGTCCGGTAAACCGAAAGACGCCACAGGCGTCGTGGTTCTTGCCGATGGCTCGGTATTTTGGGGCAGGGGCCTAGGAGCGGACGGCGTGGCCACCGGAGAGCTGTGCTTCAACACCTCGATGACGGGGTATCAGGAAATCATGACGGACCCCAGCTACGCGGGCCAAATCATCACGTTCACATTTCCGCATATCGGAAACATCGGATGCAACTCGCAGGACATCGAAGCGCAAAAGGTAGCCGCGCGTGGGGTTGTTTTGCGAGAGGCCATCACTTCGCCATCAAGCTGGCGCGCCGAGACCTATTTGGAAGACTGGCTCGAAAGAAACAACCTGATCGGAATATCCGGCATCGATACGCGAGCATTAACGATCCGCATTCGGGACCTCGGCGCGCCCAACGCCGTGATCGCACACAACCGCGAAGGCGTTTTCGACATCGAGTCCCTCATCGCAAAAGCGAAAGAGTGGCCCGGACTCGAAGGAATGGACCTTGCGCTCGAAGTTACATGCGCAAAAGCATACGAGTGGACCGAAGGACTATGGAAGTGGTTTCCAAAGAAGAACGCCTCATATACGAAGCCTTCGACGGCAAAGTACCATGTGGTCGCCATCGACTACGGCGCAAAACGAAACATATTGCGGTGCCTCGCAAGCGCCGGATGCCGAGTGACTGTAGTCCCGGCTCAAGCCACGGCGGATGAGATCTTCGCACTAAAGCCGGATGGCGTGTTCCTTTCCAACGGCCCCGGAGACCCCGCCGCAACGGGAGTTTATGCGGTCCCGGTCATCCGTGCGATTCTCGAGAAAGGCATCCCCATTTTCGGAATTTGCCTTGGCCACCAAATGTTAGGGCTGGCCTTCGGAGCCAAGACCGCCAAGCTGCCGCGAGGCCATCGCGGCGCGAACCACCCCGTCAAGGACCTCAAGACGGGGAAAGTCGATATCACCTCGCAAAACCACGGTTTCCATGTCCTTCCGGAAACCTTGCCTCCCGACGTCGAAGTCACGCACGTGAGCCTGTTCGACGGATCGAACGAAGGCATCCGGTCTAAGGATAAACCGGCATTCTCGGTGCAATACCATCCGGAAGCCTCGCCGGGCCCCCACGACAGTCACTACCTTTTCAAAAAATTCGTCGAGATGATCGAAGCATACAAGGCTTCGCGGAGAGCAGCATAATGCCCAAACGCACAGACATTAACTCCATCTGTATCATCGGTGCCGGGCCGATTATCATAGGCCAGGCTTGCGAATTCGACTACTCCGGCGTTCAGGCTTGCAAAGCGCTGAGGCAGGAAGGGTATCGGGTCATTCTGGTCAATTCCAACCCTGCGACCATCATGACAGATCCGGAAGTCGCGGACGCGACGTATATCGAACCGGTGACGCCCGAGATGCTCGCGAAGGTTCTGGAGCGCGAGAAACCTGATGCGTTGCTCCCGACAATGGGCGGCCAAACGGCGTTAAACACAGCAATGGCGCTGGCGCGCGACGGAACGCTTGAGCGCATCGGCGTCGAGCTTATCGGCGCCAGCCGCGAAGCGATAGAGAAAGCCGAGGATCGCTGCCTCTTCCGCGACGCGATGCAAAAGATCGGCCTGCAATGCCCGAAAAGCATGCTTGTCAAAAACATGAAGCAAGCAGACGAGGCGCTGGCTAAAGTCGGCCTGCCCGCCATCATCCGTCCATCGTTTACGCTTGGCGGAACCGGCGGCGGCGTCGCATTTAACCGCGAACAATATGCCGAAATTGTCGTGGGAGGACTCGCCGCCAGCCCCGTCACCGAGGTTCTGGTCGAAGAGTCGGTCCTCGGTTGGAAAGAATACGAAATGGAGGTTGTCCGCGACCGCAAGGACAATTGCATCATCGTCTGCTCTATCGAAAATGTCGATCCGATGGGCATCCATACCGGAGACAGCATCACCGTAGCCCCTGCGCTAACCCTGACCGACAAGGAATACCAGATTATGCGCGACGCCTCGATCGCGGTGCTGCGTGAGATCGGCGTTGACACGGGAGGCTCAAACGTCCAGTTCGCGCTCAATCCCGAAGACGGGCGCATGGTGGTTATCGAAATGAACCCCCGCGTCAGCCGGTCTTCCGCGCTGGCGAGCAAAGCGACGGGATTCCCGATTGCCAAGATCGCCGCAAAGCTGGCGGTAGGATACACGCTCGACGAATTGAAGAACGATATCACAGGAGACACTCCCGCATCGTTCGAGCCAACGATTGACTATATCGTCACGAAAATCCCGCGCTTTGCGTTCGAAAAGTTTCCGGGAACGGAACCCTTGCTGACCACGGCCATGAAGTCGGTTGGCGAGGTCATGGCGATAGGCCGAAGCTGGGAAGAGTCTCTGCAAAAGGCCCTGCGCGGGCTAGAGATCGGCCTGACGGGGCTCAACGAGATGCGGCAATTCGCGCACTCGGACGTCAAGGACATTCACGCGGCATTGGCGAGGCCGACGCACGACCGGATTCTGGTAATCGCCGAAGCCTTGCGGCGCGGCATGTCCCCCGAACAGGTTTCACAAGCAAGCAAATTCGATATTTGGTTTATTGACAGGATCGCGGCGATTCTCGCGGTCGAAAAGGACGTCCGGCAAAAAGGCTTGCCTTCGGACTCCGAGGGCTGGGCGGCCCTGAAGCGCATGGGCTTTAGCGATGCACGGCTGGCGCAACTCGCGGGCGCGAAGGAAGCCGCCGTGGCTTCCGCGCGGCGCAAAGTGGGCGTCGTTCCGGCATTCAAGCGCATCGACACATGCGCGGCTGAGTTCGCCTCGCATACGCCTTACCTTTATTCGACCTACGAGAGCAACGGGCTAGAGCCGTCCAAATGCGAAGCGGACCCTTCAAGCCGGAAGAAGATCGTCATTCTCGGCGGCGGGCCGAACAGAATAGGGCAGGGGATCGAGTTCGACTGCTGCTGCGTCCACGCCGCGATGGCGTTGCGCGAAGCGGGATACGAAACGATTATGATCAACTGCAACCCCGAGACGGTTTCGACGGATTACGACACGTCGGACCGCCTGTACTTCGAGCCGCTAACGGCAGAAGACGTGATCGAGATCATTCGCAAAGAGCAGTCTCGCGGAGAAGTCTTGGGCGTCATCGTCCAACTCGGCGGGCAAACCCCGCTTAAACTCGCGGAAGCGCTGCAGAACGCCGGCATTCCGATCCTCGGCACATCGCCGGACGCAATCGATCTGGCCGAAGACCGCGAGCGGTTCCAGATTTTGCTTGAAAAGCTGAAGCTCAAGCAGCCCGCAAACGGCTTGGCGCGGACGATTGCCGAGGCGGAAAAAGTCGCCGAGAAGATCGGCTATCCGGTCGTTGTTCGCCCGTCCTACGTCCTCGGCGGACGAGCCATGGAAATCACGCACGACGTCGACGCGTTGCGCAACTACATGCAAAAAGCCATCTGGGTTTCAAACGGAAGCCCGATTTTGATCGACCATTACCTTGAGGACGCCATCGAAATCGACGTAGACGTGGTCGCAGACCCCAAAGAGGTCTATGTCGCAGGAATCATGGAACACATTGAGGAAGCCGGAGTGCACTCAGGCGACAGCTCATGCGCGCTGCCGCCGCATTCGCTGAAGCCCGAAATCGTCAAAGAGCTTTCGCGTCAGGCCGAACTTTTGGCCAAGGAAATCGGCGTCATCGGGCTGATGAACGTGCAATTCGCAGTCAAGGAAGGCGTAATCTATATTCTCGAAGTCAACCCACGGGCCAGCCGAACCGTTCCGTTCGTTGCCAAAGCCATAGGCGCACCTGTGGCAAAAATCGCCGCCCGCGTGATGGCTGGGGAACGGCTTAAAAATATAAAAATTTCGACAAGCACCAAGCCCCACATGTCCGTGAAAACGCCGGTGTTTCCCTTCGCGCGCTTCCCCGGTGTGGACGTGGTGCTAGGGCCGGAAATGAAATCCACCGGCGAGGTTATGGGGATCGACCATAATTTTGCCCGGGCCTATGCTAAAGCGCAAGTTGGGGCAGGGATTAAGCTGCCAATCAAAGGGACCTGTTTTATTTCGGTCAAGGACAGGGACAAGGCGGCCGCTATTGTTTTAGCATTACAGCTTGTAAACCTTGGATTCGATCTTGTGGCGACCACGGGCACGGCTGCTGCGCTGCAGTCAGCGGGCGTTCCGGTTCGGCGCGTCAATAAGGTCTACGAGGGCCAGCCGAACGTTATCGATGCGCTCATCAATGGCGACATTCAGATGATGATAAATACGACAGCCAGCGGCGCACAAATGCTTTCGGATTCCTTAAGCATTCGCAGGACAGCTTTAATGCGCGGGATCCCAAATTATACAACGATTCCAGGCGCTCGGGCGGCAATAGAGGCCATTGCCGCGTTGCAAACCGGAAGCCTTGAAGTCTCGCCGATTCAGGCATACGTTAAAGTATCCTGAAACTGATCGCTTTGGCGTAAGGCTACGCCAGTGGCGTTTATTGCTGTTTTTTGGCCTTAAAATTTTATGAGGTGTGCCATGAACGACAAAGTTCCAATGACTAAGGCTGGCTATGAGCGCCTTGAAGAAGAACTTCGCAGGCTCAAGGGCGTTGAGCGTCCCGCAATCGTGAAAGCGATCGCGGAAGCTCGCGAGCACGGCGATCTTTCTGAGAATGCCGAATACACGGCGGCGCGCGAACGGCAAAGCTTCAACGAGGGCCGCATTCAGGAACTCGAAAGCAAAATCAGCCGCGCCGAGATCATCGACGTTTCAGCGTTATCAGGAAACACGATCAAATTCGGCGCATCCGTAACGCTCATAGACGACGACACCGACGAAGAAATCACCTACCAGATTGTCGGCGAAGACGAAGCAAACGTAAAAAACGGACTCCTTTCGATCACCTCGCCGCTAGCGCGTGCCCTCATAAACAAAACCATCGGCGACTCCGTCGAGGTGAAGACGCCCAAGGGCGATAAAGGATTCGAAATTCTGAAGATAGCCTATCGGTAGTTTTCTTTGCGAGAATTCACTTAGCTTGCTATTTCTACACAAAACCGAGCCATTATCTCGGCTATTGTCAGGCGCCGCTTATGTCAATTCTTCACAGGGGACTACATATGCTTTCAGGCGCTACAGGATAGACAGTTGGACCAACTGTTTCTTCTTCCGTAGATTTCTCTTTAAACTGCATCCCCCAGCTTTGTTGGGGGCATGGATTTATTTTCTTTCCCATAGAGGATTAAATTCTTTAAAAAGAAAATAAATTATGTTTGCAATGCCTTCAAACTCACATGGGACCAAGCCTTTTTTCGAATCACAAAATAGGAATCATAAAACTGCGTAACCTACCTGCCCTTGAAGTGCGACAAGTATATATTTATAAAAGTTCACGAATGGAATTTTCCTTTTTTGGAATTCGATTCTTGATATGAAAGGTGCAAATTTTGCTCTTCGCAAATTGGTTAGAACTATTTCTTCGCCTTCTGTTCGGCTTTCTCATCGGCAGCGTTCTTGGAAGCTTTGCGACGATGCTGACTTATCGACTGCCGCGCAAACTTTCAATCGTCACGCCGAGGTCACATTGTCCTTCATGCAAGACGACACTTGGCGTACGTGACCTTGTTCCTGTGTTTTCGGGGATAGCCTCAAAAGGCAAGTGTAGGCATTGCGGAGCAGAGATCGGCACACGATATATTAAGATTGAGCTTCTTTTAAGCTTCTCTTGTGCGCTCGTGACGGGAGCCATGGGCTTTTCGGCATGGCTTGTAGTTCCGTACGCGTTATTCCTTGCGGCAACCACAGCTTTTTTCGATGAACATTAAAGAGGGGCGCTTTGAACAAGCTCGCAATCGTCATATCCTGGCTAGTGGCGGTTCTTCCCCGCCTTTGACTCACATCTCGCTTAAGCTCCTGTAAACTTTTTATGAATCTGCCCCGGGGGCTATTGCGTTTGGGAATTTACGCTTCTATATCTATCTCCTCTCAACGGTCGGGGCATAGCGCAGCCTGGTAGCGCATCAGTCTGGGGGACTGGGGGTCGTGGGTTCAAATCCCGCTGCCCCGACCATCTTTCCAATAACTTAGAAGCTTTCCATTAAAAAGTTGGGCAGTTTTAAGCCACGCGGTTGGGCAAAACTTCTGTGTTTTTGTGGGGTGACAGATGGATTGTCGGGGCGGGATATTGTGGGATGATGGGGGATTACTCGTGGGCGATTGCCTTCGATGCCGTGTTGGTTGCCGCGTCTGAGGCGACCGCAGGCGGCATGGACGTATTTTATATGGGCTACAACCTCGAAATGGGGCGTGAGTTCATCGACTACTGTGCCGATTGGGCCAAGCATTTTGGCCATGCGGCTGCCGATGTCGAGGAATACATTTGGGTGGACCCGGACGATGCAGAGAAATCCGTGCAAGCCTTTCGCATCCGCTTTGCTGGGCTGTCGCTCGTTTCAACATGCCCCATTGAATCAAAAACCCAACTCAAGGCTAGGCTTTTCCTTGGTTTGTCAGCAGTCTGAAGCCTCCGTTTGGTGGCTCTTTTAATAAAAAAGAGCAATCGTGGTTAATAGGTTTATTTTCCCCGCCTGATGAATGAAGTTAAAGTTTTTGCTTTCATGAAAATCGTGTAAAATCTGAAGATTAAAAAAATCGCATTATTTTAAATATTGACGGGAAAAGAAATATCCCAAAAGGAACAGAAAATGCAGCACAAGACAGCCCTTCCGCCGGAATTGGAACCGCTCACTCGCTTTGTTGAGAGAAGCTCATACAGAGGATTAAACGATGGTTTGTCTCTTAAAACGGCTGAATTTCTGAACAATGGAATGACTGAATTTCTGGCAGCGGAAAATGAAAAGGGCGAAGGAAAGTCCGAAGGTGTCCAGAGCCTTGTCGAGGCGTTTGACAACACCAAAGAATGATCTGCTACAGCTTGTCTTTAAATGAGCGAGAGCCAACAATTTCCCGTGAAGACACCACGACGAATGCAAAAGTGCGGAAAACATTTAAAAAAACTTTTAATTAGCAACCCCATGAACTAACGGTCTATATTAGCCTCCGTAGGGGGATGGGCTCTATACATGAATGGTGATTGATGTTTAATTATTACGCCACGAATAAAAACACATGGGCCGATAGTTGTTTTGCTAAACAATATGCAAAAAACATAGGATTGAATCCGCCCGAAATAGCCATCTTCAGCATCCTCAAGGATAAACTATCCGGTCGTAAGCTGCTGGATATTGGCGTGGGAGCGGGACGCACGACTCCACATTTACTTGAAATCAGCCGCGATTATAAAGGCGTGGATTACTCGCTCGCCATGATCGAAACGGCGAAGAAGCGATATCCGGAGGTTAACTTCCAGGTTGCGGACGCCTCACAGCCATTTGAGGAAAAGGATGGCGCTTATAGTTTGATTTTCTTCAGCGTCAATGGAATAGACAGCCTGCCCCATGAATACAGGATCAAAGCGTTGCGCGAATTCAACCGCCTTCTCGCGCCCGATGGATATTTGGTCTTCTCCAGCCATAATCTGGGCTTCGTTCCGGGGATTCTGAAACCATGGTCGTGGAAACGCCTTCATCCGGCGCCCATGTCTTTGCTGACGCCGCTGAGGATCGTCAAACGCATGCCCAGATGGATAATGGGCATGTGGCGCTGCGCCAAAAATCTTAAGCATGTTGAAAAGTACAAGGAATATTCAATTCTGAACGACGGGACCGAAGGCTATAAATTCCTTCAGTACTACATCTCCATAGCCGAACAAATCAGCCAGCTTCACGCGTGTGGCTACTCGAACGTAAGGCCGTTCGGCCTCGACGGCCAAGAACTGGAGCCGTCCCAGTATGACTCTCGCAACGATATCTGGATTACCTATCTCTGTCAGCCTGTCAGAAAATAAGATTCTTATCCCGAAAGACGTTCCTCAAGCATTAAAAAGCCCCCCATATGGGGGCTTCAGACTGCTGACAAACCCCTCGTTTTTTAGCGAGGGGGGGTATTGGTGTAGAAGATGGCATGGATGAAGGCAGCAAAGCCCCATCCTTGTTAAATAAGGGCAGGAACTGGGGATTTGGTCATTGCGAGGGCTATTTTCTTGATGTTCTGGGCTGCGGCGACGAGAAGACATTGGCAAGTAACCGCGACAAGGCAAGCGCATGAACAGCGCACACCGCTACCGTCCGTTTCCGTTCCTCCGGCACGCCATCGTTTCCTGAAGCGGCGGGCCGCAAGGCAACCGGTTTTTGGGGTTTGAAGGCCAATCTTTTCAGATTTTCAGCCTTGAAGAAAACATGACCAACTCAAAAATACGCTACGAAGTTTCACTCGACATCGACCTGGCCGCACAAGCACCTCGAACGCCTTGGCTTGGCCGAGGAACGGAGACCGGGCCAATGGCATATCGACGACGACCTTGAAGACACGCTTCGGCGCATGGGTGGGTGCGCAGCTTTCCAAGGAGCTTGGGCTCGAATATTTTGAGGCTCGCATGGGCGAATCCGTCGAAGGCACTTTCCGAAAGACCGTCGAACTCGCCAACGGCAAGTGCGCCCTTGTTGAGAAAGGCCGAGAATTTACCCTCGTCCCTTGGCGTCCTGTCCTCGAACGCCACATCGGCAAGGATATCTGCGGCATCATGCGCGGCGATGGTATCTCGTGGACTATCGGCAGGCGCCTCGACCTAGGAAGGTGAAAAACGAACGCGGGGAACTGGATGAGACAGCCGCGTCGCAATCGAATCTTTCTTTCGGTCGAAGGCAAAAGCTTGTCGAAAAATCGCTGCTACCAACTTTTCGCGCAATGTTCTGCGCCAAATTGCGCGTCGTCGATAAAGGCTAGCCCGCCTTGCAAGTATGCTGCCATATCGTCTGTGCGGTGCCCCTGTATCCGGCTCAAACGCCGATTCTCCGGCATGTCTGTGAAGCTAAAAATCAAAAGGCTGATTGCAACAACGCCTTCCTGCTGGGGGCTTCGTTTATATTCTATGAAATTGCTCTGATGAAAAATGGGTTTGTGATTGCTCATTCCTTCGCAATTTCTTAGAATTTCTTTATCTAGTCTCGATTCGTGGAAGAACTGCATATTGCAGTGCTTGTGCATCTTCTAAATGTTGGAGCTGTAGCAATGAACATGAGAGAGTTCGTCGCTCGTCGCTTTACGCGCACGGCTTCCCATGAAAGTAGTCGCTTTGGTTTTGGCGTTGCGCCTGTTTTGTATATGCTCGGGCTGATTGGAGTCGGTGCGGGTGTATTATTCAGCAGCTATAGTCAAAGTCTTAAAAACAATATTGTTCTCAGTAACACAATTGCGGTCCGCAACGATCTTGAAGCGGCAACAAATACTTTCGCTGCCATCTCTGTTTTAAGCCAAGACGGGACTAAACTTTGCCCGCCGGGTTTTCCCTCTTCCGTCAGCAGTGTTTCAGATGGCGTTTGCATACCGGCTGATACTCCATCGCCGCCGGAAAGCGCGCCGCTAGTTCCAGTGGACCTTGATCCGCTTGGGGCTGCAACGATTTCAAAACTTCCTAGCCCGCCTGATGGGCAATCCAGTCTTGAAACTTTTTTGAAGGGGTCGGAAGACGTTGATGTCGGAATTATAAGACCCAACGCAGGGGCGAAGCAAATTGACCCTTGGGGACATTATTATATTGTCTGTCGATGGGTTAGCCCGACGAATAATGGGCCTGCGTTTCAAATTTTATCGGCAGGACCAAGCGGAAAGCTCGATGTGAATTCGTACTGCGGGAACAACCCCTCCGCGACAGCAGGGAACTTTTCGAAGCTCACAGATGCTGCTAATGCAACTAACCGCGCCTCTATTTGGCAGACATCGGTGGGAACCACCGGCACCATGAGTGCATCATATAGCGCGACTGGTGTCGTTGTGGACTCGGAAGGCAATCTGACTGTTCCTGGCAACCTCAATCTTACGGGCGTTGATAAAAACGTTACGCTAACAAGTGCTGATCTTAGTCTGATAAGCGGCGATCTGGGACTTGGGAGCGGTAATATTACGCTCACCAGCGGAAATCTGACCCTCGTGTCAGGAAGCGCTACCATTGGGACCAGTAGTATTACAAACGGGGGCGACATCTTAGCCAGATCGGCTTCTTTGTCAGGTGCTTTTTCTGCGGCGAACGGAGCTGCCTCGGGGCCCTTTGCCATTGATGCCTTGGGTAATTTCTCTTTAGGACCTTCTGGAGCGTCCGTTTTCTCTGTCGCAGCGGATACTGGCAATGCTTCGGTGGCCGGGGCCGTTAGCGTTGGAAGCACTGTTACTATTGGAACTATTTCGGGAACAGCCGTTGATTCACTTAATACATTTGGTGCTGTTCATATTGCGACCACCGTCCTGTCTTCCTCCTTAAGTATCCCTTATCTTTCGGTTGGCACGCCGAGTAGCGGCAGTCCGGTTGTTTATCTGTTTTCAGTTGACCAGGCTGGAAATGTAAAAGCGACAACAGTGACGGCAAATTTGTATGGCGCCCTTAATGCAACGAGCATCAACGACTCGGGGACCTTGACAGTTATAGGAAGCTCGTCTTTGGGAATCTTGAGCGCAGGTGATTCAACTTTTGGGAATATTACGGCTACTTCTTATGGGGCGGTTAATGCGTCGAGTATTGTCGACTCGGGTGACGCTATAATTTCCGGCAATCTGACCGTTATGGGAACGATTAACGGAATTCCGGGAGGCGGCGCCGACCTATCGAATTCTATCGGTGTTGTTCCCATCGAGCACGGTGGTACGGGGTATAGCGCGAGCAATACGCTTGATGGCTTATTGACCTATTTGGGCGTAAGAGATGCGGGCAATCTTACATTCGGCACTTTGCCGTTGGCTCGGTTGCCTATTGTGTACCCATCAGGAGATCCATCAGGCACGTACAACACTATTCAGGTAGATCAGTACGGGCGTGTAATTGGAATTTCCAATACTTATATGGATTCGTTAACTGACGCTGATGCGGACTCAATTGCGTTGGCTGGGCACGTTATCACAGTCACCATCGACGGGGTCATTAAGGGCGTTTGGGATACGAACGGCTTAACCATTGGGTCCAATTCGGCGGCGAGGGGAACGCTTGATCTTGGGCGCACAACCGATGCTCTTGTTGTCCCTGTGGGGACGACGGGCGATCAGCCTTCGACTCCAACTCCGGGGATGCTTCGTTACAATACGACAAAAGGCGCGTTCGAAGGCTACATCGGTTCCGCATGGCAGTCGTTTGCCTGGGGGCTTGGAAGCCAATGGATTTCTTCAGGAAGTAGCATCTATTACATGGACGGTAACGTTGGAATTGGGACGACGAACCCGGTACAAACGCTGCAGATCAACGGGCCGGTAATGGTGGGAGCGGGTTCGTGCGGGGCGACGACAGCGGGCAGCATTCAATATAATGTTAGCGGCGATATGCAGTACTGCAATGGTTCCGGATGGGTGACGTTCGCTTCAGGATCAGGTGGGGGTAATATAATCGGTTCGGGGACGCCTAACCATATTGCCAAGTTTACAAGCGCTAACACTCTCGGAGACTCCGCGATTTATGAGGATTCGGGAAATGTCGGGATAGGCACTACAAGCCCGAGTTCACCCCTTGCCGTCTATGGATCATCTGGTAGCTCGCCTGGAATTTTGAATATTGCAAATACTAATACCACTTCGGGGAACACCTTTAACGTTTTGGCACCTAATCTTACAGCAGGAAATGGCGTAACTTATAATATCGGCGTCTCTAACAGCCTCAACAACTGGGTCACGCAACAATTTGTTTATAATGGATCGGGCAGTACGAGTAATGCCTTCTCTATCGGATTCAATTCACAGGCAACTCCTGCGCTTGTCCTTTACGCCTCCAATAACGTCTATGTCCCAGGCCGCCTCGGGATAGGAACGACAGGGCCTTCGCAGCCGCTTCATGTTGCGGCCACTGGAGATTATGCCGCAAATATACTTATAGAAAACACAAATAAAACAACGGCTCAAGGAGCCCAAATTGA
>JAQVZU010000062.1 GCA_028708035.1 Alphaproteobacteria bacterium
CCTTTCGCTCTTCCCTTTTTCATCCGATAGACCATTTTAAAATGCATTGCTTAAAAAATGCAAAAATCCATGCCAAGTCCTATTCGGCTAAAACTATCTTTGCGTTTTTTCAGGCCAATTCAGTCTGTTGGCGTCGAAACGTCTTCCTGCGCCGGGAGGATGGATATAGGCGAAGTCTGATTAACGTAAGGCCGTGCCGAAAAAGTCCTATATCTTCCGTTCGCCCCCGAATGCTCCACAAAGACAAAATAGATCAGGCTCACCCCAACAACAGTGGTAGCGACGATAATCAAGGCGCGAGTTAGCAGATCGAACCCAAAAGCAAACTTCCGCGCAATGGTCCTTTCTCCGCCTTCCGCCGAACGAGCGAGCCAGATATCAAGGATATCTCGCGAGAAAAAGAACAGAAGCGAAAGCCAGGTTAAGAAAAAGAACGGAGATGCCACGCCAAAGAAAAACATCTTGTGTTCGAAGAAGAACATCGCAAAAATTACCATTAGCGTTGCAACGGAGCCTGCAAGCGCTACTACGTTAATCGCAATCTCCTTCTCCCATAAAGATTGGAAAAAAGCGCGAAGCTGCCGCACGATCCAACTCTCATTAGGCAATGTATCGCTCATATTCGCCATCTTCTTGTCCTTTTGGCAATTGCCCGCCTCTGCTTTTTTCTACTCGAGAATCAATCCTGAGACAACGCGCTGGAAGGATATTTTCTCGCAACTGCGCCAATGTCAATAGCGTAAAAAAATCAGTCCGCGAAGCTCTCCCACTACCATCCACGAGTCTGGAGCTTTTGACACTCCGGTATGGTAGCAATGTCAATTCCCGGCATTGGTTCGCCAAGATTGCGGCTGACTTCAAGAAGCTTTTTAGGATCATTGAAGTTTTTCGCGGCCTGAACGATAGCAACGGCGCGCGCTTGCGGATCGGCAGACTTGAAAATCCCTGAACCAACAAAAACCGCCTGTGCGCCAAGCTGCATCACAAGAGCCGCGTCCGCTGGCGTCGCGATTCCGCCCGCCGAAAAATTGGGAACCGGAAGCGAGCCGTGCTCGGATACCCATTCGACGAGTTCAAGCGGAGCCTGAAGTTCTTTCGCCTCATGCGCTAATTCTTCCTTGCCGACGCGCGTCAATCTTTTCATGTCCCGCATAATTGCGCGCATGTGGCGAACGGCCTCGACCACGTTTCCCGAACCAGCTTCGCCCTTGGTGCGAATCATCGCCGCCCCTTCGGCAATTCGGCGCAGAGCCTCGCCAAGATTTCTCGCGCCACACACAAACGGCGTCTTGAAAGCGGTCTTGTCGATATGGTTTTCCTCGTCGGCAGGAGTTAGAACCTCGCTTTCGTCTATATAATCGACGCCCAATGCCTCAAGAATGCGCGCCTCGGTGAAATGCCCGATGCGAGCCTTTGCCATCACCGGGATCGAAACGGTTTTCATAATTTCTTCGATGACCTTAATATTGGCCATGCGGGCAACCCCGCCTTCCTTGCGGATGTCTGACGGAACGCGCTCAAGGGCCATAACGGCCACCGCTCCTGATTTTTCTGCAATTTCTGCTTGCTCGGCATTTGTGACATCCATAATGACGCCGCCCTTAAGCATTTCGGCTAATCCAACTTTTAGGCGAAAATCTTCACTCGAAAACTGAAACATTCATTTCTCCCGGAGTTACCAAACGGCGCATAATATAGTTCGATATAAGCCGCCTGCAAGGCTTCGTTATTCAGAAACAATGATTTTTGGGCGGAATTCCGGCAATATTCTGGCTGCTTTGTCCAATATTGCTTAATAACGCAAGCGCATCATGGCGCGGTGAAGGAGGCTTGCGCCATTTTCCGACATAATGGATTCAGGGTGAAACTGGAAGCCCATGAAACGAACGCCTTCCATCGCAATAATGCGGCTGTTTTCGTCGATATCGAACTTGATATCCGTGTGAGCGCGCGCCTTGGCGTTGTAGACTGGCGAGAACGAATTATAGAAGCCGAGACGATATTTTTTGCCCATCAGCTCCACAACGCGCTGCATGCCCTGCGTCGATTGTGTTTGGCGTTCGACATCGATTTCCTTATTGACCGCCAGGGCTTGATGTCCGAGGCAGATGCCCAGCATAGGCCTTTGGCGGTTCGATAGGTCGGTGATAATTTCCTGAATGCGGCGCATACGTGGATGCGACATGTCCGTGGGATCGCCGGGACCGGGACCGACGATGACAATCTCGCTTTCGTCCTTCGAGGGGTCGAAGGCCATGCTGTCGATAACGTTGACCTCAGCTTGCATTCTGCGAAGCATGTGACCCGCCATATAAGCGAAATCGTCTTCGTTATTGAGGATCGTGATCTTCAGCTTATCGAGCGTTGGAACCCTAGCGCCATACGGGTCTTGGCGGTTCATCCAAAACGACGATAGCTGTTGGTTACGAGATTTCAGAACGGGTTCGACCTTTTTACACAGATCTCCAGTGAGATAAGCTTCCTTAAGCTGGCTTGCGCCGGAGAGCACCCCCAAAAGCCCCATGGCCTTCGCGCGAGACTCCTTCGCTTCGTTGTCGGGATCGGAATCGCGAACAATGCCGCCGCCCGCCTGCACCCTGAAAGCGCCGTCGCCGGAGATTTCAGCGCAGCGCAGGAGAATGGCGCAGTCGAGATCTCCGTTGGGAGCATCGGTGCGCGGATTCGAGTAGATGCCTACCTCGCCCGCGTAGTAACGGCGCGGTTCGGGCTCGTACTTTTTGATGATGCGCGCGGCGCTTTCCATCGGAGAACCAACCACGGTGGGCGCGTGCAGCGTGCGGCGCAAAGCAGCTAGGGTGTCTGTTCCGCGGCGTCCCACAAGTCGATACTCGGTATGAACGACTGCGCCAATCTCGCGCAAAAAGGGGCCTTCGACTTCGCCGCCATCGGGGCAGATGACGCCCATAATCTTCATTTCCTCATCAACGACCTGAAACAGTTCGTTGATCTCCTTGGGATCGGCGAGAAAACGGTCGAGGCGCGCTTCAAAGGTCTCGCGGTCCTCTTTACGCAGCGTTCCCGCGATGGGGATCATGATCGTTTCGTTGCCGCGGATTTCGAGGTGGCGCTCAGGAGTGGAGCCGACGATGAACTGGCTCTTTTTTTCGTCCTGCGCGTCAATGTTCGCAAACAGGATCGCCATGTATTGGCCGCTTTGCCTGAGAAGTTTCCTGTAAATACCAAGCGCGCTTTTGACGTCAAAGGCTTCTATGCGGCCCGAAAACTTTCGCGCGATTGTGACTTGCGAGGCATTGCCGCGTTCGATTTCATTTTTTTGAAAGTCGCGGACAACGTCGGCATAGGCTTTATCGGAAAGCGACGTCTCGATTTCGCCGTTCCATTGGATAGGAACATCGGGAAGCTCGTCTATCAGCGTTTCCTTCGGGAGCTGAAGCGCGATTTCTACTTCCATCGCCAGAATGGGCTCGCTGCCTTGCGCTTCGAAACCGCGCTCCTTGATAGCGCTATAGGGAAGCGCGAAGGCGACGTCCCTGCCCGCCTTGCGCGCCAGCGCGTGGATGTCGTCGATTTTCTCAAGCTTATGGAAAGCGCCTTGCGCGCAGAAAACACGACCGCTTTTTTCGATCAGGGCAAACGGGCGACTAATGTCGATGGTCTCGAAAAACATGGAAATCCTCTGGAAAGCAAAGCGACGTCAGCTTAATATAGCTCAAAGTCCGCTATCCTAATAATGTAAAAACTTGATCTAATAACGAGAAGAAGAATGCTCAGAATCCCCGAAGTCCATGCGTATCTCGCAGGTCCCGACGTATTTTATCCAAAAGCAAAAGAGATTGGAGAGGCGAAGAAGGCCAAACTCTCCGAAGTTGGCATTTTTGGGCATTTCCCATTCGACAATACTGTAGATGCTTCTGACCATTCGCACAAAGCCGCAATGTCTATCGGCAAAGGCGATGAAGGAATGATGTTGGCCTGTTGCCTTCCTGGGCGCTTTGGCATCATTTTGGCGAATATGACGCCTTACCGAAGTCCTTCGATGGATGTGGGGACCGCCTTTGAAGTGGGCTTTATGAGCGCGCTGGCGGAGATAAAAGACAATATTTTAATCATTGGGTACACCGACGACCCGAGGCCATTCGAGGCGCGCGTGATTGATGATTATTATGGCGGCAAAGATAACGTGACCGAACAGGATGGCGTCCTGAGAGGCCCTGACGGAATGGAGATCGAGGCTTTTGGCGGAGCCGAAAACCTGATGCTCACTCATGCCATCGAAAAAACGGGCGGAAGCATCGTTAACAGCTTCGAAGAGGCGGTGGCGCTGGCTCGAAGGCTGGCGGATGAGAGGATTATAGTCCCTGACCACATGCCCCTACAGCAATAGAGCCTAATTTGTTCAAATAGACCCCCGTCATCCCCGCGTAGGCGGAGATCCCATCTGTTCTTCCTTCCAAGAAAACAAACGTCTCCTTTTTAAAAACCACCCACCCTCGTCATTCCCGCGAAAGCGGGAATCCATCGCTCGCGATAGCGAGCATAAGAGTCTGGCGCTCAAGAAAGGAACAAACCCCTATAAGCATGCTTTTCGTTTGTTCTGTTTCGCGGAAGAGCCTGGAAGATCGAGCAAAAGGCTGTCTGCGGCTTTTCTCGCAGCTTCTGTGACAATGGTTCCTGCAAGCATTCTCGCGATTTCCTCACGGCGGGCTGCGGCGTCAAGGACCTCGACTTCTGTGATTGTTTTTCCCGCCTTGGCGCGCTTGACGACACGCAGGTGATGCGATCCCCTTGCCGCAACTTGCGGACTATGCGTCACCACGAGAATTTGAACTTCTTCCGCTAATCGTCCTAACCGCTCTCCGACTGCCGACGCTATGGCTCCGCCGATGCCTGTATCGACTTCGTCGAAAACAAGAACGGGAACGGGGTCTGCGGCAGCTAACGCCGTTTTCAACGCAAGCATAAAGCGCGAGAGTTCTCCGCCCGATGCGATTTTGTGCAACGGGCCGGGAGGAGACCCGGCGTTGGTGGAGGCCAGGAACGTGATACGGTCCATGCCGTCTTCAGTCCACTGCTCTTCGGATAGATTGGCTATGTCAATAAAGAACGCCGCGCGCTCAAGTTTGAGGGGCGGCAATTCCCGATTAACCTCTCTTTCAAGTTTAACCGCTGCCGCTTTGCGCTTCGCACTCAGGTCTTCCGCGAGCTTGATATACGCATGGCGGGCTCGGGCGGCATCTTCTGCACGTTTACCCACCTGCTCTCCTTCGTTGGTAAGAAGAGCAAGGCGGGCTGAAAGGTTGCCCAAGACTTCAGGAAGCTGGTCGATCTGGACATTATGTTTGCGTGCGGCGGCGCGGAGAGCAAAGAGGCGCTCTTCGATAGCCTGCAAACCATCCGCGCGGGAATCAAGCGAGGCGGAGAAACGCGAAAGCTGGAGGCTGGCCTCGGAGGCCTCGTTAAGAGCGCGGTCAATGGCTGAAAGGATCTCGGGGATTCCTGGGGATTTATCTGAAACGCGGGCGACCGCTCTTCCCGCTTGCGAGAGCGAGGACACTGCGCCGCGTTCGCCATCCATGAGCTGGGTGGCAACCGCAAGCGCTTCAAGGATTTTTTCGCGGTGCTGAAGCTCAGTGCGCTTGTCGGCAAGAGAGTCGGCCTCTCCGGGCTCGGGGGCAAGGTCTTGAAGCTCAAGAACCGCCGCACGAAGATAGTCCTCTTCGTTTTTGGCTCTGTCGCGCGCCGCTTCGGCCTCGCGGGCTTTTTCGACAGCCTCTTTCCATTCGCGGCAGGCAGTGGCGGTCTTGCTATGCAAACTCTCAAGCCTTGCAAAGGCATCGAGCAATTCTCTATGCAGGGAAGTATTGAAAAGGCCGTGGGTATCGAACTGGCCATGAACTTCGAGAAGGGATTCTCCGAATTTCCTGAGCAACCCCACGCCAATCGGCTGATCGTTAAAGAAAGCCCTGCTTTTACCGTCCTTGCCGATGACGCGGCGCAGGATGACCGGGTTTTCAGCGTCCAGTCCTTGCTCTTCCGCGAGGACGAAGGCTTTATGGTTATCCTCAAGGTGGAATTCTGCGGCAACGGAGGCCTGCGCAGCCCCGGCGCGCACCAGCGCGGCATCTCCGCGACCGCCAAGAGCCAAACCAAGCGCGTCGAGCACGATGGACTTGCCCGCGCCTGTTTCTCCAGTGAACACATTAAGGCCTTTTTCGAGCGGCAAGCTCAGCTTTTCGATCAGCACGACATCATGAATGACGAGTCGGGAAAGCATCAAAAAAAATTTCCATACGCGAATGCCGGATTAAACCGGAAGGACAACGAAAAATCAACTGGTTAACTCAGGCTAAATACTTCCGTCATCCCCGCGCAGGCGGGGAGGGCCAAAGGCTGAAGCGCAAAGAATGAAATTCCCCTCCCCCCGCGGGGCTTGATGCAGAGAAAGAAAAACGTCCTGGGGACGTTTTTTCCGGCATCAAGGCAAAGGCTGAAGCGCAAAGAATGAAATTCCCCTCCCCCCGCGGGAGGGGTTAGGGGAGGGGGAGTTCCGCAATAACCACTCTCGATTTTTTAGTAACACCATCCCCCACAATAATCCCCGTCATCCCCGCGATTGGCATTCGTCATTTCCATGATTAGCAACTTTCGTCATTCCCGCGAATGCGGGAATCTATCGCTCGCGATAGCGAGCATAAGAGTCTGACGGCTCTCGATTTTTTAGTAACACCATCCCCCACAATAATCCCCGTCATCCCCGCGCAGGCGGAGATCCCATTTTCTTCTTTTTCTTGACCCCACAACACAAAAAACCTTCCCTATCAGACTTTTAGTCCAAACCGCCCGCAAAAGAAAAAACCCCCAACAAATTATGAAATATCCCTTGACATCCCATTCATCATAGAGTATATATCCCACTCGCGCAGCTCGGTGGTCGAGCCGCGCATAGGGACGGGAGAGAAAGGGTGCGCACGATGACTTGGATCTGACGAAGAACTTAAGAGACATCTATGTCTCCTCATGCCGTTCCTTGAGCGCTCTCTGCGAGACCCGCAGCTCCTCTTAAGGCAAAGGTCGTGAGGCGAAAGTGGCGCTCGATGCGCTGCACTGCGACCAAGGCAGGGTAAAAAGCTATTGGCGTGCCCTGTCGCGCCAGACGCTAATCCAATCAAGCCACCTTCAAAGTCGATAGCCTTCTGCAAACCTCTTCGATGTTAGCGCGGCTATTGAAACATGACAGGCGGAAGTACCCCTCGCCCATTTTGCCAAATCCGCTGCCAGGGGTAGAAACAATGCAGACGTTCTCAAGAAGGAATGAAAACATATCCCAACTCGTCTTTCCCGGAAGGCACTTCACCCACAGGTAAGGCGCATCGACGCCGCCGATATACTGCCATTCGCATTTATCGAGCGCCTCGCGAAGCAGCTTCGCGTTCCGCATATAGAAATCGGTCAGGTCTTTAACTTGGGCCCTGCCCTCTTCGCTATAGAGAGCTTCAGCCGCGCGCTGAACCGGATATGAAACGCCGTTAAATTTGGTCGACTGCCGCCGCGCCCAGAGCGGATGAAAGGCTTCGAGCGTTCCATTCTTTCGTTTTCCGAGCGCCGTCTTCGGTATCGTCACAAACCCGCAACGGAGTCCCGTAAACCCGCCGTTCTTCGAAAAGCTGCGCATCTCAATCGCGCATTCGGAAGCTCCCGGAATTTCAAAAATTGAATGCGGAATGCCCGCTGTGCGGATATAGGCTTCATAGGCAGCATCGAACAAAATCAGCGCATCGTTCTTCCGCGCATAGGCGACCCACGCGGCCAGTTGTTCGCGCGTCGCTACCGCGCCCGTCGGATTATTCGGAAAACACAAATAAATCACGTCTGCAGCCGTGCCCGGCGGCGGCGGGACAAATCCGTTCTCATCCGTTCCTTCAAGAAACGAAACGTCCGAATTCCCCGCCATAACGTTTGTGTCGTTGTAGACGGGATAAACCGGATCGGCGATCAAGATTCGGTTTCCGCCGCCAAGGATGTCCAGAATATTCGCGCAATCGCACTTGCTTCCGTCCGAAAGAAAAATTTCGTCATCCGCGATTGTCATACCGCGTTCACGATATTCCCCGGCAATGGCGTGCCGCACGAACTCATAACCATAGTCCGGCCCATATCCGCGAAACGTCTCGCGAACAGCCATTTCGTCCACTGCCTTGTGCAAAGCTTTGATGCATGCCTGAGGCAACGGCTCTGTCACGTCGCCGATCCCGCACCGGATGATGGACGCCGCCTTTTCCGGATGTTCTTTTCGATAGGTCTCAACGCGCCTGGAAATTTCTGCAAAAAGATAACTGGGAGAAAGCTTGAAATAATTCTCGTTAACAAATGCCATCTGCGGCTCCTACTCCGAAAGCGCTACAAGAACATTTACCAATATCAGCAAACGCCGATCAAAACCGCGCCCCTGTTTCCAGGCGCGCGGTTCTGTACGACAGAGGAAATCTACTACTTCTTCTTCCCAAACGAAATTGCCACAAACTGCAATTCGTCCTTTCTGTTGATAAGAAGAAGCAGCGGCTTGTTATCCTTCTTGGCCTGCTTGGCCTTTTCGCTGAGATCTTTGCCGGACTTGATCTCCTGCTGAGCGGCCTCGCTGATTACATCACCGACATCGACCCCTTGTTCGGCCGCAACGCCGTCGGGAACAACCGAAGTCACAACCACGCCAGTCACGTCCTTCTTGATATCGAAGCGCGTGCGCAAAGCGGACGTCAAAGGAGCGACGGTTAAGCCGAGATCTTCGACTTTCTCGGCCCCAACCGGAACGTTCGGAACGTGCTCGCTTGTTCCCGCTTCTTCATCAGCAGTGTCCTTTGATGAAAGCTCGCCGACTTTTACTTTAACGGTCATGTTTTTTCCTTTGCGGAAGACCACGACATCGACAACCTTATCGACATCCGTCTCGGCCACGATCAGCGGAAGGCGGTGCATCTCAGGCACCTCCTTCCCGTCGAAACTCAGGATCACGTCCCCAGCCTGAATGCCGCCTTTGCCCGCGGGCCCGTCCGCCGTCACGCTCGAAACCAAGGCGCCCTTGGTCGAAGGCAGACCAAGCCCATCCGCAATATCCTGCGTCACGGTCTGAATGCGAACGCCCAGCCAGCCGCGCCTGATGTGTCCTTTGGTCTTAAGCTGCTCGATGATATTTTTGGCCAGTGACGAAGGAATGGCAAACGCCAGTCCTACCGATCCACCTGTCGGAGAAATAATCGCGGTGTTCACGCCCACGACGTTCCCGTCCATGTCGAACATCGGCCCGCCGGAGTTGCCGCGATTAATCGGCGCATCGGTCTGGAGATATTCGTCATACGGCCCCGTGTTGATGTTCCGCGCCCGGGCCGAAATAATCCCAGCCGTCACGGACCCACCGAATCCATAAGGATTGCCGATGGCCAAAATCCAGTCGCCAATCCTCAATTTGTTACTGTCGCCAAATGAAACAGCAGTTAATGGCTTCTTCGGCTCGACTTTCAGCAGGGCCAGATCTGTTTTTTTGTCGCTGCCGATCACTTTGGCCGACAAATTGGTATCGTCCTGTAGAATGACGTTGATCTCGTCAGCCCCGTCGATAACGTGATTGTTGGTCACAATGTATCCGGTGGGATCGATAATAAACCCTGATCCCAACGCTGTAGCCTTGTGCTTGCGAACTTTTTCTTCGCCGCGCTGCTGCTTTTTAAGATCCTTGAATAGCTCTTCAAACGGCGACCCCGGTGGAAATTGTAAATCCGGAAGTCCGTCGAGTGAATCCTTTGCCGTGATTGTCTGTGATGTAGAAATGTTGACGACCGCAGGCAGAAGTTTCTCCGCCAGATCGGCGAACCCCGGAGGTCCGCTTCGCGCTACCGCGATGCCAGGAGACAGCAACGCAACCACAAAGAAAACGGCAATAACCTTGCCCAAAAAGACTGGAATCTTCATCAGGGACCTCGTTCTGGGTAGGGAATGAAATTAACCTAACACTACGTCCAAATGTGACACTTTTAAGGCGACTTTCAAGAGATTAAATTCCGGCTCCGCTGCAGCGTTTTTTATTGCTTTCGTGTCGATATGCTGTACATTTTTCAAACATTAGTGGTGCGCTTTTTTTGAGGATGTATATGCTTGATTTTCACGAGTTTATTATGCGTCATGGGGAATCTGCGGTTCAGGATTTGATTGAGCGGATGGAGCGTTACGAGAACATTAGAGGCAATGATTATCTCCCCCTAGAACAACGCTGGGTTGCTGTTATGGAGCTTCCTGCTCCTTCGGATGACGAGTACTCTTTTCTCGCGGCCTGACAAACCGCTAGGGACCGGCGAGAAAATCCATTCGATTGCGGATGCTTTCGATGTCGGTACCGGGGGGCAAGACCCTTTTGTTTTCCTCGTAGGCTTCGACAACCTGCCGATATAAATCCAGTGCTTTATCGGCATTAGAGAGACGATCGTTCATGATCGCCAACTGGAGGCGGTAGACCATATTATTCGGCGCAAGCGCAACGGCACGGGCTTCGAATTGGAGCGCACGAGTCATATCGCCCTTTTGCATGTATTCATAAGCCTTCTCGGCATGCTCCTTTGCTTCCGTATCGAGATCGGCGCGTTCTATTTCCTTTTCGCCTTCGATGGTTACCTCGAAACCGCGCGCTCTTTTTTTGCTTTTTTCGGAAACGACAGCGTAGTCTTGCGGCTCTTCGCTCTGTTCAGTCCCACTGAGAATGATGTCAAAAGGTTCTTCCGCCATGTCTGGCTCAACCGGTTTTTTTTCCGGCTTTGCAGCGGGAGAAGGAATAAGCGCGGCACCCAAAAGGACCGCAAAAACGATCAGAACAACTCCGGAAACCTTTCGCTTCCAACATACCTGCGTATGCTTGGCGGTCGCACAGGGAATTTTTTGCGTCGGCGCGGGGCCTGGCACAGATGTTAATGGGCGTTGTTTTCTGGCTGTTTTCATGCGGTTTTGCTAGCACAAAGCGACCTGAAAAACGATTCATTTCGATTCAGGTACGTTTAACCATATTTCCAGAAAAACATGGCAATCAAGTTATGATTTAATTTCATTCTCAGGCCTAGATGGAATTGCTTTAAAAACTTTTGTCAATAAAAACAAATACTTCAAGGTTCCATGCCTAAAAAGCTTCGGCAGGAAAGTCCATGATAGGCTTCGCTCCGGTAATGAGGGCGCGGTAGTGGCCATGAACCTGAGGGAGGATGCGGCTGAAGTAAAAATCAGCCGTTTTCAGCTTTGCCTCGTAAAACGCCGCGCGCTCTCCTCCTTGCGCTATCTTTGAGGCAGCCGCTTTCGCCATCTTGAGCCACAGGAAGCCGATGGCGACATAGGCGAAAATGCGTAAGTAATCGGCGGCCCCCGTGCCTGCTTCGTCCGTATTCGCAGGCATGCGGGTGTTGATATAAAGCGACGCCATTTGGAGTTTATTGAAGGCGCTCAGAAATGCAGCGCGGAAGCCAGCGAGAGATTTGTTGTCTTTTTCCTCGGCAAGGAAGCGCGCGACCGGATGGAAGAAGGTGCGGAGCAAGCGGCCATAGTCCTCGGTCATTTTGCGCATGACGAGGTCCAGCGCCTGAATGCCATTGGTTCCCTCGTAAATCTGGGCTACGCGCACGTCGCGGACGAACTGCTCAATGCCATTGTCGCGCATATAACCATGGCCTCCGAATATCTGGAGCGCTGCGTTCGCGGCGTCGAAACCCATGTCGGTTCCGAAGGCCTTGATGATTGGGATCATAAGAGCCACAAAATCCGTCGCGGCGGCTTTCTTTTTCGGATCGGCTCCTCTGATCGAAACGTCGAACTCGCGCCCTACCCAGATGGCGAGGGCGCGACAGCCTTCGACAAGAGACTTCATCGTTAACAGCTTTTGGCGCACATCCGGATGGACGATGATCGGGTCGGCGGGTGCGCCGGGTTTCTTTGTGCCGGTGATCGCGCGCATTTGATGGCGCTTTTTGGCATAGGCCGCCGCGTTTTGATAAGCGACTTCCGCCATGCCGATGCCCTGAAGGCCGACCATCATGCGTGTTTCGTTGACCATCGTAAACATAGCCCGAACGCCCCTGCCCGGCTCTCCTATCAGCCAGCCGGTCGCTCCGTCGAATTTTAGTGAGCACACGGCGGATGCGCGAATGCCCATGGTGTCTTCAAGCTTCTCGCAGATGACGCTGTTGCGTGCGCCCGATTCCGGGAAAATTTTGGGAACGAGAAAAAGGCTGATGCCCCTTACGCCCGGAAGCGCGTTTGGGAGACGCGCGAGAACCAAGTGGACAATATTGTCGCACAGGTCATGCTCGCCCGCAGTGATGAATATCTTTTCTCCGGTTATCTTATAGGAGCCATCCGGCTGAGGTTCGGCCTTGGCCTCGATAAGGCCGAGATCGCTTCCAGCCTGAGGCTCGGTCATGCACATTGTGCCAGTCCATGAACCATCGACAAGTTTTGGCAAATAGGCCCTTTTCAAGTTTTCATCGGCGTACTTCTCGATAGTTTTGTACGCGGCGTGCGACAGCATCGGGTAGAGGCTAAAGGCCATGTTCGCGCTGCCGATCATCTCGCCGACGACGAATTCAAGCAATAGGGGAAAGCCCTGCCCGCCGCACTCCTTGGCGCACGACATGCCGGACCAGCCTCCTTCACGGAATTCCCGGTAGGCTTCGACAAAACCTTTGGGCGCAGTAATCCTGCCGCTTTCAAAGTGGCAGCCTTCGATATCGCCGGAAGCGTTTAACGGAAACAGAACTTTTTCGCAGAACTCAGCGGCGCGGTTCAAGACGGGAGATGTCGCCGCTTCCGTCATGCCGGGAAGAGAGGATGTATCGACAACGTCGCTCAGGATGAAGCGGATGTCTTCGAGCGGGGCTTTATATGTCGGCATTATTGTTGTTCTCCTATTGCCCGCGCATTTGTCTTGTATCTTCTGCCGCAAATTTTATGCCGCGCAGACGCGCGGCGATGGATTCCCGCTTTCGCGGGAATGACGAATTTGATTTTGGTGGTTTTCATATTTTAATTCCTTAAGGCTTTGCCGGTTTTCAGCATGTGCTCGATGCGTGCGGCAGTTTCGGCGGTGTGCTCAAGCTTCATGAATTCGCGGTGTTCGACTTCGAGGATTTTTGCCTCAGGGACCGGGCCGGACGGTTCCTTGTCTTCCCCGCACAGAA
>JAQVZU010000004.1 GCA_028708035.1 Alphaproteobacteria bacterium
TCTTCTTGACAGCGGGGGCCAGTATCTTGATGGCACCACGGACGTTACGCGCACGATCGCGCTCGGCGCGCCGACCATCGAAATGCAACAGAACTTCACGCGTGTTCTCAAAGGCCACATCGCGCTTGCCTCCATCTGCTTCCCGCAAGGAATAACCGGCGCGGACCTGGAAGTTCTTGCGCGCCAATATCTCTGGTCCGCAGGGCTGGATTACAGTCACGGCACAGGCCATGGCGTAGGCTCATATCTAAGCGTCCACGAAGGCCCTCAAGGAATTTCAAGAAGGAACCGCACGCAACTTCAACCGGGCATGGTCCTCTCCAATGAGCCGGGATATTATAAAGAGGGCGCCTACGGCATCCGCATCGAAAACGTTATGGCCGTTGTCGAATGTGAAGGCTATGAGAACAAAACGTTAGGCTTTGAATCGCTCACCCTTGTTCCTCTTGACAAGCACCTGATTGACTCAAGCCTGCTGGTTCCAGCCGAGATCGAATGGATCAACGCTTATCACAAGCGCGTAAACGCGGCCCTGCGCTCCAAAGTGGACGATCCCGCAGGGCTCGACGCCGCAACCGAGCCTATGGAAGTGTAAAATCATGCTCTTTCGCAGCACGCGAGGCTCCGCTGCCACCAACGCGCTTGCTATCGATGGTGCTTTTGACGATTGTCAAAAAATCGTAAAAAAGCTGTCTGCCAATCCAGGGCGTAGAAAAGATTGGAATCTGACAAGGGTCAATTCGATCAATCTACTGCGCATCCTTGCCCAGATCGTGTACTATTTCATGGCGGCGATAAAATTTGAGGGCAAGCCGACCTTCGTCGTTCCTACAGGCAACTTTGGGAACATCTTCGCGGGATATGCAGCCATGAAATGCGGACTTCCTGTCGATAAGCTTGTGGTTGACAGTAACAGCAACAACATCCTCGCGCGTTTCTTTGAAATGGGTCGCATGACACCAGAGGCTTTTCGCGCCGACGCGGCCATTATTGAAACTTACATAGAAAAGCGAAAGAAAGCATGACCATAGAAGTAACAGAACTCGATAACGGATTAAGAGTCGTCACCGATACCATGCCAGACGCGGAAAGCGTCGTTGCGGGCGCATGGGTAGGCGTGGGCACGCGCCACGAACCATGGAAAGCGAACGGCGTTGCGCATCTTGTCGAACACATGATGTTTAAGGGCACCAAGACGCGCTCGTCCTATGCGCTGTCCTCGGCGATCGAAAACAAGGGCGGTGAAATCAATGCCCATACCTCGCGGGAAGCTACGGCTTATTATGCCCGCGTTCTGCCTGAAGATTCCGAAACGGCGGTCGATATTATCGCCGATATGCTGCGTAATTCGCTTTTCCTTCCGAAAGAATTGGACCGCGAACGCCTTGTCGTGATTCAGGAAATAGGCCGAGATCTGGACTCGCCGGAAGACTACACCTTCGATCTTATGCACAAGCTCGCATTGCCCGATCAAAAGATAGGCCGCTCGATCCTTGGCACCGCCGATGTCATTGCCAAGCTTCCTCGCGTTGCGCTTCTCGATTACGTCCGGCGCTACTATGTCGGGGCCAACATGGTGCTCGTCGCCGCAGGCAAGATCACGCATGAAGCTTTTCTCAGGATGGTTCAAAAACGCTTCAAATCGCTTCCAAAAGGCAAAAAGCCGCTCAGCGAAAAAGCCCGCATCGCTTTTGGCGCGCAATTATCGCCAAAGGAAATCGAACAGGTCCACCTGATCCTTGGTTTTGCGGGCCCCGGCTATCATGCCAAGCGTCCTTATTACGCCGCGCAAATCCTTTCGCTGATACTGGGCGGCAGCGCGTCGTCACGGTTGTTTCAAAAAGTCCGCGAGAAAAGAGGCCTCGTCTACACCATAAGCTCCGCGCATGCGGGGTTTAGCGACGCGGGAATTTTTCAGATCTATGCCGGAACCGATCCTCAGCGCCTGCAAGAGCTGATCCCGGTTGTTTGCAACGAAGTGAACGACATGAAAAAGAACGTAACGGCGGGCGAATTGGCTCGCGCCAAGGCTCAAGTCCGCGCGGATCTTTTGATGGGCAAAGAAAGTGTCATGCGTCGCGCCGAAGTTGTCGGAAATCAGATCCTTGCCTATGGCAAGCCGATTCCGCCGGAAGAAATCTTGCAACGCCTGCTTTCGATCACGCAGGAAGACGTCAAGGAAGCGGCGCAAAAGCTTTTCTCTCCGAAATTGATTTTAACGGCGCTTGGCCCGCTGGAGAAACTCGAAGATTACAAACATATTTCGGCAAGACTTCGCGCATGATTGACCTGTTTATCTCTCTTTTTCAAATGCCGCCTCGTCGTGAGCGTCCCCCGCTTGACACGCATCTTGCGGGTCCCAACGTAACGCTACGCATGTTCGATGTCGAAGACTGGAATGCATGGCACTCATTGCGCGAACTGAGCCGCGCCTATCTGGAGCCGTGGGAGCCGAAATGGCCAAGCCATGCGCTGACCTATGGCTACTATTGCTCTTTGTTGCGCAGACATTGGCGCGATTGGCGTAGCGGCCATGCTTACGCGTTCGGAATTTTTCTGCGCAGCGGTGACCGTCCTGCCACCCTTGTCGGGGGCATCACGCTTGGCGACATTCTTTACGCCGCCGCGCAAAAGGGAACGGTGGGTTACTGGATTGGAAAACCATATGCTAATCAGGGCCTTATGACCGAAGCGCTGGGTCTTATCTGCGATTTTGCTTTTTCAACGCTCAAGCTTCAGCGCATCGAAGCGAGCTGCTTGCCGACGAACGAACCGAGCAAGGCGGTCTTGCGCCACTGCGGATTCGAGCAAGAGGGCTATGCCAAAGCATATCTGCAAATAAATGGAAAAAGGGAAGATCATATTCTTTGGGGCAAAAACTGCGTTTCTTGAGCCTTGCCTTTCATAGCGGCGCTTGCCCTGAGGTTGAGGGCTTTGGGAGGTTTGGCCGGGCTCAGGGCTGCGCGAGATTTGATTAATGAGGCTATTCATTTTTACCCTGCCTCGGACGCAGTGCAGCGCATCGAGCGCCACTTTCGCCTCACGACCTTTGCCTTGAGAGGAGCTGCGGGTCTCGCAGAGAGCGCTCAAGGAACGGCATGAGAAGACATAGGTGTCTCTTAAGTTCTTCGTCAACCCCAAGTCATCGTGCGCACCCTTTCCCTCCCACTCCAATACGCGGCTCGACCACCGAGCTGCGCGAGTGGGATACATACGCTATGATGAGTGGGATGTCAAGGGATATTTCATGATTCATTGCGGGGTTTTTCTTTTTTGTGAAAAGATGAGGGGCGGATTGGATAAGGGTATGATGGGGAAGGCTTTTTGTGTTGTTGGGTCAAGAAAAGAAGAAAATGGGATCCCCGCCTACGCGGGGATGACGGGGGATAATTGTGGGATATGCTGTTACTAATAAATCGAGAGCAGGCAGACTCTTATGCTCGCTATCGCGAGCGATGGATTCCCGCGTTCGCGGGAATGACGAATGTTGCCAATCGCGGGAATGACGAGGGTGGGTGGTTTTAAAAAGGGGACGTTTGTTTTCTTGGAAGGAAAACAAATAAGGCCCCCGCCTACGCAGGGATGGCGAGGGGGCTATTTGGACAAATTGTGTTCTAACAGATCCGGATCTTCTTTTTACTTTAGGCTGTTTTTGCTGTTGTCGGGTGGGCGACATCTGTGCCTTGCGGGTCGCGCAGAACATAGCCACGGCCCCAGACCGTTTCTATGTAATTGTCACCGCTCGCCGCTGTCGCGAGTTTCTTGCGCAGCTTGCAAACGAACACATCAATGATTTTTAATTCGGGTTCGTCCATACCGCCGTATAGGTGGTTCAGGAACATTTCCTTGGTTAACGTCGTGCCCTTGCGAAGCGAAAGCAGTTCGAGAATGCCGTATTCCTTACCGGTCAGATGCAGCGGCGCTCCGCCGACTTCGACGGTGCGCGTGTCGAGGTTGACGATAAGCTTGCCCGTGCGGATCACGCTGTCGGAGTGGCCTTTGCTACGGCGAATAATTGCGTGGATGCGTGCCACAAGTTCACGGCGGTCAAAAGGTTTTGTTAAGTAATCATCTGCGCCAAAACCAAGCCCTTTGATCTTGTTGTCAAGTTCCGAAAGACCGGAGAGAATCAGGATCGGAGTCGTGACCCGCGCGGCGCGCAGGCGGCGGAGAACTTCGTATCCGTCAATGTCGGGGAGCATCAGGTCCAAAATGATGATGTCGTAATCGTAGATTTTCCCGATTTCTAAACCATCTTCGCCCAAATCGGTTGCGTCGACGATAAATCCCTCCGCCTGGAGCATCAGTTCTATGCTTTTGGCAACTGAGGTGTCGTCTTCAACAAGCAGCACACGCATAGCATTGCCTCATATTGGTTAAAGGCCAGATTCATTCCAGATCGGACACTAGCACAAAACATAATTAATGGTAAACTTCATTAACAAGATTATTATTAATAAAAATTTTTCTTTATTTCCAATAAGTTGCAGGCTGGTTTGGCGCGCTTTGGCGCGAAAACCCAATTAACCAAACGTGGATTTGTCCTCGCGCCAGGTCTATTTGTTGCCGTTCGTTTTGAGAATTTGGGTGACCGTTGGAAATGGAATTTCGATGCTTTCCCGGTCGAAACGTTGCTTAATCCTTAACAGCAAAAGCCGTCGTACATCCCACTGCTTTCCGGGACGCGTGCGCATTCTGGCGCGAATAGTGATCGACGATGCGCCGAGTTCCTGGACTCCCAAGATTTCAATCGGTTCGAGAATTACACGTTTGAAGACGGGATCTTCCTGTATATCCGCTCCGACTTCACGAATGATGCTCATCACCCGTTCAAGGTCGCTGTCGTAGGCGACCCCCACGTCAACGAGCGCGAATGAAAAGCTTCGCGTCATATTCGTTATCTTGAGCGCTTCGCTAAACGGCAGGATATGGAGAGATCCGTCCATGTCGCGCAAACGCAATGTTCGGATGCTTAACTCTTCGACCGTTCCGCTGAAGTCTCCAATGCGAACCACGTCTCCGACCGCAATTGTGTTTTCTGCCACGATAAACAGGCCGGTTAAAAAGTCTTTGACAAGACTTTGCGAACCGAAGCCGATGGCTACGCCGAGAACCCCGGCGCCGGCAAGCAACGGCGCTATGTTCACGCCTATTGCCGACAGCGACATCAGCAGTCCAATCGTCGCGAAGAAAAAGAAGATCGATGTGCGCAGCATCGGCAGCAGCGTTCGTGCACGTGCCGAGGCCACGAGAGTTTTGGTTTCTTTGTCGCGGCGGTTCAGATAGCGCTCAATCGAGCAGTGGATCATCTCGTAAACGACGGTCAGCGCCAGCAATGTGATGCCGACCGAAACCAGCGCCCCGAGAATCTTCTGGCCTGCGGGCCTCGCGAATAGCGCGCCTATATTGACTCCCCAAGTGGCCGTGAGACCGGCGGCTACTGCGATCCAGATAGTCGTGCGCAAAAGAAAGGAAAGAAATTGACGGTGAAGCGGAAGCGCTCCTGTCTTTGAGGATTTCCATTTATCTATCGCGATAAAGCCGAAGCGCGCCGCTCCCGCAATTAAAAGGCTTAGGACGGTTCCGCGCAACATCAGCGCAAAGCTGTTTTCGACGCCGATCAGCATTACCGCAAGGCTTATGACGAGATAGGCCGTCGCGAGGCTGTGCCAGTGCCGCGCAAGCCAGAGGCGCGCAGTCCGTAGCGGGGTTTTTTCTTCCTCCTCGACCTTGCCGCGCAGCATCGTCGCCACCACGGGCCTGGAACGGAATATTCCAATGATCGCCACGATAGTGAGGAGCATTGCAAGTGCATATTCGTACACGGCTGTAACGCTCGACGGCACGCGCACCGCTGCGGCGACATTGATGGCAAAATAACTGTACACAATGGCTAGCGAGAAGAAGCTTAGCCAGCGAAAACCTGAAACTGCTTGCCGGGTCGCAAGCGGAAGCGTTCGAAGATGCGTGGTGGTCGGCGAGAAAATTGCGCGCAGTATCTGGCGCAAGGTGTAGCCGAAAGCCAGCGCGTATATCAGATTGACGATGACATACCTCTGGAAGCGGTGCGGCTCGTTTTGTTCGAGAAGCAAAAGAGAAACGCCTGTAAAAATCAGGCATGGAATCATCCTTAGGAAAAAGAGTCCCACTATGAGCAACGCTCGGCGCAGGAGCGTGTCGGGGCGGTGGCTTTTGAGCCGGTTTCGCAGCGGAATAAAGAAAAAAACAAAAGCCACGCCGATCAAAAGCGGCGGGAAGACGATGATGATGAGATCGTCAGCGATCGAACTCCATAGGGCTGCGCGTCTCGCGTCTTTGGCCTGAAGGTTAAGCCATTCGCTCAGGTCGGGGAAAAACGATGCATGCGCTTTTAAGGCCACGCTGTTTGCTTTGACGGCATCGGAGATTTTGGTGATGGCGTTGATGATGCCTATCGAAAATGTATCAGAGATTTGTCCGGCAAGGTCATCTGTTTCTGACGGTTGTGCCGGGGCTGGCGTAGATCCAGCGGCAGCATCGGTTCCTGGCGCCGAAGGTTGAACTGTGGCTGAGTTTACCAGAGTTTGAAGCGTTTGGCCCAAGGTTGCCAAGGGCTGGGGGGCTGCCGCTGGTGTGGGGGCTTGGCTTGAGGCGGGCGCAGGGGTGGATTTCTGGGCTTCTTCCTTCGCCACGGGAGGCGTGTTCGACGCAGGTTTGGCGTATCCTGCCGGACTTTGGGCCACAAGGGCCGCCACGAAGATCAGACCGAAAAGTAACAAGCTGATTTTCTTCATTTTACTGTCCCTGTTCCTTGAAGTGCCAAACATTTTTTAGAAATCGTGCTCTCATGCTGTTCTTCATTTTGGCGTGAAAACGAAAACCTTTTCAGGTCAAAGGACCGAAAGTCTAGCTCAAGACTACGGTAACAATAAGGAAGCGCGAAGAGGCGTCGAGCCGAATTTACGGATTGGCGAAGGAAAAAACAATATGCGTGCGCATCCGAAACGATGCCTTGCAAGAATATCACTTCTATATCTTTCCAAGACATTGTTTCATTTCCCATGTTGCCCTTGTTCCTTTCCCAATATAGTATCGCGCGAATCACAAGGTCCTTTGCGAATCACTCCCGATTTATTCAGAGATCAAAGAGTAATAATCATGCCCCAAAAAGCGTTTTTCCCGTACTGCGGCGCCTGGACTCTCGCACTGGGCGTCGTTCTTTCTTCAACTTCTGCACACGCAGGTTTCCAGTGGGAGGATCGCACGGATGCAGGCGCCGTTCAGATCATCTCGCCATCGCTTCCCTCAACAACAAAAAGCAGCGGATATTCAGGCAAGCCCGAATATATTTCGCCTCTAATTATAACGGGTGACCCTGTTCGCGCGCATCAACCTGCGATGGCTGCACCTTCGGAAGGCGTGGCAACGGTATCGCAAGCGGTCGCTCCGGCAACGGTGGCCGCGCCGTCTTCTCCGGCATCGCTTCTTCCTAGGGAAGGAGTGGTTAATGTAACATCCTTGCCCGCGCCTTCGGCACCGTCTTCCGCTGCTGTCAATGCTTCAAGCGAGGCGGGGCTTACGACCCTTTCTGTCTCGAAGGCTCTTCAGCCGACTGCGGCTGTCGCGAAGCCAAGCGGGAAGATCGACCTTTCTACCGAGAAAATCAGTGCTCCGGCTCCTTCGCAAGAGGTCGTTCATGGGTTTGCGTCGCGCGTGCCTCTGGCGCTTGCGTTGCGCCAGGTTTTGCCTGCCGACCGCGGCTTCTCGATCGATCAGGGGGTCGATAAGGATACGCAGGTTTCTTATAAAGGCGGCAAGCCGTGGGGCGAGACGCTTAAGGCGATGCTTGCTCCTGTTGGGCTCGATTACCGCGAGCAGGGCGGTATCGTCACTGTGGCGCGTGTGGCCGCTGCGCCAGCCCCAGCTTCTGCTTCGGCGCTGACGCCGACGCCAGTGCCTTTGGCGCCAGCGCTTCAGCCGACTAAAACGCAGGAGTCCGGTCATTTCCTGGCATTGCCTATGCCTTCGGAGCGGCAGGCCAATGTTCCGGCCTATGATGGCTGGAGCGCTCAACGCGGGGATACCCTGCGCAAGGTTTTGGCTGATTGGTGTTCCCGCGCGGGGGTTGAGCTTAAGTGGGTCGCCGAGTATGATTACCCTCTTGAGGCTTCCGCGCACTTCAATGGCGCTTTTGAGGATGCCGTGCGCGGCTTGCTTTCGGGCTTCGATCAGGCGCGGCCGCAGCCGATTGGTAAACTACATATTAATCAGCGCGCCGGGCAAAATGTTCTGGTCGTTCAGGTGCGCGGTAACAGCTACACGAACTAAACGGAGATGGTAATGGGATGGAAGCGGATTATGCAAACAAGGAACGTCTTCGGGCATGGGGCCGTTTGTTTGTTGGCGGCTGGTTTGTGTTTTAGTCTCGGTGCGTGTGATCAGACCGAAAAAGTTCGTCAAACGATCGATAAGGAAGCCGATACGGCAAAAGAGGCTTTGTCTTCTGCGCAAAATCCACCTAATCCCGTTGCATTCGATCCTTTGACCATTACGAACAAGCTTTGGCATGGTAATACGGCTCTTAGGATGCACCGAGGAATTCCTTTTCCATCTCGTTATGAAGAACCGCGCGGCGTGACGCTTGTTTCTTCAGAGCCAATGTCGCTTTCCGATATTGCCAATGCCATCAATCAGCAGACGGGTATTCCTGTTCGTATAACCGCTTTGACGCCTCCGGGGCGGAGTGGCGGAGCGGGAAGCTCTTCCTCTTCCTCGGGGGGGGCTTCCTCGGGCGGCTCTTCCGCCCTTGAAATGCCGGTGACTTACGAAGGCCCCCTTTCCGGGCTTCTTGATAGCATGAGTGCATTTTTTGGAATCAGCTGGCGGTATGACGGCACCTCGATTGGAATTTCGCGCTATGAAACACGGATTTTCTCGGTCGAGGCAATGCCGGGCACGCACGAGATCAACGAAGGCATGCAGGATGACCAGAGTAGCAGCAGTGGGAGCAGCAGCAGCGGAAGTGGTGGTTCCTCTTCCTCGTCTTCAACCTCGACGAATACCCTTACACAAAACTCGAAAACCACAATTAATCTCAAATATTGGGAAGAACTTTCTGGCGTTTTGAATACCATTGTCGGCGGAAATGGAAGCGCGATTATTTCTCCGACCATGGGCACCGTTACCATTACGACTACGCCTGACATCATGGCGACGGTTGCTGACTACATTGCCAAGGAAAACAGGCGGCTCGGGCGGCAAATCGCCATCAATGTTTCTATTTACACCGTTAACTTGGGAAAGAACGAGGATTTTGGCGTTGCGTTTAGCGGATTTCTTAAGCATTTATCTGGACAGATTCACAATATCCAGTATCAATCCGCTACTGCGCCGACCAATTCTAGCTTGACTGGAAGCGTTGGCACTCTTAGCCTTGCCATTCTCAACGGAGCGAATTCAAGATCGACGACCAATGAGGTCTTTAAGGCTTTGTCGGCTGTTGGCGATACCACGACAGTGGCTCAGTTTCCAATGACGACGCTTAACAACCGGCCAGTATCGCGCCGGATCGGCACAGATACGACCTATATTGCTTCGGTCAATGCCGTTACGGCGACGGGGACTACCACGGCTACGACATTTACGCCTGTTGTTTCCACGATTCACGATGGCTTTTCACTTCAATTGACGCCGAGACTGCTTGATGACGGGCGCATTCTTCTTCAGTATTCCCTTGGTTTGATCGGCATTCAAAGCATGGGCGCTACGACCTTTGACGAAGGAGGCGGGGTTCAGGTTCCTCTTTCGCTTCCCATTACGGATAACCGCATTTTTGTTCAACAGTCGATGTTGCGTAGTGGTCAGACCCTTGTGATCGGCGGCGTCGATCAAACGAAGATGCAGCAGAGCAAGCAGGGGGTGGGGACGCCTGAAAACTTTGTTCTTGGGGGAGGCACCTCTAGTCAGGAAGATCATCTTATGATGTTCATTTCCGTTACGCCCCAAGTCATGGATGTTGCGGTTGAGGAGCAAAGCTGATGGCATCTGGTGTCGTTTCTGTCGGGCGCCATCGTTATGCTGTAGGCCTTTACTGGGAAAACAGTCCCGGCAGGGGACGGGTCGCTCAAATTGCCAAAGAGGCCGCTGCTCAGCCGGGGCAGCAGGCAGACTTCTTTGCTGTGCGGCCGGGCACTAAAAATGGTCGTATTCCGCAATTTGGCCTTTGCTCGGGCGAAGCGGGGCAGACTTCGGGGCTACCGGTTCTTTCCGCTTGTCTTGCGAGCCAGATTCCGGGTTCTTGGGCAGGCGCCTTCCGCCTCCAGGAAGGTATTGTGGTCATTATTGTTCGGGACGATTTAATCGTTCCGGATGGCGATCTGTTTTTTTCGGAAGAAACTGAAGCGCGCGATCGTTTGATACAAGAAATCGGGTTTGGTGGACTTCAAGCCACATATGCTCCGGAAGCGTGGTCCATTCCGGGTGCGGACTCCATTCCTCTAACTCTTATTCTTAACGATAATAATGACATCAAGCTGCAGCGGGTGTCTATTCCGACCAAGGTCAAAATGCTGGTCGGCGCGGCGTCTGCCATTTTTTTGGCCATTTTAGGTTCGGTCTGGTACTGGCAGTCGAGGATTGAAGAAGAAAAGGTTGCTCAGGTGCAGATTCAGGAAGAACGCTCCCGGCAGATGCGTTCTGTAACCTCGTTCGGTAAGCAGCAAATGCCTCCTGCCGAGTATGACCGGGTTTGGGAAAAAGAGCCGCCGGTTACTAAGCTTATTGAGGGGTGTGCGGAGGGGATAAAACTTGTTCCTTCGCGGATTCACGGTTGGACAATGTCCACTATGTCGTGCAACGGAAGATCTATTTCGCTGACATGGCAGCGCGTAATGGAAGCAGGTTCTGTCAAACCTCCAGAAGGGGCTTCTGTCAGTGTAGATGGGGGTAGCGCTACTCAATCGGTTGCTCTTCCTGGGCTTGAGAAGCGTGGACCCGAAAGTTTAAAAAATATTAACGATATAACAAATCGTTTTCTGCTTCAGAACTGGCCAGGAAATGTTTCACGAGCGGCGGATGACCCGCCTCCGCCCCCGCCTCCTGGGTATCAAGGTGAATGGAATCCCCCCCCCGCGCCGTGGGTTAAGCGTTCCTTTACGCTTAATGTGCCACAAATACCAGGAGTGCTCCCCGGATATATAGGCGATTTACCCGGGGCGATCGTGAGCAACATGTCATATCAGCCAGGAGGATCCGTAGCGGGCTCTTCGTGGCGTGTCGAAGGGGTCATTTATGAGAATCGCAAATAGCTTTTGTTTGCCGGGCCAGTCTATGAGGAGCTTTGTGGCTGCGGTCCTATGCGTTTTCGGGGCTTGCTTGTCCGCATCCGCGAGCGCCCAATCCTCCACAGAGGCAGTCCCGGTTGCGTCAACGACCGATGCTGTTGCTGTTTCTTCTCCTGCGAAAACAGTTCAATCTGCATCTGAGACGGCATCTCCTGCCACTGGCAGCGCTCTTACTTCTGCCTCAGCTACGTCGACAACCGCAGCAAAGGAGAGCATTGAGAAGAGCATGGCGAAAATAGAAGACAAGCTTATCGAAAGCGCAAAAGCCGACGTTAAAAAGCTCGACAACGTTTCCGATGAGACTACTCTTTCCGAGCTTAATCGCGTGCGCCAGACGATTTCTCGCATTGAAGCGATGATTGATGTTGAAAAGCGCTTGAATGAACTCGAAAAGATTCGCAACGATCGCAACAAGAACGCTTCCACTTTAGCAGCATCCGGCTTGTCCGGGAGTTTAGCTGCGGCTATTCCTGCAAGCGCTTTGGCCATGCCTCGTTCAGGCGCGGCTGGAGTTCCTGGCGGAAGCTCTGGAGCGGATCGTGGGGATAACGCGGCGCGGCCGCAGCGCGTTGTTTCCTCTCCGCGCCGTCCGGCGTTACAACGTATCGCAGGCGCTGCGGGCAAATATATGGCTATCATGAAAGTGGGAGAAGAGACAAAGTCCTTAAGGATTGGTGATAAGGTTTCCGATGGCGAATATGTTCGGTCAATTACCTCTTCGTCCGTTGAGATCGGTGGAAAGAGGTCCTCTTATACGTTGCGCGTCAAGAACGTTGATTCAGTTCACGGCATCGTGCGTTGATAGGGGGATTGTCGATCGCCATGGAAGGGGAGGAATGCTTGTTAATCTGCTATATTCGTCTCCAGCGCTCTAAAGGAATGTTGCGTGCTCAATTTGGCCAATCTAGTGGAGAAGAAGCTTAAGGCTTTAGGCAAGCCAGCCTTTCTTGCGCCTGATAAAAAAAATAAAACGGCTCTTGCTTCAAAGAATTCTTCAGCGCCGCGACACGAAGATTCACGCCGACCGTCGCTTGAGAATATTCCTCGTACTCCCGGGGAGGCACAGCAAGCTGAAGCGCAGTCTGTTTCCAAAGAGGGCGCCCCGCTTGCTCCGGTTTCTATTCCCCAAACGGAAACCGTCAAGGTCGAGGACGAGCGCTCGCTGCCCCTCCTTTTCGCAGGCTCTGTTCTGACGGCGGCAAGTGGATTGCTTAAGGTTCCTGAAGAGGCGCGGAATCTCTGCGCTTTGTTCGACAACGGGTTATGGCTCGTCAGCGCTTCGCACAGGCGCTCGCCACTTGTGACGTCGGTGGCTCAAGCGGCCAAGCGTCAGGGGTACAAGGTCGATGAACCGAAGTACGTCACCCCGAATATTATCATTCAGGCGTACCTTTATGCGGAGAGAAGCCAAAACGCTTCGCGTTACGACGAGAATAATGCGCGCCGCCGTATTGTCGCGACCCTTGAACAAGCCGTTCAGATGGGCGCGAACGACATTCATATTGAGTCCGTCAACGGGCGCGCGGTTGTGCAATTCCGCATCGACGGTTCGCTGCGCAGGCAGGATGTGTGGACGCAGGTCGAGGGCGATCAATTT
Organism: Alphaproteobacteria bacterium; assembly: GCA_028708035.1. Classification (GTDB taxonomy): domain Bacteria; phylum Pseudomonadota; class Alphaproteobacteria; order UBA9219; family UBA9219; genus CAIXLI01. Next base: position 12,919 of record JAQVZU010000004.1, read on the forward strand.
CTTGCTGCCGTGTATTCCCACTCGATAGGCCAGTCTGGCGCGACCTCGAATTTTCAGGAGCCGCAGGCCGCCATGCTGACCTCGGACGCGCGCGGTAAGGAAGTCATTACTTTGCCGAAGGGAGTTATCTCGGTACGGTGCCAGTGGGTTCCTTTGGCTAATGGCGGCGCATATCTTGATATGCGCCTGTCTTACGATTCGGCGCATCTGTGGGGCGAAAACTTCGTGATGGCCGACGTTGATTCGCTCGGGTTTTCTCAAGAGCAATTGCGCGTTGTCCAAAGCCTTCGCGCAGCGCCTGGCGGATTGCGCATTTTTTCGGGACCCGTCAATCAGGGTAAAACCACTACGTTGCGTGTCGTGCTCAATAGGCGCATGGTCGAAACCGAAATGCGGCTCAACTGTCTTCTTATCGAAGATCCGCCTGAAGGCGGCGTCATTGGCTCTCGCCAGATTGGTGTATCGGCGTCCGTCAAGGATGAGGAGCGCGAGAAGACGTTCGTTGAAATTATGCGATGCGCACTGCGCCTTGATCCAGATATTGTGATGCTGGGCGAGGTTCGCGATATGCAGACTGCGCAATTTGCGTTCCGCTTGGCGTTGACAGGTCGCCAAGTTTATACAACGGGGCACGTTTATTCGGCTCTTGCTACACCAAAGCGTCTTCGCGATATTGGCGTGGAGCCTTATATCGTTTACGATCATAACCTCGTGCGAGGCATGGCTTGCCAACGCTTATTGCGCAGCATGTGCCCGCATTGCCGCATTCCGCTTGAGCGGGCGTGTTCGGAACTTGGGCCGTCCATTCGCGAACTGGCGCGACGCGTCCGTGCAGGGCTTGCGGTGATGGAGGCCAGCCGCAACAAAGTCAATGTCGGCAAGCCAATAATGGACTGTTTGAACGAACCCGACCTAAGCAACGTTTTTCTAGCCAATCCTGAAGGCTGTCCTCAATGCTACAAAGGACGGCAAGGCCGTACCGTTTGCGCGGAGATCATCGAGACCGATGCGAAGCTGATGTCCCTTTTGCAGGACAACCGCGAGGACGAGGCCGAGCGCTATTGGCTATCTCCTGCGGGGCTCAATGGCATCAACATGTTGCAGCGGGGGCTGGAAAAAGTCAGGGGCGGTGAGGTTTCTCCGGATGATGCCGAATTTGAACTCGGTATTTTTGCGCGTCCTCGCGAGCTTCTTGAAGTCGAACAGAAACTTGGACTTATGAAATGAAAGAGATCGAAGAAAAACTGGCGGAGCTGGAGTCGCGGCTGACAAAATGGCAGTTTCGCATGAACCGAAAGGTGCGCTATCGCATTTATCGCAAGCTTGAGGGAATGCTTAGGTCAAACGAAGCATTGTCGCGATCACTTGATCGCCTTTATCAGAACGTCACCGAAATTGGCAAATATCCAAAACGGCCTGCGGCAATCGCGCTACGTGAATGGTTTCTTAAAGACCGTGCCGGTATTTCTCTTTCCACAGCGATGGAAGGATGGGTTCCGACCGGCGAACTGTATCTGATTCGAGCGGGCGAGGAATCCGGGGCGTTGGCGCGGACATTGAGCTTTATTCAGGTTATGGGGGAGCGAGGCCGAGAAATGCGTGAGGCCGTCAGCTACGCTATAGGATATCCTGCCTTTATCACCCTGCTTGTCGGTTTCGTTATTTGGACGTTCAGCGTCAATCTGATTGCCAATATGCGCGCTAATGCTCCGAAAAATGTTGTCGAGTCCATGGGCGCGGTTGTGCCGTTTTCTGATTTTATTGCCTCCTATGGACTTTGGGTCATCTTCTTACTGCTCATCATAGTGGGGACGATTGCGACAACGCTTCCGTTCTGGCGAGGGGCGATGCGATCGAAATTTGACATGTATCCGCCGTGGTCTTGGTATCGCGTTATGCAGGGGTCCGGTTTTTTGATGGGACTTTCGGCTCTGCTGGGGTCGCAGGTACCCCTTAAACGTTCGCTAGAGATTCTCGAAGAAGAGGGAAATCCATGGATCCGTGAACGCATCTGTGCCGCGCGACAAAGAGTTTTGCGCGGTCATAACCTTGGTGAAGCTTTACGCCTTAGCGGGACCAACTTTCCTGCGCCGGAAATCGCCATTGACCTTGAAATTCTGGCCGAACGCGCCGATGTGGGGCAAGTTATCGAAATGGTGACAGAAGATTGGATGCGCGATCAGGTGGAATCCATGAAGGGGCAGGCGGTGCTGATCCGTAACGTCGGCATGGCTATTGTTGGTGGCATTATCGCTTGGACGATGGGGTCCATTTTCAGCGTTGTGGGCGAACTATCAAAGGGCGGCGGGACACGTTTTTAGAAATGGCTTGGTCGAGGCCCAAAAATGGCTGTGCCTATCCGGACTTCTGTCGCGCCGCGTTCAATCGCTTTTTCGTAGTCTCCGCTCATGCCCATGCTGATGTGGGACAACGATAGAATATCGGCGAGCTCTTTCAGCTTTTTGAAATAGCTCTGGGGATTCTCGCCTTCTGGCGGAATGCACATCAGGCCGACGACGTTTAAGCCGCATACGTCGCGGCTGTAGGCGAGGAGGCTTCCGATTTCTGTAACTGTGGGCGCGATGCCTGTTTTCTTCGGTTCGTCGCCAAACTTTACTTCGATATAGAAGCTCGGTCTTTTGCCTGTTTCCTGAAGTGCTTTTGCAAGTTCTTTCGCAAGTTCACGGCTATCAAGCGTTTGGATGACATCGAAGATTTCGACGGCAGCTTTGGCCTTATTTTTCTGTAAATGGCCGATGAGGTGCAGTTCGATGTCCGGGTATTCCGCACGCAAGTCGCGAAATTTTTCCTGCGCCTCCTTGACATAATTTTCCCCGAAAACGCGCTGGCCCCCATCAAGCGCTTCTCTTACTGCTTCTTCGGGGTGAAACTTGCTGACGGCGATCAGCTTGGCTTTTCCGATGCGCGCCCTGATTTCGGCGAGGTTTGAGGCGATAGTCATGGGCGCGTTGCGCTTTCGATCTTGCGCCACGAGGCAACGTTGCGGTTATGGGCCTCAAGATCACTAGAAAAAACGTGGCCGCCGCTCCCGTTAGCGACAAAGTAAAGATAATTATGGCGTTCGGGGTGCAGGACCGCCTCAAGGGCCGCGCGACCGGGATTGCATATCGGCTGTGGCGGGATGCCGGTGTTTGTGTAGGTGTTGATGGGTGAGGGCGTTGTCAAGTCGTTGTGCGTTAGAGGGCGATTGAGGGACGTTTTGCCATTCGTTAGCGCATAAATCACTGTGGGGTCGGATTGCAGACGCATGTTGCGACGCAGGCGATTAAAAAAGACGCCTGCGATTCTTGCGCGCTCGGAGGGCTTTCCTGTCTCTTTCTCGACGATTGAGGCCAGCGCAAGGGCTTCGTCGATCGATTTCATCGGCGCATCTTTGTCCCGGGCCGCCCAGAGCTCGCGGATCTTTTCGCGCATGGCTTTTTGCATGCGCGTAAGGATGCCTTCTCGGCTGTCGTTGTACGTATAGTGATAGGTTTCGGGTAGCAGCGATCCTTCAGGCGGGACAGAAGGAATAGTTCCGGAAAGAGCCGGGGCGGACATCAGCAGCTTGACGATTTCGGTCGAGGTCAGTCCTTCGGCGGCGGTAAACGTGTGCACGACGCTGATTCCTTCGTGCATGATTCGCGCGATGTCGATCGGCCTTGCCTTTGCGGGAATCGCATATTCGCCTGCCTTCAAGGGGCCTGCGATCAAAGCCGCGATGCGGAAAAGGAAAGGAGAATAAACAGCTTTCTCCTGAACCAGTTGCGTCCCAATGTCCGACGTTCGGGTTCCGTGGGCCACAATCACGTTTTTAGATTGATCGAGCGGGCCCGGTGCAAAGGCAGCTCCGATGCATGCGGCTGAAATTGCGAGGCCGAGCAAAATTGAGCCATAGATTATGGAAGCAATCCTCGGAAATGGAGAACGAGAGATTGGGGCTCCGGGTTCGAAGCTTGAGGAACTAGGGGAAGGCGGTTCTGGAGGCAGTGCGGTCATCGCTTAAGGATGGGGCGTCTAGGCTTAGAGGTCAAGAGGGCCAGGGTCGGCATTAAGCCATATGCGCGCCGAGGCCGTTCATCATAGCGGCGAAGCCGGGAAAGCTTGTTGCGATAAAGCTGCCGTCGTCAATCGTTACCATCTGTTGGCTTTGCAGGCCAAGGACGAGAAAACTCATGGCGATGCGGTGATCCATGGAGGTTTCAATGGTTGCGCCTCCGGCGGGCGGACGGCTTGTGCCGTGGACAAGCAGATCGTCGCCTTCGATCTCGACCTTGATTCCACAACGTGACAGGCCTTGCGCCATCAGCGTCAAGCGGTCGCTTTCCTTAACGCGCAGTTCGCCAAGGCCCCGCATGCGGGTGGTCCCGTTGGCGAAGGCGGCAGCGACGGCGAGAATCGGATATTCGTCTATCATGCTTGGAGCGCGTTCGGGAGGTACGTCGATGCCTGATAATTCGGACGTTGAAGCCATCAGGTCCGCGACAGGTTCGCCCCCTTCGATGCGCGGATTCGTTTCAACAATTTTTGCGCCCATAAGGCGCAGCACGCCGAACAGTCCGGCGCGGCGTGGGTTAATGCCAATGTTGCGCAGCGTGATTTTTGAATCCGGGCACAAAAGCGCGGCAACGAGAGGAAATGCCGCAGAGCTGGGGTCCGAGGGGACAGCGATGTTTTGCGCTTTCAAGCTCGGCTTTCCTGTGATCGAGATAATCTCGGAGTCTTCACGGCGGTCGATTGAGATTGTTGCGCCAAAACTGCGCAGCATATTCTCGGAGTGGTCGCGGGTAGGGATTTTTTCGACAACGGTCGTAACGCCTTCCGCGCCCAGGCCTGCGAGCAGAATGGCCGATTTGACTTGGGCCGAAGGGACTGGGAGCGTGTAAACGATGGGCGTGGGGTTGAGTGCACCCGTTATGGAAAGCGGAAGTTTACCGTCGGGGCTCTCGAAGCGCGCGCCCATTTTGGCGAGCGGTTCGATGATCCGCGCCATGGGGCGTTTGCGCAGCGAAGAGTCACCGGTAAAATGGGCCGTGAAAGGATTGCCCGCACAGAGGCCTATGAGGAGGCGGGCGGATGTGCCGCTGTTGCCCACGTCAAGGACTTCGCGAGGAGCATCAAGGCCTTTTGGGCCGACGCCTGTGACATGCCAGACACCTCTTTCGTCCTTTCGGATGTCGGCGCCCATTGAGCGCAGCGCGGTGACGGTGTGCAGGACATCTTCGCCTTCCAGAAGGCCGCGGATGGTTGTTGTTCCTTCGGCGAGGCCGCCGAGCATGATGCTGCGGTGAGAGATGCTTTTGTCTCCTGGCGGGATGATATCTCCGCTAAGGCCCGCGGATCGCGAGGAAGAAAGTTTTTGAGGCTCAGTCATTGTCGTTAAACAATAATGTGGTGAAAACTGTTTCTAGGATACGCCGGAGAAAAGAGCTATAGTTTTTGCGCGCAATATCGAAGGTGCAATATCGGGGTGGAAGCTAAAATCATCCTTGAAATTTTTTAAAAAATCCCGATCTTGCGAGGAAGTAAGGACATAAAAGGGATAGAGATGACCGATCCGCAATCCGAAAAGGCTGAAAACGAGAAGAAAAAGGAAGCGCCCGAAGCGGCTCAAAAAGCTGCCAAGGAGCCTGAAGCCCCCACTGTGACGCCTGAAGCTCGCATTGCCGAGCTCGAAAAGCAGCTCGCGGAGGCGAAAGATCGCATATTGCGCGAGATGGCCGACGCCGAAAATACGCGACGCCGCGCCCAAAAAGACCGTGAGGATTCCCGGAAATTCGCCATCGCCGAATTTTCAAAAGAGATGCTAGGTATTTCGGACAATTTTAATCGCGCACTTGACGCCGCGCCCAAGAATAGCGCCGATCCGACTGTTAAGAATTTGATCGCGGGCGTGGATGCGATCGAGCGGCAACTTCAGGCGGCTCTTGAAAAGTTCGGAATTAAGAAGCTAGATTCCCTTGATAAGCCGTTTGATCCCAATTTTCACCGAGTTATGTCGGAGGTTGATGCTCCCGGCAAGCCTGCGGGGACTGTTGTTCAGGTGCTTCAGGCGGGATATACGATTCACGGGCGGCTTTTGCGTGAAGCGTTGGTCGCTGTGGCGAAGGGCGGTGCGTCCTCTGAGGGGTGTGTTGACACATCGGCTTAAGAGTGGTCCCTTAGCGATCCTTGGACAGGGGCATGGAAAAATACTTCCATGTCAAACGATTGGGGGCTAAAGTCCCGGTCTCGGGTGTGGGGTTCGCTTTTATGTCCGAAAATGTCAATGATGACTTTGTGTTGCCGCCGCGGCGCGAGACTTTCCTCGCGCGGTACCCGCGTAACTTGAAACTCGGGATTACTGCCGTTCTTTTCGCTGCTTTTGTCCTTCCACCGGCGTTCATTCATGGCCAAAGGCAGCAATACCGAAAACCTCAGGCGTCTTTTCACGAGACGGTGCCGGGGAACGATATAGAAAAAGGGCTTGTTGGCGCGCAGGAAATTGGGTCGGATGTTCATGCGCCTGCGCTTAACGATCAGAATGACCGCAGTGTCAAACTCAATCCAGCGCCTGATGTGCGCGTGACGGAGGATACTTCCGAAGGCAGCTTGCCCCGAATCAGCGACGAGGGGTTCAGTCCGTGGCAGGTCTATGCTCGGCCTTTTAACCTTGCGGACAAAAGGCCAAGAATTGCTATTGTCATCAGCGATTTGGGCATGTCGCGCGTTATGGCCGATCAGGCTATCGTGCAATTGCCACCGACGGTCACATTGTCTTTCGATTCACAGGCTCCTGCGGTTGCGGCTTGGGGAACGCGCGCGCGACAGGATGGGCATGAAATCCTTGTTCAGCTTCCTGTGGAGCCGTTCGACTATCCAAGGAGCGATCCTGGGCCTAACTCGCTTCTGACGAATCTGACCAAAAGCGAAAATCTTTCGCGGCTCATGAAGACCTTGCGGCGGGCAACCGGGTATGTCGGCGTTACGACGACTCTTGCTTCGCAGCTGACTGCCGATCCGGCGCAGTTCGGGATGATTTTGAATGTATTGCGCGACCGGGGGCTTATGGTGCTTGATTCGCGGGTGGTTTCGCGCGCTGTCGTTACCGAGACGGCGCGAAACGCGGGAGTTCCCGTAGCATCTGTGACACAAAGGCTCGATGCAGACCTTGCTCCGGAGGCCATTAATGCGGCGCTTGGCAATCTTGAGAAAACAGCGCTTCAAAGCGGGAGAGCCGTCGGGATTACCGCAGCCACGCCGCTTATGATCAATCTCGTTCAGGCTTGGGCCAAGACACTCCCCGAGCGCGGCATAGCCCTCGCGCCTTTAAGCTCCATGGTTCAATAAATGTTACCTCTCGATTTACACAAACTTCCCTATCGGCATGGCGTCGGCGCGGCTCTTTTCAACAAGGAAGGGCTTGTGCTCGTTGCGGAACGGCGTGACCGCGCGGGCGCATGGCAGATGCCTCAGGGCGGCGTTCAAAAAGGCGAAGAGCCTCGCAAGGCCGTTCTACGCGAGATGAGGGAAGAAATAGGCACAAACAACGCGCGCATCATTGGCTGCTTGCCCGAGCTTCTGCGTTATGAGTTCCCGGATTGGCTTCAAAATCGCAGAATCAGCAATGATGGGGCCAACGGGCTTGTCTTTCATGGGAAATATCGAGGACAGGAGCAGGAGTGGTTCGCGCTTCAGTATTTGGGGGCGGACAGCGAGATAGATCTTTCGGGCAAGGATGAGCCGGAAGCTCCTGAATTTGTTGCGTGGCAGTGGGCTCCGCTTAGGGCCGTGCCCGGAATGATCGTTTCCTTCAAGAGGCCCGCATATGACCGGATCGTCGAGGCCTTTCTTCCCATCAGCGAAGCGCTTGCGCGGGGAGAAACGCTTCCGGGGATTTAAAGTCGACGCAGTAAAATTAACCTTCTGACCTGGTTTTCATCTCAAATGTATGATCTTTGTGCAATAGGTAACGCTCTTGTCGATATTATTGTTTCTGCGGACGATAAGTTTTTGCAGAAGAATGGTATAGTTAAGGGTTCGATGCGCCTAGTCGATGAAAGCGTGGCAAACGATCTGTACGAAAAAACAGGCCCCGCCGTCGAATTGTCATCCGGAGGTTCTGCGGCGAATACCATTGCCGGAGCCGCTTCCATCGGAATCTCTTGTGCGTACCTTGGGCGAGTCGGCAAAGACGAATTCGGCGACGTGTTTACCCACGACCTTGCCGCGCAGAATATCCATTTTGCGACAAGACCGTCGGTGGAATCCGCGACCGGCCGCTGTATCATCCTGGTAACTCCCGACGCGCAGCGGAGCATGAACACGTTTCTCGGCGCGGCATCCGAATTCGGTCCAGAAGACATTGATGCCGAGACGGTGCAATCGTCATCGATCACATATCTTGAGGGTTATTTGTTCGACAAGCTGCTGGCGCAAGAAGCTTTTGTGAAGGCAGCCAAGCTTGCGCATCAGGCCAAGCGCAAAGTTGCCTTGACGCTTTCGGACGTGTTTTGCGTCGAGCGCCATCGCGAAGAGTTTCTGGGGCTCATTCGCAATGGTGTTGACATTCTTTTTGCGAATGAAAACGAAGCCAAAGCGCTTTGTCAAACGCCGGATCTATCCGGGGTTTTGCATCTTGCTAAGGCGAGCGTCGATATCGCTGTAATTACGCGTAGCGAAAAAGGCGCGATTGTGGTTTCTGGCGACAACACCTTTGAGGTCCCCGCGAACTTGATTCCCAAAGTGGTCGATACCACGGGAGCAGGCGACCTTTTTGCGGCAGGCTTTCTTTCAGGCCTTTGCTGGGGCCGCGATCTCGCAGATTGTGGCAAAATTGGTGCAATTGCCGCATCTGAGGTTATCAGCCATTATGGCCCGCGCCCGCAGAAAAAACTCAAAGATATCATCTAGAAAACGAACGGCAGGGCTAAGTCCTTGCACCGAAACTTTTATCTTCATTTGACCGGTGGGGGCTGCGCGCCTATTGTCCCGGCCATACGTCGCGCTCATTTTTAGAGGGTCTTTAATGTCAGTAGCCGCAAAACGTTCCCGGTTAAGTTCTAAATCCAGCGTCGCCAAAACCTCTTCTCCGCAAGCTCCCAAAGATTTTATTGACGCGTTCTACGAGCATGTCCTCCCAGAGGACCTCACTTTGTTCACGAAGGAAGACCAAGCGCGCATCGCGTCGTCGATTTGGAATATGGCCATAGCGCGTAAGCCCGGCAAACCGTCTGTGCGCGTCTTCAATCCTTCGCCTGAAATCCATGGTTGGACCGTCGATCATACGGTCATCGAAATTGTTACTGACGATATGCCGTTCCTTGTCGACTCAGTCACGGGCGTTTTGCAAAAGAATGGCATTACGGTTCATATGGTGATTCACCCGGTCTTGAAGCTGCGGGAAGGCGACAGGTTCGATTCGCTGATCCATATTCAGATTGACCACTGCTTCGACGCCGCCAAGCTGAAGGCGCTCGAAAACGAAGTCCGCGCAACGCTGGACGAGGTCCGCGCCGCGGTGGCGGATTGGCCAAAAATGCTCGATAGAATGCGCGAAGCCATGCCCGAAATTCCTGAGCAGATCGCAAAATCAACTTCTGGCGACGATCCTGCCGAGCTTCAGGCCTTTATGCAGTGGCTGATTGAAGACAACTTTACGTTCCTGGGCTACCGCGAAATCGATCTTGAAGAGGACAATGACACAGTTTCTGCGATCAAGGTTGTGGAAAGCAGCGGTCTTGGCGTCTTGCGCGACTCCGGCGCGCACATGTTCGGTGGCTTGCGCGATACTGAAAAGCGCCATACCGAGGCTTTGGCGAAGTATCACCGGAGAAACGAGGTTCTGTCGATCATGAAAACGCACGCGGTCTCGCGCGTGCACCGCGTGGTTCCGATGGATGCGATTTTTGTCCGGCGCTTTAACGAAAAAGGCGCGGTGATTTTCGAACGCCTGTTCGTAGGGCTTTTCACTTCCAAGACATACGGGCAAATCCCGCGCGAGGTCCCGATCTTGCGCAAGAAAATCGAAAATGTCGTCAAGCGGCTTTCTTTCCCGCCGAAGAGCCATAACGGGCGCAATTTGATGCACATTCTGTGCACATATCCGCATGACGAACTGTTTCAGATTCCTGAGGATCAGTTGTATTCGAATGTGCTTGGCATTCTACAGCTTCAGGAACGCGCGCGCGTCGCGCTGTTCTTGCGCCGCGATCCGTTTGACCGCTATGTCACTTATCTCATCTATGTGCCGCGCGACCGTTATGATTCTGCGCTGCGCAAGCGCATTCAAAAGTATCTGGAAGAAACGTTCAAGGGAACGGCGGTTACGTGGCAAGCCAATATTGACAACAGCCTTCTTTCTCGCGCTTTTGGCACGATCCGCTTGTCGCCCGACTCGCCATTTCCCGACCCGGAAAAGGTCGAGGCAGAAGTGCGCGAAATGTGCCGCACATGGCTGAGCCGGTTGCGCGACAGGCTCGTCGAATCCTACGGAGAAGCCGCCGCTCTTGCAGAACTGGACCGGTACGGCGACGTCTTCCCGAAAGCCTATCAGGACGCGATCGATCCGGCGGATGCCCTGGAGGATGTTCGCAACCTCAATCTTATGCGCAAAAATCCGCGTTTGATGGTCGATATCATCGAGAAGGAAAACGGGCGGCTGTGCCTTAAACTATTGCAGCCCGAACGCCCGTTGCTATTATCCGAAAGCCTCCCGTTGATTGAAAATATGGGGCTCAAGATCGACTATATGAGCGGGCCCTACGAAACGCGCCTTAAGGATATGCCGCCGGTCTATATTCACGAATTCGTGGGCGTTCCGGCGCGTCCGTCCGAAGCCGCATTCGAAAAAACCAAGCCCGTGTTCGAGGAAATGCTGGCCAAGGTTTGGAGCGGCGAGGCTGAAAACGATATGTTCAATGGCCTCGCATTGCGCGCGGGCCTCGATTGGCGTTCGGTCGTTCTTTTGAGGTGCTTCGCGCGTTATTTGCGCCAGCTCCGCATTCCTTACAGCCACGAAATGATAGCTTCCGCAATGCTGACGCATCCGAATCTTGCGCGGCAGATCTGCGCTCTGTTTATGACCCGCCATAATCCGGCTTTGAGAAACGCCGAGCGCGACGCCAATACTGCGGCAATCGAAGCCGATGTGACCGGCGCGCTTGCTCAGGTTAACGCGCTGGAGGAAGACCGCATTATCCGCCGTTATCTTAACCTTGTTCGCGCGTCGCTGCGGACCAACTTTTTCCAAAGAGACGAAGCCGGAAAGCCCAAAACGTACCTGTCGATCAAATTCGATAGCCGGGCGGTCGATTTTATGCCTCTGCCGAAGCCGCTGTTCGAGATTTTCGTTTACAGTCCGCGCGTGGAAGCCGTTCACTTGCGCGGCGGGAAGGTTGCGCGCGGCGGTATCCGGTGGTCTGACCGCCGCGACGATTTCCGCAACGAAATTCTCGGCTTGATGAAGGCGCAGATGGTGAAAAACACCGTCATCGTTCCTGTCGGCTCCAAGGGAGGATTCATTGTCAAGCATCCGCCTGCCGAACAGGATAAGGTGCAGGCTGAGGGCATTGCTTGCTACAAGACGATGATGCAGGGCTTGCTCGATATCACCGACAACGCGAAGAACGGGAAAATCGTGCCCCCCGTTGACGTTGTTCGCCATGATCCTGACGATCCGTATCTAGTCGTCGCTGCTGACAAGGGTACGGCCAAGTTCTCGGACATCGCGAACGGCATCTCGCGCGACTATGGATTTTGGCTTGATGACGCCTTTGCTTCGGGAGGCTCGGCTGGTTACGACCACAAAGGCATGGGGATCACCGCACGTGGCGCTTGGGAAGCCGTAAAACGCCACTTCCGCGAAATGGGCAAGGATATTCAGTCCGAACCCTTCACGTGCATTGGCGTTGGCGATATGTCGGGCGATGTTTTTGGCAACGGCATGCTGCTATCGCCGAAGATGCTATTTATCGGCGCGTTCGACCACCGCCATATATTCTGTGATCCGACTCCCGATCCGGTTAAGAGCCGCGCGGAAAGGCAGAGACTGTTCGATTTACCGCGCAGCAAATGGAGCGATTATAACCGCGCACTGATCTCGAAGGGCGGCGGCGTTTTTGCGAGAACGGAAAAGACGATCAAAATCTCGCCAGAAATGAAGAAAGCTTTCGGAATTGCGGCGGATTCTCTTTCGCCAGCGGACCTAATTCAGGCGATGCTTAAGGCCGATGTCGAGCTTTTGTACTTCGGAGGCATTGGCACCTATGTTAAATCGTCGAAGGAGCAGAGCGCTGAAGTCAGCGACCGCGCGAATGAAGCTTTACGCGTGGATGCATCCGACCTCCGCGCGAAAGTCATCGGCGAAGGAGCGAATCTCGCTCTGACGCAGCGAGGCCGCATCGAGTATGCTTCAAAAGGCGGGCGGCTTAACACTGACGCCATCGATAACTCGGCGGGCGTCGATACTTCGGATCACGAGGTTAATATCAAGATCCTTCTCCGCCGCGCCATCGACCGCAAATCATTGACTTTCCCTGCGCGTGACAAGCTGCTTGCCAGCATGACGGGCGAGGTGGGCCGGATGGTTCTGTGTGATAATTACTTGCAGACCGAGGCGCTGACAATGGCTGAAGTGCAAGCGGCGGACGTTTTTCCGGTCCATGTTCGCTGTATGCAGATCATGGAGCACGAAGGCCTTCTTAATCGAGCGGTGGAGTATCTTCCCGATGATGCCGAAATTGAGGAGCGCAAAGAACTGGGCAAAGGCTTGACGCGTCCAGAGATTGCCGTTGTCTTTGCATATGCCAAGCTATGGTTGTATCAGAAGATTCTCGATTCCACGATTCCGGACGATCCCGCGCTGATCCGCGAGGTCGAAAGCTATTTTCCCGAAGCGTTGCGCAAGTCATACGCAAAGGACATCGCCCACCACCAGTTGCGCCGCGAGATTGTGGCAACGATGGTGACAAACGACCTAATTAACAGGACCGGGGTTCGCGTTATGCTTCCGATGGCCGAGCGCGACGACGTTGAAGGCGTTGTCCGCTCATATCTCCTTGCGCGCGAATTGCTTGGTATTTCGGGAATATGGATGGAGATCGAAGCTTTGGACAATAAAATCTCCGCCTCCGAGCAGATCTCGATGCTGCTTTCTGTTCGAAGCGCGCTCGCAAAGGCAATGGGTCGCCTGATGAACAACCGCGACGCGCTCACGCGTCTTGACGCCAGCATCAAAGGCCATATCAAGGGCATCGAGAAGCTTAATGTTTGGCTCGAGAAGAACGCCGAAGGAAGGACGCTCGAAACGGACGAGGCTTTTAAGAACGCGCCTAAGGACCTATCCGCAAAAATTGCCCGCATTCAAATGCTCTCTGGCGCGATTGATCTTTTGGGACTTGCTGACAAGAATAAAACACCTATCGCCGATTTGGCCTCGCTGTTCTTCGATCTCGGAAATCGTCTCGAAATCGGGTGGCTTACCCAAACTGCGCTCAAAAAAGCTCAAAACCTGAAGCAGCGCGAGGTTATGGGCATGGTATGCGAAAGACTTTCGGTCCATCAGCGCAGGCTTACGGTCCTGCTCGCTGCGTCCAAGATAAAGGGCCAAAGCCAGAAAATCGCCGCATGGGCGCAGAAAAACGCCGATAAGCTTAAGCACTATGATGCCATTGTTACGCGTTGCCGCGCGACTGGAGGGGGAGTCGATATTGCCACTCTTCTTCTGGCCGACGAGCGCTTGAGCGAATTAACCGCTTAACTTCGCTTCCTTGATTTTTGCCGCCTACGCACTACAAAGGCGTAGGCGGTGAAAGTCGTCTTTGAATGCCGCCGGAAAGCCAATCTATGACTGAGCCGGAAGCTCCCGAACCCCACTATCATGGCCACAGGCAAAGACTGCGGGAACGCCTGCTGCGTTCGGGGCCGGACTCGCTTCAGGACTACGAACTTCTTGAGCTTCTGCTTTTTGCCGCCGTTCCGCGAAAGGACGTTAAGCCGCTAGCCAAAAGCCTTCTTGCGCGCTTCAAAGGTCTTTGGGCGATTATTAATGCGCCAGTTGAAACTCTGATTCAGTTTGGCCTTAGCGAGTGCGCCGCAACGACTCTTTCAGTCGCGGGGGCTATAGCTTTGCGCGCCAACAAGAAGGAAATCATTAGCGGCCCGTTTCTTAACAACTGGCAAAAGCTTGTAGATTATTGTCGCATGGCCATGGCTCATGAAAAGATCGAGCAGTTTCGCCTTGTCTTCCTTGATCGTCGGAACAGGGTGCTGTTGGACGAGGTTCATCAGCATGGAACGATAGACCACACCCCTGTCTATCCTCGCGAAGTGGTTAAAAGAGCTCTCGAAATCGGGGCTGGAGCTTTAGTCCTCGTGCACAACCATCCCAGTGGAGATCCCACTCCCAGCAAGGACGATGTGGCTATGACAAAAGCGATAATCGAAGCCTGCCGACCCTTGGGCATTGCCGTACACGACCATATTATTGTGGGTCGCGAAGGGGTCGTTAGCCTTAAAAATTTAGGGCTTATGTAATTTCCTTAACATCTATTGATTTACCTTTTGAAATCGTCGAATATGGCCCGTCTTTTCAGTCATGGAGCCTTTCATGCGTCACAGGTTGGTTTCTGTCTCCCTTGCATGCGCCGTTCTGGCGGGGTGCTCGTCGAACGATTCGGTTCAGTTTTGGAGGCCTATCAGCGAACCCAATATTCTGATGGAGACACAGCAGTTACAACAGAAACTTGAATTCGATCTCAGCCAATGCCACTGCGGCATCTATCCGGCTAATTCGACTCGTGACGAAGCTATCAAGTTTCAGGCCGATGAACAGCGCCTCGCGCAAACGGGCGTGACGATCACTCCGGACGAAGACGGCAACTGCCGCCAGCAGCCTAGCTTGGTTGTGGTGGAGTGTATGCGCCATCGCGGGTGGGAGCCCACGCAATGTTCTGGCCGCATGCCTTTGCCGAACGGTGGTTCTATGTGCGGCAAATACACGCCGCCGAAGCCGGATGAAGACTAGGGTCAGATTCGAATTGAGAAAAATCTCTTCCTAGAGAGCTTCAATGACCACGAAGGCTTGGGCCCAAGGGGAGTCATCTGTAAGAGTCAGGTGAATTTTGGCCGCCATGCCATTGGGCGTCAGGCTTTGGAGTCGCTTGAGGGCTTCGCCCATGAGCGCAAGTGACGGTTGGCCCGAGGGGAGGGTTTCGACTGCCATGTCCTTGAACCAGATACCGTCCTGAAAGCCTGTTCCGAGCGCTTTCGCGCAAGCTTCCTTGGCAGCGAAGCGCTTGGCGTAAAAGGCGGCTGCGTTCGCTTTTTCCTTTGCTGCGGCGTGTTCGGCGGGTGTGAAGAGGCGATCCACAAAGCGCTTGTCGTATCTCGCAAGCAGTTTTTCGATGCGGTCAATGTTCGTCAGGTCGGTTCCGATGCCAATAATCATGGAGCGGCGTTATAGCATGAAAGAAAGGGATGATGGATCGTGGCTTGGTCAAGCTGCTTTGCTTTGTTTTTCCGCTTGAGGCACGGCAAAAAGCAGTTCCCGCTGCGGGCGCGTTTTTGGAAGGTCATAATTCATATTATGTCCCGCGTATTCTTTCGCAAGCGCTGGGTTGCCTGCGGCGGATAGGCGCAGATATAGCCCCAAGGGGCGGCCACTTAAGAAGGGCTCATATCTTAAAAAAATGGGCAAAACAAACCTCCAGTGCAATCGTAACATAAAATTTCCGCAAACAAATTACTTCTTTTTGGTTAATGTTTGAGGATTGCCCGTTGATGCTAAGGCTCGGATTTGGCATTGTATTTTCCTTCCTCTTCAGCTTTTTGGTTCAAGATGCCCGCAGTTCAGGCTTCGTTTCTTTCCGATTTTCAAGCGCTTGAGGCGGCTACCCCGTTGATGGCTCAGTACTTTGCCGTCAAGAGGCAGCATCAGGACTGCCTTCTTTTTTTTAGGCTGGGCGATTTTTATGAGATGTTTTTTGAGGATGCCGTTACGGCGTCCAAGGCGCTCGATATTGCTTTGACCCGGCGGGGGCAGCATCAGGGGCAGGATGTGCCCATGTGTGGGGTGCCTGCGCATTCTTACGAAAGCTATGTGGCGAAGTTAATCCGGCAGGGGTTTCGCGTTGCCATTTGCGAGCAGCAGGAGTCGCCCGTTGAAGCCAAGAAGCGCGGCAATAAGGCTATTGTGACGCGCGATGTCATTCGCATTATCACGCCGGGGACGTTGACCGAGGACAGTTTGCTTGATGCTCGGGCGGCAAACTTTTTGGCGTGCCTTACAAGCATGGGGGATGAGCTTGCGCTGGCGTGGTGCGATATCGTGACCGGGCGAGTTTATGTACAGAGCCTCGCGCATGCGGATTTGGCCGGGGCGCTGGCGAGCCTTGACGCAAGCGAGATTCTGATTTCGCAGCGGACGGTTGAGAACCCGGCATTGTTCGAAACGTTAGCTCCGTGGAGGGAGCGGCTTGCGCCGCAGCCGAATTCGCGGTTCGACAGCGACAATGCCAAACGGCGGATACTGGAGATTTATGGGGTCGGCGATCTCGCGGCCTTTGGGGACTTTTCGCGGGCCGAGGTGGCGGCTTTGGGGGCGCTGCTGGATTATATCGAATTGACGCAGAAAACCGATCTCAAGCATTTCTCGCGGCCTCAGAAGGCTGGAGGAATGCAGGTCGCGATTGATGCTTCTACGCGCAGAAATCTGGAGCTGACGCGGACGCTTTCGGGAGAAAGGCGCGGGAGCCTTTTGAGCGCTATCGATAGGACCGAGACAGGGGCCGGGGCGAGGCTTCTGGCCTCGCGGCTGACGTCGCCTTTGACCGATGTGGTGAAGATCAACGCGCGGCTCGATGCGGTCGAGTACTTCGTTAAGGAGAAGGACGTTTGCGGCAAGGCGCGCGCGGTGCTGCGAAAGACGCCGGATCTTGAGCGCGCGTTGGCGCGGCTGGCTTTGGGGCGCGGGGGGCCTCGCGATTTGGCGAGCGTGCGCGACGCCGCGCGGAATGCGGAAGAGGTGCGGTCGATGCTTCTGCAGGCTCCTGAGTGCTTGCGGAAGGATGTGTTGGCTCTTGGCGGGCATGAGGTTCTTATCGATAAGCTCGAGCGGGCGCTTTCGGCGGATTTGCCGATGCTGGCGCGGGATGGGAATTTTATCGCTCGTGGGTTTGCGTTGCAGCTTGACGAGTTGGTGGTGCTTCGCGACGACGGGAAGCGGCTGATTGTAAGCTTGCAGAAGAAATATGCGGCGCAGACGCATGTGGCCAACCTCAAGATCAAGCACAATCAGGTGATTGGCTATCATATCGAGGTGACTGCTTCGCAGGCCGACAAGCTGCTTAACGACAAGGACACGTTTATTCACCGGCAGACGCTTGCGTCGTCCGCGCGATTTACGACCGTCGAACTCTCGGAGCTTGAAAGAAAAATCACGGAAGCGGCGGATCGGGCGCTCGCGGTCGAGATGCAGCTTTTTGAGGAACTGGTGCATGAGGTCGTCGTCCGGCTGCCCGAGATGCGGCAGACGGCTCAGGCGCTCGCGGTCATCGACGTTTCGACGGCGCTGGCGGAACTCGCGGTTGAACAAAACTATTCTCGACCTTTGGTGGATGGGTCGCTGGCGTTCAAGATTGCGGGCGGAAGGCATCCGGTAGTCGAACAGGCACTTGGGAAAAGCGGGAGTGGAGCGGCGTTTATTTCGAACGACTGCGATCTCGCGGCAGAGCGGCATTTGTGGTTGCTGACCGGGCCGAATATGGCGGGCAAGTCAACCTTTCTGCGGCAGAATGCTTTGATTGCGCTTATGGCGCAGATGGGGGCGTTTGTTCCGGCCTCGGAGGCGCATATTGGCGTGATTGACAGGCTGTTCAGTCGCGTGGGCGCTGCCGACGACTTGGCGGCGGGGCGGTCCACGTTCATGGTCGAGATGGTTGAGACGGCGGCGATCCTCAATCAGGCAAGCGAGAGATCGCTTGTCATTCTGGACGAGATTGGGCGCGGGACGGCGACTTACGATGGGCTTTCGATTGCTTGGGCTGTGCTGGAACATTTGCATGAGATCAACAAGTGCCGCGCGCTGTTCGCGACGCATTATCATGAGCTGACTGCGCTTGACGGCAAGCTGGCCTCGCTTCATTGCGCGACGATGCGGATCAAGGAGTGGGAAAACAAAATCGTGTTTCTGCATGAGGTCATTGATGGCGTTGCGGACCGGTCGTACGGCATCCATGTCGCGCAGATGGCGGGGCTGCCAAAATCAACTATTTTGCGCGCGTCGCAGGTGCTGGCGCAGCTTGAGAGCCAAAAGCATAAGAATGGGCAGGAGAATCTGGCCGAAAAGCTTCCGGAGTTCGCTGCGATGGCGGCGGAGGTTCCTCAAGCCAAGACCATCAGTGCTGAGCTTGAGGCTATTTTGGCATCGCTTGATCCCGATGCTTTGAATCCGAGGCAGGCGCTTGACCTGCTTTATCGGATCAAAAGCAAGGTTTGAGGATGGAGATTTCGTTTACCATAGACCTTGAAGATCCTACCGGGGTTTATGCGGAGAATGGGCGGTACGTGCCGATGACGTATCGCATTCTCGATCTTTGCGACTCGGTTGGCGGGCGCAAGGCTACATTTTTTTCCGTGGGGCGCGTGGCTAAGGCGAATGCGGGGCTTATCAGAAATATCGCTTCGCGCGGACACGAGATCGCTTTTCATTCGCATAATCATGTGTCGTTGACGGAAGAAGAACGGGCGCGTTTTTTTCTCGAAAGCAAAGAAGACAAGGATCGGCTTGAGCAGATTTCTGGAACGCCGGTTGTGGGGTTTCGCGCGCCGCGATTTTCGCTGACGCCCGCAACCGCTTGGACTCTCGATGTACTGGCGGAAATAGGGTTTAAGTATTCGTCGAGCATCATGCCGACGGCTGTTTCGTTGTTCGGCTTTCCGGAAGCGAAGAGGACGTCCTTCTTCTGGCCTTGCGGGATGAAGGAATTTCCGCTGCCGGTGGCTCAGGTAGGCAGGTGGCGCATTCCTTATCTTGGGGGGATTTATCTTTACGACTTGCCGATGTTTGTCGTTCGGCATTTTCTTTCAAAAGCCTCTCAGGACGAGGTTCTTTGGACGTATACGCATCCGTATGATTTCGACAGGGACCAGCCATTTTCACCGATGCCGGATACGCCTTTGTGGGTCGGCGCCGTTCTGTGGGAGGCGCGGCGGAGGGCTTCGGGAAAAATCGCCGAAATCCTCAGAATTTCACCAGGCTCAAAGCGGCTTTGCGATAGGGTGTAAGGCGTGAATATTCATGGTAAATTCAGTTCAACGTCTTCAATTTCTTCATTCTTTTTCATACAGGTTGCCATAAATTAACCGTACTGGTTAGCCATATTTTAAACGATGGGGTATATTCTCATCCCGTATTGAGAATTCTATTTATGACGGAGCCTATTATGAACCAGAAAAAACCCTCCTTTTCCACCGACGGCGAACAGGTCAAGATCGTAAGGATTTCGCGTGAGAAGGATCTTAGCCATCTTCCGCCGCCCAATACACAGCGCTGGGTCGTCAGGCGCAAGGCTCAGGTGGTCGCGGCTATTCGCGGCGGCGTGCTTTCATTTGAGGACGCTTGTACTCGCTATAATCTTTCGGAGGAAGAGCTTCGCTCGTGGATGAGTCTGCTCGACTCGCATGGCGTTCGCGGCCTTAGGGCAACGCGCATGCAGGAATATCGCCCCGTGGCGGAACGCCATCAGCAGGAGGCGATGGGAGAATAGCAAGGCAGTCGGATTTATCGGAAAGGATTGGGCTAGCAGTAGGGACCGTTGTCCGGGCATTCTTCCGGGCGGCGGTCCTGTTTTATAGTCATTCGCAATCCTTCGCAGGGGTGTAACGAAAATGGGATGGGCGCACTCTGCGCATTTGATGCCCTGAACGGGTCCCTACACACAAAACTTGAATCCGACCGTTGCCAAAGTGCGTGTGAAATCATCAAATCCATGCATGATGCCCTCCGCAGAAATTTCCTCTTTGCACGATCCATCGTGATCCACAAGAATGCAAGGGACGCCTGCTTCATGCGCCATTGTTACATCCTTCAGCCGGTCTCCGACCATAAGGCAATTCTCAACGGCAACCCCTAGTCGCTCGATCACTCCGAGCAAATGTCCACCATGTGGTTTGCAGACCTCAAACGTATCTCCGCCCGCAACTGCATCGAAATATTTCCGCAGCTCAAGTTCGTCAAGTAACGATAGGGCTGCTGCCTCTGGTTTAAGGCTGCAAATGCCGATCCGCACTTTGGCCTTTTTGAGCATCTCCAACATATCGGTGACGTGCGGATACGTTTGCGAAGGATCGTGAGGCTGATGGCGATAATAATGAAGGTATTCCTGAAAATACTATGCGTTTCTGTGTCGTCGTAAGGGGCCCCTGTTGCGGCAAATGCCCTTTGAACGATAAAGCGCATGCCATCGCCATAAAAGGTTTTGAACTCGTCAAGCGTTACCGACCGCCTGCCGTGCGCCGCGAGAGTCGAGTTAAGCGCATGATACAAATCCGGCATGCTGTCGATCAGCGTGCCGTCAAGATCGAAGACAATGCCTTTTAGCTGCCGCATAAAAATCCCTCAATTCGGTCTATGGGAAATGAGCAATAGGCAAAAAAATAATCTGGGGAAAATCTATGTCACTTATTTAATGTCGGATCGGGATAAGTGCGAGGAAAGTCCGATTCTTCCGTCCCTGGGGGCAAATCCACGCGCGGAGGCTTCTTTCCGCATGCAGAAACGGACATGATGCAAAGTAGCATCATGCCCGTTAAAACCGTTCCTCTGACAAGCGCCAGAATCACAAAACCTTACGCGGCGCGGTTGGCGGCGCACTTCACGATGCCGCACAGTTCGTTCAGGCTCTCATTCAAACGAGCGCCGACAGTTTCCATCGCCTGTGTGTTGCACTTGGCGACGGTCTCCGAAGCGTCACGGAGGTTAGAGATGTATTTGTCCATCGTCGACTTGCTGGTTTCGGCTTGCTTGATGGCCTTGGCTTCTGCTGTGGGGCAGGACCAGATGGACTGGGTTGATTGAGCCCACTCCTCGACGATCTGGCGATAGCTGTCGGCTTGGCGGCGCCACAGGGCTTGCAGACTTTCATAAGTTGCCTGGCTTACAGCGGAGAGCGCTTCGACATTCTTGCGTTGCAAAGAGAGAAGAGCTTCCACGTCGAACGCCGGGATGTTGGAAATCCTATAATTCGAGGCATCGAAATATTTACTGTAAGTCGATGTGTCGAGATACTTAGACACGTCAAAGTTTGAAGGATTGAACATCTTGGATATGTCCGTTTCGAAAAACGGATTACTAAACGGCTTCGACATCATGCCTCCATGGAGCGCTTGAAAAGGGTTAGAGGCGAGGGGAAGCCCCTTCCTCATTATGGTTAACCATCTACACCATTCTTAAAAGGTTGTCACGCATTTTTGCATCGCACACAAAGTCGGTTTAATTACTCGAATTTTCCGATGGATAGCGGCGGCGCACAAAAAATGCCGCGCTTTTTTGGCGCGGCATTTTGTAAAAATCGGGCGAAAAATTACGCGCTCTTCCGGTCCTCGGCCAACAAGCTGTCTTCCTCGTGTAACGAAGAGAACTTCGCTGCGCTTTTAAAGCCGCCACCGGGCATTTGCCCCGCAACGCCACCGCCTGTAACCTGCATTTCGCCGATAATCTGTCCGCCTGCGGAAACTTCCAACTCGCCATACTTGACCATGCCGCTGATGCGTCCGGTCGAGCGTACTGTCAAACGTCCGTGCACCACAAGTTGTCCGTCGTAGCGTCCCGCAATGTCGGCGTTTTCGATTTCGACGCTGCCGCGGAATTGGCCGGTCTCGTTGATCTCAAGCAACTTGCCGTCGGTAAGCTTCGCTTCGACTTTTCCGGCGACGACCAAAATATCACACGATGTAATTTCGCCGGAAAGCGACAATCCGTCGCCGACAATCAGCTTGCGTCCGTCAGCGCCGCCAGCCGAAGACCTGCGGCTGACTTCGGGCAAACGACGCGATGACGCCGAAGCGGCTCGCGGCAAGCCGGAGGGAAGTTCAGGGCGCGCAGTCAAGGCGGAAGAGGTGTCTTCCGCAGGGATTTCCGGGTTATCTGATTTTTTGTCTCTTGGGCCAAACATTCATTGCTCCTACGGAATGAAGTACAGGGAAGGCTTGATCGCTAACACATTTTTAACGAACAACGCAAGGCAAAAGGAGCCTCAGGAAGGCAAAAGAGAAAAGAGTCCTTAATATTCAAACCCGAGTATGGGGGTGAAAAAAAGGTTAATCACCCGTACCGGTGGAAGGAGGAAGGCGTAGTGACTTTTACTGTGCGACTCCGTACTCTCGCGCCGATGATCAAAAATCTTTGCTTCGTTATCGCTCTGTTTCTTGTTCCCGTTGATGTGCGCGCTGCGGCGTTCTCGAAGCCCGCGCATGCGCTCGTTATGGCGGGCGAGCCCCTCTATGGTTCAAACTTCGATCATTTCGATTATGTCAACCCGGATGCTCCGAAGGGAGGTACTCTGAAGCTTGGTGCGACGGGGTCTTTCGATAGTCTGAATCCATTTATTGTTCGGGGACAGCCTGCGCTGGGATTGTGGACGGATTCGACTTCCTACGTCTATCAAAACCTTATGGCGCGGGGCAAAGACGAGCCCTTTACAATGTACGGCCTTTTGGCGGAATCTGTGGAACTCGCGGATGATCGCTCGGCGATCATTTTCAATTTGGACAAGCGGGCGCATTTTTCCGATGGCGTGCCCGTTACTGCCGAAGATGTTATCTTCTCGTGGAAGACGCTGCGCGATAAAGGCCGCCCGAACCACCGGACTTATTACAAAAAGGTTGCTGCTGCCGAAAAGCTGTCTCCGACGCGCGTTAAATTTACGTTCAAACCTAACGAAAGCGGCGCGATTGACCGGGAAATGCCGCTCATCATGAGCATTATGCCCGTTCTTCCGAAACACGATTGGCGGGATCGCGAATTCGATCAAACGACCGCGCGTCTGCCGATAGGCTCGGGGCCCTACAAGGTCGCGTCGGTGGATATGGGCCGCCAGATTGTTTACGAACGCGATCCGGACTTTTGGGCGAAGGACATTCCGTCCCAACGAGGCCTTTATAATTTTGACCGCCTGCGCATCGATTATTACCGTGACGACAGCGTTTCGCTTCAGGCTTTTAAAGCGGGGCAATATGACGTTCGCCTGGAAACAAGTCCGACCAAATGGACCATGGCTTACGATTTTCCGGCGGCGAAAGAGGGCCGCGTCAGAAGGGAGACGCTTAAGTATCGCAAAGTGGAGCCCGTCTATGGCTATATGATGAACGCGCGGCGGGAGCCCTTTGCGGATCCCAAATTCCGGGAGGCGATGCAGTACACGTTTGACTTCGCATGGGTCAACCGCAACCTGTTTCATAATCAGTTTAAGCGCGTGGACAGCGTCTTTCCGAACTCAGAGCTCGCCGCGCCTGATCTTCCCACAGGCCGTGAACTTGAAATTTTGGAGTCTTATCGAGGCCGCCTTCCGCCTTCGATTTTTACAACCCCGGTGAAGCCGCTCGAAGCAGCAACGCAAAAGGACTTTCGTTTGAGCCTGCTTAAGGCCGAAGGCCTGTTGCACAAAGCCGGATATAAAATACATGACAATGTTTTGCTCACTCCCGGCGGCTCTCCGGTTGCGTTTGAAATTTTACTTGGCGATCCGGCAGACGAAAAAGTCGCGCTCAACTGGGCCGCATCGCTTAAGCGACTGGGCATCGCTGTACGCGTCCATACCGTAGACAGTGCGCAATATCAAACGCGTCTTGCGTCGTTTGATTTTGACGCCATCGCGAACAGGGTGGCCAACTCACTCTCTCCGGGCAATGAGCAGATTTATTTTTGGGGTTCCGCCGCTGCCGATCAAAAAGGTAGCCGCAATTATGCGGGCGTTAAAGACCCTGTCGTTGACGCGTTGGCCTCGGCTTTACCGAATGCGAAAACGCGCGAAGAGATCGTTGCTCTTTCCCATGCGCTTGACCGGGTTATCATGCAGGGGCACTATTTTGTGCCTTTGACCTATTTGGGGGCGGATCATATTGCCTCATGGACTCGCGTTGCCCACCCAAGCCAACTTTCGCTCTACGGAAACGTGATGGAAGCGTGGTGGTCGGCAAAGCCGTGAAAAAAATGCTTATTTAGATAAAGAATTTATATAAAAGCGCGCCCGATTTTACCGGAAAGGTTGTTTTTTCGGCAAAACCAAGTCTAAAAGAGGCGTGAATAAATGCAAAACAGGGCTTCATGGCAAAATCTGACTTTAAACCTGCCGTTCATGGCTGGCTTATCCTCGATAAACCGCTTGGTCTGACCTCGACGCAGGCCATAGGCCGATGCCGACGTTTGCTGGGCGGCAAAAAGGTCGGCCATGGGGGCACGCTCGATCCGCTGGCGACAGGCGTCCTTCCGCTTGCTTTCGGGGAAGCTACCAAGCTTATCCCCTATGTTATGGATGGCGATAAAGAATATGAGTTTACATTGCGTTGGGGCGAACGCCGCTCGACCGACGATGCCGAGGGGAACGTTCTGGAGCAAAGCCCGATCCGGCCTGCCGAGACCCAGGTTCTTGAAGCTCTCCCAAAATTCACGGGCGTCATTTTGCAAAAACCCCCGGCTTTTTCCGCAATCAAGGTGCAGGGAGAACGCGCATACGATCTTGCCCGCTCAGGCGAACAAGTCGATCTTGCGCCGCGTGAAGTCCAGATCAAAAAGATTGATCTCATACAAACCGTTGATGCGGATCATACTTGTTTCCGCGTTTCGTGCGGCAAAGGGGTGTACATCCGTTCCCTTGCGCGCGACCTTGCCGCGCATTTGGGAACCTGCGGCTACGTTTCCGGCCTCAAGAGGACTAAAGTAGGCGCTTTCAAGCTTAAAAATGCCTGTTCGATGCCTGATTTGGAGCGTTCACACGACCAAAACGCCGCTTTGGACCATCTTTTGCCCCTCAAAGCGGCTTTTTTGGACGTTCCTACGTTGATTTTGGGCCCCTCCGAGGTTCATTTGCTCCAAAATGGCCAGCCAATTCTGATAAGGCCGCAGCATGGCAACCTTTTCGAGGCTCCGTTAATCTTTGCCGAGCACAATCAGGTTCCTGTGGCCTTGGTCGAGCCTATTGAGGGAGAGTTCCGGGTTTTGCGCGGATTTCATTTCTAAAACGTCCCTCTTCTGGCATGGTTGCGCAATGAATCTCTCTCGAGTCATTCTTGGCATAGATCCCGGCCTTCGCCATACCGGCTGGGGCGTCATCGCGCAGCAGGGCAATCACCTATCCTTTATCGCTGCGGGAAGAATCAACCCTTCGGCTGACTTGCCGATGGCGCTGCGCCTTCTTGCCGTCGCCGAGGGTATTGCCGACATCGTTCGCGACAAGGCTCCTACCGAAGCCGCTATCGAAGAAACATTTGTCAACAAAAATGCCCGTTCAGCGTTGCTTTTGGGTCAGGCTCGCGGCAGCGCTATTCTCGCATTGGCGCAAGCTGGCCTTAGCGTGGCCGAGTATTCGGCAAACCGCATCAAGCAATCCATCACAGGGCATGGCCATGCCGAAAAACCCCAGATTCAGGCCATGATTAACATCCTGTTGCCGGGGTCGGGGACGCTGGCTCCCGACGCCGCCGACGCGCTGGCGGTCGCGGTAACGCATGCGCATCACACTGGCGTCGAGGGCTTGATAAACGCAAGCCGCTCTTGCTAAACCGGCCTCAGAAGGAGTACAAATGGAGAACTTAATTGCGGACGCTTCATGATTGGCAAACTCAAAGGCATCGTTGATAGCATCTCGGGCTCGCAGCTTATTCTCGACGTGGGCGGCGTGGGCTATGTCGTCACGTGCTCTGCCCGAACGCTGCGCAACATCGGCGCGGCGGGCGAAGCGGCGTCGCTTCTTATCGAGACCCAAGTTCGCGAGGACGCGATTAATCTCTACGGCTTTGTCGATACTGTCGAACAAGACTGGTTTCGCCTTCTCACCACGGTGCAGGGCATTGGCGCGAGAGTTGCCATGTCGATCCTGAGCGTTGTTTCTCCTGACCAGCTTTCGAACGCCATTGCTGCGCAAGACAAGACCGTTCTGACGCAGGCCGACGGCGTGGGCCCCAAGCTCGCTTTGCGCCTGGTCACTGAACTTAAAGACAAAGTTCCGGCCTTTATGGCCTCGCCTGTTCGCGCGGTTCCAAATGCTTCCTCGTTTCCGCAAAGCCTTGCGGGGGATGCGCTGTCGGCGTTGCTCAACCTTGGCTATCGGCGGGCCGAGGCTTTTGCTGCGGTCTCAGCCGCAGCGCAGCGCGACCCCGATGCAAAGCTGGACGCTCTAATCAAAGCCAGCCTTGCTGAGCTCAGCCGAAAGGATCACGCTGCGTAAGCAATAACCATGAAGTCTTCCGCTCCATCTGCTCCTGACCGGCTGGTCGAACGCAATGCGCTTCCTAATGAAGCGCCTGATGTTGCCTTGCGTCCTAAATCGCTGGACGATTTTCTGGGCCAGCCTGCTCTTCGCGCGAACCTCAAGATTTTTATCACTGCCGCCAAACAGCGAGGACAAGCGTTGGACCATACGCTGCTGTGCGGCCCTCCGGGCTTGGGCAAAACGACGCTTGCCCAGATTATCGCGCATGAACTCGGCGTTGGGTTTCGCGCAACATCAGGCCCGGTTATTGCGCGCGCGGGAGACCTTGCGGCGCTTCTGACTAACCTTCAGCCGCATGATGTGTTGTTTATTGACGAAATCCACCGCCTCACGCCGCAGGTCGAGGAAATCCTTTACCCTGCCATGGAGGACTTCCAGCTTGACCTTATGATCGGCGAAGGCCCGGCGGCGCGGTCCGTTCGCATCGATTTGCCTCAATTTACGCTGGTCGGAGCGACGACGCGCAGCGGCCTTATTACCCGACCCCTACGGGAGCGCTTTGGGATTCCGTTGCGGCTTCAATTCTATAGCCCCGAAGAGCTGCAACAAATTATATCTCGGGCCGCAACAAAAATGGACATGCCCTTGACCTCCGACGGAGCTGGGGAGATCGCGCGCCGCGCCAGGGGTACGCCGCGAATTGCCGGTCGATTGCTGCGCCGCGTTCGCGACATCGCCATTGTCGCGGGCAGCGCCGAAATCGATGCTAAAATTGCCGACGAAGCCCTTTTGAGGCTGGACGTGGACCGCCTTGGATTTGATGCCATGGACAGAAAATACCTCGCGATTATTGCCGAAAACTATGGGGGCGGTCCTGTCGGCGTTGACACTCTTGGCGCGGCGCTTTCCGAGCAGCGCGACGTTCTTGAGGAAGTGATTGAGCCCTATCTTATTCAGCAGGGTCTTCTCCAGCGTACCCCGAGGGGGCGCATGTTGACCGACAACGGCTATAGGCATCTTGGCCTTTCGGCTCCGGCAGGACGACAAGGCGATTGGATTTCGGATTTGCAGGAAAATGACGATGACACCTAATCCCGCAGGCCCACAGAAGATTCAGGCGCGCGTGTATTATGAGGACACGGACTCCGGCGGCGTGGTTTACTATGCGAATTACCTCAGGTTTGCCGAACGCGGGCGCACCGAATTTTTACGCAAACTCGGCTTTAACCACCATCAGGTTCGCGAAGAACACAATTCGGTTCTTGTTGTTCGCCATGTGGATGTGGATTATCTGGCTCCGGCGAAACTTGACGATCTCCTTGATGTTTCAACTGAAGTCATCGACTGCAAAAACAGCTCGCTTATGATGAAGCAGACGATAAGCCGCGATGGCGCGGCATTGGTCGAAATGAAAGTCCAAATAGTCGCTGTCGGAATGGCCTCCGGAAAGGCCGTTCGGCTTCCGCCGCAATTACGCCAGATTTTTGATGGATACAAAGCAGCGTAGATTCGGCTCTTGATGAAAGAGTATTGCCTGTTGCTAATCTCTATAGCGGCGCGCGGCGATGGATGACGGTTTTTTCTTGCGTTCAAAAAACCCGTTATCGAGGTTAACTATTGCCTTGTTTTTCGTGGGCCGATGCTTTTTATTCCTAAAGGTCGAATACGCTGAAACTCTAACCCCCGATGTTCTCCCATGGCCATTGATGCTTCTCCTGTCGCTTCTGTCGATGCCACGCAATTGGCTGGTTCCGTTGCGTCCAACGACATGTCGCTGATGGGCCTTTTCGGGCACGCCGATATTGTCGGAAAGATCATTATCGTTTCGTTGCTCCTGATCTCCGTTCTTACATGGGCGATCATCTTCGACAAAATAGGCAAGGTTAAACGCCTGAAAGGAAAGGCGGAATACTTCGAGGAAAAATTCTGGTCCACGGGGTCGCTGGATATGCTTTATGACAAAATCAAGCGTCCCGCCGATCCCATGCAGGCGATCTTTGTGGCGGGAATGAAGGAATGGCGCAATGCGCAGGACAAAGGCCTGTTCGTTAACCCCGTCAGCCGTGCGACGGTTATGCAGCGCATCGACCGCGTTCTTCAGGTGACGATTGGCCGCGAAATGGCGATGGTTGAAACGTGGATGACCTTTCTTGCATCCGTGGGCTCCGTTGCGCCGTTTATTGGCCTGTTTGGAACCGTCTGGGGCATCATGCATAGCTTCATCGGCATCGCGAAAGCCCAGAACACCAGCCTCGCGGTTGTGGCCCCCGGCATTGCCGAAGCCTTGTTGACCACGGCCATCGGCCTTGTGGCCGCTATTCCGGCCACGACTGCTTTCAACAAATTCTCGACCGAAATTGGCCGTTATGCGGCGCGCCTCGATAATTTCGCGGGCGACTTCATCGCGACATTGTCTCGTAATCTGGAAGATCCGCAGCATATTGGCGGTTCTTCCGAAGCGGCGGAGGGCGGATGGCGGCGCCACTAATGAACGCGGGGGGCGGCCGCGGCAGAGGTCGCCGGGCGGCCCGATCAGTTTCAGACATCAACGTGACGCCCCTTGTCGACGTGATGCTCGTGTTGCTGATCGTTTTTATGATAACGGCCCCGATGATGACGACCGCCGTTCCTATCGACCTGCCCAGAACGCAGGGCCGCACGGTCAATCAGGATAAAGAGCCTTTGGTCGTCAGCGTTAGCGCCGAAGGCCGCGTCTACGTTCAAAGCAAAGCCGTTCGCTTCGATGAAATGATTCCCAAGCTGAAAGCCATTACGGGGGCAAACCCCGATGCGCGCATTTTCGTGCGCGGCGACAAGGCGCTCGAGTACGGAAAGATCATGGAAGTGATGGGCGCTATCAGCGCGGCAGGTTTCTCGAAGGTCGCGCTCGTCGCCGAACTTCCTAACGGAAAAAGGTAGATGCGCTACATCCCCACTGTCCATGACGATAGATTGAGAGGCGGCTTGTTCGTCTCGGTGGGGCTGCATACCCTTGCGTTTGTCTTTTTACTGATCGAACTGCCGAAGATGGTTCCTCCTCTTCCCGATCATCATAATCCGATTCCCTTCGACATCGTCACCATCGGCGAAATCACCAATACGAAGATCGGCAATGGCGAAGCCGCCCAAAGCGCGCCTCCCGCTCCCGTTCCGACTCCGACGCCCCCCGCCCCGGCTGCCGAGCCTGCGCCGCCATCTCCTCAGCCGCAGGCTAAGCCGGAGCCGCCTCAGCCAAAGCCGGAAGCAAAACCTTCACCGCCTCAGCCAAAAGTCGAAGACATCATCGAAGGCCTGAAGAAAAGCGAGAGCAAAAAGCCTGCCGCCGAGGAAAAGAAGCCCCAAGCCCAGCAGGACTTATTGGGCAGTGTGCTTAAGGATGTCGCCAAAATGAAACCGGCTACGAGCGGCTCTGGAGACGCAAAGGCTGAAACGAAAGGCTCTGCGGCTCCGGGTGGTTTGCCCAACGGAGCAAGCTCCAGTGTTTCGGGGCTCGGCACGGGGCTTTCGCAGCTCAGCATTACCGAAGAAGATGCTCTGCGCCGCCAGATCGAGCAATGCTGGAACCCCCCTGTGGGCGCGCGCAACGCCGAGCAGTTGATTGTCGAAGTTGTTATTGACGTCAATGCCGATCGCACCGTCGCGAATGCTGACATCGTTGACAAAGGCCGCTATGCGAGCGATCCTTTCTTCCGCGCCGCCGCTGACGCGGCCATGCGCGCTTTGCGCAATCCGAGATGCAGCCCGCTTGAGCTGGCTCCCGAAAAATATGAACAATGGAAGCGCATCAACTTTACCTTTGATCCGAGGGATATGTTATGACAAAAAAAATCCACCATCGCTTTATCGGAATCTTCGCCAAAGCTGGCCAAGTCGCTGCAATTGCGATTCTGGTTCTGACGGGCGCGGGCAACGTGGCGCGCGCCGAAGTGAAAGTTGACATTACGCGAGGCGTGGTCGAGCCGATTCCTCTCGCGATTCCCGCTTTTTACGGCGCTACCGCCAATGACGCGAACTTTGGTCGCAACATGGCGCAGGTCATCACCAATGACCTCGTGCGCTCGGGACTTTTTTCAGCGGTCGATCCGCGCTCGTTTGTGCAAGATGCCAATTCGCTTCTCGTACAGCCACATTTCGCCGACTGGCGCGTGCTTAACGCGCAGGGCCTTGTCGTTGGCAAAATCGAATCGCAGCCGGACGGAAGGCTGAAAGTCGAATTCCGCTTGTGGGATGTTTTTTCCGAGCAGCAAATGACGGGCCTGTCTTATTTTACGGTTCCCAACAACTGGCGTCGCGTCGCCCACATCGTCGCCGATGCGATTTATAAACGCATCACAGGCGAAGACGGCTATTTTGACACGCGCGTCGTTTATATTTCCGAAAGCGGGCCTCTTAACAATCGCATGAAACGCCTTGCGATCATGGATCAGGACGGGGAGAATAACCGCATTCTTTCCGATGGCCGCGCCATGGTGCTGACGCCGCGCTTCTCGCCGACCATGCAGAAGATCACTTACATGGCTTATTATAATAACAAGCCGCGTGTGTATTTGTTTAACATCGACACGGGGTCGCAGCAGGTCCTGGGCGATTTCGATCGCATGACTTTTGCTCCACGTTTCTCGCCCGATGGCAATCGGGTTGTCTTTGCGCTTTCCGAAGGCGGTGGGTCGAACGTTTTCACGATGGATCTCCGTACGCACCGCATCGACAAGCTGACCCATGGCACGTCCATCAGCACGGCCCCCAGCTTCGCGCCAAATGGCCGCCAGATCACGTTTGAGTCTGACCGGGGCGGCGCTCAGCAGATCTATGTGATGAACGACGACGGCTCGGGCGTAAAGCGCATCAGTTTCGGCAACGGCAGATATGGCACTCCTGTGTGGTCGCCTCGTGGCGATTTGATTGCCTTCACCAAGATGGCGGGCGGGCGGTTTTACATCGGCATTATGCGCCCCGACGGCAGCGGCGAGCGCATGCTGACCGAAGCTTGGCATGCCGAAGGTCCCACCTGGGCTCCGAACGGGCGCGTCTTGATGTACTTTAAGGAAATCCCATCAAGCCGCGGTTCGGTTCCGCATCTATACTCGATCGACCTGACCGGGTATAATGAGCGTGAAATTCCGACACCAACGGATGCCTCTGACCCCGCTTGGTCTCCGCTGCTTCCATAAGGGAATTCTTAGCAAGAGCGCGATCTTCGGATCGCGCTCTTTTTTCATGGAGTCTTTGCGGAGGCTTCCGAGAGAGCGGCAATTTTTGCGACTATGGCTAAGGCTGCTTGGCTTTTGGGCAACGGCGGAAGGCGGCGCGGGTTGTCGGCGGTGGTGATAAAGGTTATCTGATTTGTCCCTTTGGGAAGGTTCGACTGTTCTCCTACCGGGTTTGCACAAATCAGGTCGGCTTTCTTTTTTGCAAGCTTGTCGGTCGCATAAGCGATTAATTTCGAGGGGTCGTTTTCTGCCGCGAAGCCGATGACAAATGAGGGCCTGTTTTCGGCGCGCGTTCCCATCGCAGCCAGAATGTCCGAGTTCTGGTCCAGATTTATTGATTCGGCTTCATTTTCTGCAAGGGGATTTCCCAAGCCTTTTCGACAAAAGTCCGCGACTGCGGCGACGCCG
Source organism: Alphaproteobacteria bacterium (assembly GCA_028708035.1). Classification (GTDB taxonomy): domain Bacteria; phylum Pseudomonadota; class Alphaproteobacteria; order UBA9219; family UBA9219; genus CAIXLI01. Next base: position 44,942 of record JAQVZU010000004.1, read on the forward strand.
ATGTATATATCGGCAGGGAGCTTCGATTCCGCCGCCGCCAGCATCGACTTGGCAGAGGTGACGCGCGTCGTTTCGACGTTTTCATGCTTCGGCGCGGGGAAGTTTGTGCGGCCAACGACGTATTTAACCTTGGCTCCGGCGGCGGCAAGGATGCAGGCGATTTCATAGCCTTGTTGGCCCGACGAGAAATTTGTGATGACATCGCCCGATTTTGTGAGAAGCTCCTCGGTCGGACCGCTGGTCATGACGACGGTTTTGCCTTTCAGGTTGTCGAAAAAGCGGGGCGAGAGAGAGGTTTCGGCTTTTATGTCCGAAGAAAGGATTGCGCTTGGTTCATTAAATTTGTCGTGCTTCGGAGCAGAGGCGAGCCACTCGGGAAACTTCTTGGACTCGAAAAGCGCGGGCCAATCTGTGCCGGGTTCTACCGAGGTCGGCCAGTTTTTTTCCCCCTGATCCGCGATGTCGAGTGTGGCGAGCCAACCGGGAAGGTTGGCAGTCATAAATAGGGTTTGCCAACTGTCATAGCCTATTACAGGGATGTTCCATGGCCGTGTGCGCTTTTTGACGTCAATGTTTCCTATAACATCCAGCGCGACGGGTTTCCCCGGCTGGTTTTTTGCCTTTATCTTATGCGCGAAAACCGTTGCGGGCTTAAGCGACGAGAGCGAAGCCAAACAAAGGGCGGCGGCGGGGGCATGTTTTTTAACGGTTTCTTCGGCGGCGGTCATGACATCTTCGCCAGAGACGATGCTCTTGCCGTTCAGCGCGTTCACGATTTCACAGCCTTCGGGGGCGGCAAGGCTGTTCTTTGGGGTAATGACGATGACGCGCGCGCCGCGCTTTTGTAGCTTTTGCGCGACGGCGAAGCCGTGGCTTTCGAGGCGCTTGTGGTTCGCGTAATGGCGGATGCCGTCGATGCTCTCTACTGGAATTCCGGCGGTAATGACGAGGGTTTTTCCAATGAGGTCCATAATTGGCATCGAAGTGTCCTTAAATTAATTTAAACAGGTCGAGGAGTGCGATGCGGATTTCGCCAAGGCGGGTGGCGACAGGCTGCGAAAGCCTTCCACTTTTTACGCATTCCGGCGTTGTAGCGATGGGCGCTTTGGAGGCGAGAGCTATGTCGAGGCATAACGATCCGCCCCGGCCTTCGAGCATCGCTGTTGCCGTTTTATCGTTCAGGAATGGGTATACGACAAGGCTTGCTTTTTCGGGCAAACGGATGTGCTCCATGCCGTCTTTTTTGCCCTCCGCGTTAACGATTTGGTAGTGGTCGGTAACGACGGATAGGTCCTTGAGGCACGCGAGAATTTCATTCTTGTTTGGGAGGTTGGAATCAACGACCCAGTCGATCGGCATGGGGGCCTTTTTAATCTTGGTCACCAGTTCGTCGAGTTCTTCTGTATCGACATCGCCGCAAAGCACGATGAGCAAGCGTTTAAGATTTTTGGGGAGGGGGGCAAGCTGTTTTTTGGGATCGGGTGCGGTTTCCTCGTAGGCTTTTTGGTAAAGGCTTAGCGCATCGTGGGGGGCTCCTTCGAGCGAGGCTTGAAGGGCTTCGACCATGGTGTTGACGTCGAGCATGCGGCCATAGCCTTCGTCGCCGCAAGCCATGGGTCCTTTGACCGGGCCGAGGAGAATGGCATTATGATCGTGTAGAGTGAAAAAGTTTTTTCGGACTGCCGGATGAGCCCAAATTTTTACGTTCATCGCGGGGGCGAAGAAAGTGGCGGCGCCTTTCCTCAGCGCATCGGCAATGGCTTTGCCGAGGCCGGGATCTTCATGAACGATCTGCGCTGCCATGTCGGCGCTTGAAATGACGAGGATGGCTTGCGCAGCGTTCAGAACTTTCTCTTTTTCGGAAAGAGGCGATGCGGCTGTCAGGACTTTGTGGCCGGTCGCAGCTTCAATTTTAGGGATGTTGACCCATTCGTAATATTCAGGGAAGCGCGTGAGAATGACGGTTATGTCTTTCTTCGCCTCTTTCAGCTTTGCAATCAGGTCCGGCGTTTTGATGGATGCTATGGTTCCTGTCACCACGAGAATGACACGATTGTTCTCGTTGTCCATCAAAGCCTCCAATTGGGCTTTTGCTATAGGCCGCCCAGTGCCGTCAATTTATCGCGGCGTTCTTCGAAACGGCCGCCCATAAATTTCGTTTCCAAAAATGCATTCAGGCAGTCAAGAGCGACTTCCTGCCCTATAATGTGCGCGCCTAAAACCAATACGTTCGCATCGTTATGTTCGCGGGCAAGCCGAACCATTGTCGTGTTGGTACACAGCGCCGCCCGGATGTGTTTGTAACGGTTGGCGGTCATGGCCATGGCTTGGCCTGTGCCGCAGATCAAAATTCCAAGACGTTCGGGATGGGCGCGCATATCTTCAACAAGTTTTTGCGCAAAATCACCCGCATCGCAGCGGCTTTCGTCGGTTGTGCCAAAGTCTGCAACCCCAATGCCGCGCTCGCGTAGCTTTGCGGAAAGCAGCGCTTTTAACGGGTATCCGCGGTGGTCGGAAGCCATGGAAATGATTTGGGCGCTCATGAGGAATGCTCCTGTATGCTTTTTTAGGATACTCGAACAATATTGTCTTTAAAAGCTCCTTAAGCATCCGATCCTAAAATAGGGTAAATGGAGCATAACGAAAACCGGATTATTCGTTTCTACATTGGGAGCTTCCTGCTGATTACGGCACTGGCGGTTTTCGGTTTTGTTGTGGCGGACCGGATTGTCGCGGCGGAGCGCGCGCAAAAGGCCATTAAAACGCAGCTGCGCGCTAATGAACCCGATATGGCCTATATTGGCCTTCCTCGCGTTAATGTTTCTTTTTCGGGTGCGTCCGGGATGCAGATGCAGCTTGATCTGGCGCTTGAGGTTGAGCCTCGATACGCTGAGGTCGTCGAGGGGTATATTCCCAAGGTTGTTGACAGGCTTAACGCTTATTTCCCTAAGGCCAAGCTAGACAGCCTCGACCGGGCTCACGCCATGTTTCTTCTGCGTAAAGACATGCTTTGGGAGGTCAATCAGGTCGGCATTCCGGTTCCGGTCAACGACGTTCTTATTCAAAATCTGGTCGTTCAGTGAAAGGGCCTGGAATGGGACGCCGATGAGCTTGTTTTTTGGCAAGACGCTTCCTACCTACGATGGGTAGGTTAGGCGTATGTCCAGAGAGGCTCCATGGATTTCGAGAATTTTACCGAACGGTCCCAAGGGTTCATTCAGGCAGCCCAAATGGTCGCACTTCAGAAGCATCATCAGATGCTTCAACTCGATCATTTGCTTAAGGCTCTTTTGAGCGACAAGGAAGGCATGGCTTCGGGGCTTATTAGGGCTGCGGGCGGTGATCCTCAGCGGGCGTCTCACGCCAACGATGAGGCGCTTGACGGCATTCCGCAGGTTTATGCCCAAGGCTCCGCCGATCAATTGCGCGCGGCTCCTGAATTCGCGCGGTTCATGGCGACGGTGGGGGAGCTGGCGAAAAAGGCGGGCGACAGCTTTGTCACGGTTGAGCGGATGCTGCTCGCTATTGCGCTGGCCAAAGGGACTACCGCGCAAAAGACATTGGAGACGGCGGGAGTGACGCCGGAGGGGCTTAATAAGGCTATTAACGAGCTTCGCGGGGGGCGCACTGCCGATAGCGCTCAGGCGGAACAAGGCTATGAGGCGCTTAAGAAATACGCACGCGATCTGACGCAGATGGCGCGCGAGGGGAAGCTTGATCCCGTGATCGGGAGGGACGAGGAAATCCGGCGCACCATTCAGGTGCTTGCGCGCAGGACGAAGAACAATCCGGTTCTTATCGGCGAGCCGGGCGTGGGCAAGACGGCTATTGTCGAAGGGCTCGCCCAGCGAATCATAAACGGCGACGTGCCGGAGAGCCTTAAAGATAAGAAGCTTTTGTCTATCGATCTTGGGGCTCTGGTGGCGGGGGCAAAGTTTCGGGGGGAGTTTGAGGAGAGGCTCAAGGCTGTATTGCAGGAGATTTCGGCGGCTGCGGGCGAGATCATCGTTTTTATTGACGAGCTTCATACGCTGGTTGGAGCTGGCAAGGCCGAAGGGTCGATGGATGCGTCGAACATGCTTAAGCCTGCTTTGGCGCGCGGCGAATTGCATTGCGTGGGGGCGACGACGCTTGACGAATACCGGCAGCATATCGAGAAGGATGCGGCGTTGGCGCGGCGGTTTCAGCCGGTTTTCGTGAGCGAGCCTACGGTCGAGGACACCATTTCGATCCTTCGGGGGCTGAAGGAAAAATACGAAATGCACCATGGCGTGCGCATTACCGATGCGGCCATTGTGGCGGCGGCGACGCTTTCGAACCGCTATATCACCGACAGATTTTTGCCCGACAAGGCCATCGATCTTATCGACGAGGCGGCGGCGCGGTTGCGCATGGAGGTGGACAGCAAGCCCGAGGAAATTGACGAACTGGACCGCAAGATCGTTCAGCTCAAGATTGAGCGCGAGGCGTTGAAGAAAGAGACAGATGCGGCGTCTCGGGACAGGCTTGGGAAGCTTGAGAAAGAACTGGCTGAGCTTGAGGAGAAGTCCTCGCAA
>JAQVZU010000005.1:0-13166 GCA_028708035.1 Alphaproteobacteria bacterium
TTCCGATCTGTTCCAACTGATCGGCGACCATGGTCGCGCAGTTGATGATGACGAACGGGCCTTCGGCGCGCTTGGACTGGGCGTGAAGGACGCGGGCGACTGTTTCCTTGCCGCAGCCCGAGGGACCTGAGATAAGCACTCGGCTTCCGGTGGGAGAAACGCGCTCAACAATCTGGCGAACCTGATTAATTGCGGAAGATTTACCGATGATCTCATAATCGGCATTCGCGCGGAATTTAAGCTCCTGATTTTCGCGTTTCAGGCGCGCGGCATCAAGCGCGTGGCGAACCTGCAAGATTAAGCGGTCCGCCTTAAAGGGTTTTTCGATGAAATCATACGCGCCAATTTTTATCGCCGAGACGGCCGTGTCGATGTTGCCGTGGCCGCTGATCATAATGACGGGCAGTCCCGGATATTCCTTGCAGACATGCTGAAGAATTTGCATGCCGTCCATTGAACTTCCGCTAAGCCAGATGTCTAGAATTATCAGCGTGGGGCGACGCGCCGAGATCGTTCTAAGCGTTTCGTCGGCATTCGCGGCTTCGCGCACAGAGAGGCCTTCGTCGTTCAAAATGCCTTTGATAAGCGCGCGGATATCCGTTTCGTCATCAACGACGAGAATATCGCTGGTTAGTCCTTTATCTTTGATAGGCAATGACATGGCCTCTTTTCCCTTCAAATACAGCTCCACGCAAAACCAAACAGAATTCCCGTGTTATCGGGAATAATAGCCTTTGTTTATGGTGCAAGCTGTGTTCGGGTATCTTCATAATCGTTGTATGCGGTTTAGCTTCTCGACGCGGCGTTTGAAATGTTACCAGATTCGCTTGATTTCTCCAAAGACTCGGCTTGGGGGCGGCGGTGCGGCCAAATAAGCTTAACTATCGCTCCGCCCCCGGGACAGTCCTCAAGCGCCAGCCGCCCACTATGGTCTTCCATGATTTTCTTCACTATAGCAAGCCCCAGCCCAGTCCCCTTCTTTCGCGTCGTCACGTAGGGCTCGGTCAGCTTGTTGCGCTCTTCAACCGGAAGTCCTTTGCCATTGTCTTCGACGGCCAAAACCACCTCATTGTCGGCGCAGGAAAGCCGGGCAACAATTTTTCCTTTTGAGAGGCCCTTATCGTCCGAAGAAACACGAGCATCAATGGCTTCCGCCGCGTTCTTCAGGAGATTGGTGAGCGCTTGGGCGATTTGGCGCGCGTCGCATTCCACAATGCAGGGATCGGAGGGGATGTCCTGTTCATAAGAAATGTCGGAACGGCTGCTGCTTTGCAGGAAGACCGCTTGACGGGTGACTTCGCGAAGTTCGTGCTTGCCGATGACGGGCGCGGGCATCCTCGCAAAAGCCGAAAACTCATCGACCATGCGGCCTATATCGTCCACGTGGCGAACAATGGTTTCAGTGCAGGTTTGAAAGACTTCCGGATCGGTGACGATTTCCTTTGAGTATTTGCGGCGCAGGCGCTCGGCGGAAAGCTGGATCGGAGTCAGAGGGTTCTTGATTTCGTGCGCGATGCGCCTCGCCACATCGGCCCATGCGGCTTTACGCTGCGCGGAGAGAAGATCCGAGACATCGTCAAAGGTGATAACGTAGCCGTTGATGTCCGATTCGGCGCATTCGGACGAGACGCGAACGAGGATCGTGCGCGTGGGCTGCGCGGGACGGCGAATTTCAACCTGATCGCTGCGCAAGCCGGAGTCTCCGGACATTTGCTCGATGATGTTCTGAATTTCGGGCGCGAGGTCTGAGAGGTGGCGACCCGTGTAGTATCCCGGATCGGCGCCAAAAAATTCAGCGGCGGAATCGTTCATCAGGTTAATGTTGCCCCTCCGGTCGAGTCCGATGACGCCCGCAGAAACGCCCGACAGCACGGCTTCGGTAAAGCGGCGGCGAAAGTCCAACTGGCGGTTCGCGTCTATCAATTCGGTTTGCTGGCTCTCCAACTGGGTAGCCATGCGGTTGAACGAATTCGCAAGCCTATCGAGTTCGTCGTCGCTTCCCTGCACGCCCTCGGAGACGCGCGCTTTAAGGTCGCCTCCGCGCATGCGGTCCGCCGCGCCAATCAGATCTCCAATAGGCCTCGTCAACCGCATCGCGAAGTTGAGGCCAAACCACACAGCAGCCAGCATCAACAGAAACGCAACGGCTCCGAAGATCGAGCTGATGACGACTTGCAGGCCCGACCGCTTGCCCTCTAATTGCTTATATTCATCCACAGCGGATTGCGTCGCGGCCATATGAGCAAGAACTTTCGGCTCCACAGGTCTTCCAACAAATAAATAGGTATCCACAAAATTGTCGAGCCGCGACAATGCGCGAACACGATCGTCATTGTCGTTGACCAGAAGCACGACCTCGCCCTTTTGGGCGCGCTGCCTCATGTCGTCCGTGATCGGCTCAAAAGTGAGGGCAAAAGTGAGGCCCGATCTCGCGAGAATTTTACCGGAGCCATCGAAGACAATAACTTCGGTCAGATTGCGCAAGTAAGCTTGAGCTGAAACGGCTTCAGTGAAACGCACCGGATCGACCGAAAGAAGCGTTGCTTGCCGGTTAAGGTCGTTGCCCATAGCCATGGCGTCGGCTCGAAGAACCTGTTTGTGCTCATCGAGATAGGCGCGGGCAACCTCGAGCGATTCATTAAGAGAGGTTCGCACGTGGTTGGAAAACCACGTTTCCACGCCAAAATAAAAGAAAAACGCCGCGCATATGGCGACGAGCATCGCGGGGGCGGCGGCGAGAAGCGTAAAGACGCTGACCATCCGTACTTGGAGCTTTGCGCCCGCCATGTTGCGGCGGCGGCGCTTCCAGACCTGATAAACGCGGTGGGTAATGACCGTGCCGAGCATCACGAGGAAGCCGAGATCGAGCAGCGAAAGGATGCTGACCGTCGCAGGATCATTGCCGAAGAACGGGCTGCGTGTCAGCGCGGCGTACGTGGCAAGGCCCGAGGAAACTGACGCGATAATCAGCGCGATAACCATCTTGTCGCGCAAGCGATGGCGGATTGACCAGACGACGACGGACTGGAGAGTGTCGGCGAGGCGTTTAATCATCATCAGCCGAGGTCCGGTTCCGGCGGATGTGTCCTGCATCAAGGCCCAAGTCGCGCAGCTTTTTTCGCAGCGTATTGCGGTTGAGGCCAAGAAGTTCGGCGGCGCGGAGTTGGTTCCCACCGCATTCGTCAAGCGTCACGCTTAGAAGAGGGCGTTCAACCTCTTGCAAGACGCGCCCATAAAGGCCTGCGGACGGCAAGCCGTTTTCGTGCGCGTCGAAGTATTCGCGCAGGTGGCGCTCGACGGTCGCGGATAATCCTTTGGCGTTCATGCGGCTAGCTCCAGATGCGGGGCGTAGAACGCGTCAATCATTGTGCGCACGGCCTCGGGGTCCTCGCACACATTGACCTTCGCCCGGAATTCGGACGAACGCGGCATCCCCTTCGAGTACCATCCTATATGCTTGCGAGAAATCCGCAATCCCGCGTTTTTCCCATAATATGTCAGCATTGAGTCGATGTGTTCAAGTAACGTCGTGTACTGTTTGCGAAGCGGCGGAACAGACGTTACTTCACACCCCAATAGATAATCCATCGCCTGGCGCAAGAACCATGGCCTGCCGAAGCTTGCGCGGCCTATCATGATTCCATCCGCGCCGGAAAGCGCCAAGGCCTTATCCGCATCCGCAAGATCGCAAATATCTCCGTTGACGATCAGCGGAATCTTGATCGCCTCGCGCACATTTTTGACGCAAGCCCAATCCGCCTTGCCTTCATACATCTGGCAGCGGGTGCGGCCATGGACCGCGACCATTTGGATGCCGCAGTCCTCGGCGATTTTGGCGAGGCGCGGCGCGTTGCGGTTCTCGCTATTCCAGCCGAGGCGCATTTTGATCGTGACAGGGATCTTGACGGCTTTAACCACCGCTTCGAGAATTTTGGCGGCATGGAGTTCATCGCGCATCAAGGCTGAGCCTGCGTGGCCGTTAACAATCTTTTTGACAGGGCATCCGAAATTGAGATCAATAATGTCCGCCCCCCTGTCTTCGTTGAGCCTGGCGGCTTCGGCCATGACATCGGGCTCGAAGCCTGCGATCTGTACGGACATCAGTCCTTCATCAGGCGCGCGCTCGGACATTTGCAGGGTTTTGCGGCACTCGCGGATAATCGCTTGCGAGGCGATCATTTCGGAGACTACAAGCCCTGCCCCGAACTTCTTGACTATTCGGCGAAATGGAAGATCCGAAACCCCTGCCATCGGCGCAAGAATGACAGGGCATTCCAAAGTCAGCCCGCCGATTTTCAGCGGCTTAATTCTTGACGTGTTTTTGGGGCTTCCGTTCATAAGGCGCGTATAACATTTGCCTAAAAAATAGGCAATACGGACTTGAAATTCTTTCATAAGGAGAGGAAATCTCGTCCTAAAGTCCTCACCTGAAGAGGACGTTCAGCCTCGCTGAATTCGCCTCACGCGGCTATTTCTTTAAAAACCCTACCAGCACACGGTGATCCGGCCCCGCATTCATCTCTCCTACAGGAACAGGAATGAAAACGTGCAAAGGCTCTTCGATTTCAGAAGGCTCATTTCCCGAAAAATAGAACTGAGCCGTCACTACTTGCCTGCTCAAGACCTTGCCCGAAGGATCGATAACAGCGATGAAATAAGGGAAGCTCGCGCGGTCGCCTCCAAGCCGCGGCCCCTTTATAGCCGAAGCCTTCAGCCTGAAAGAAATATCTATCCCTGTCGGATCATCCTTGTCGGTCCGGTACGCGCAATCTCCCTCTATCCTCTGTAGCCTCGCTTGGGCAACGAGCCGAGATGAATCCTCCACCTCTCCGCCATAATCCGAAAATATCTCGGCTTCCCTGAGGATCGCCACCTGAGGGCATATCAACCGATCCGTCCGAATTTCCACCTCGGACGGCGGGGCTTTTGGAGGCTCTTTTTTGTCTTCTCCATCCGCGCATCCCATAAGCGCCAAAAGAACCGACAGGCAGACGATTTTCTTCATGCGGAAACCTCAAGCTTTTTTGCGGCCCTGTCAATACATGCAGCCGCCTCTTCAAGTTGCTCTTCCGTTACGATAAGGGGGGGCAGGAAACGAATAACGTTTTCTCCCGCTTCAACCGAAAGAAGGCGCTCTTCGCGCAGCGCAGCCGAAATAGTCGTGTTAGGCGGCACGCAAACAAGCCCACGCATCAAGCCCCGGCCACGCGCCTCGGAGAAAACAGTTGGATGCTCCGCCGTGATGCTCTCCAAATGCTTTTTCCATATATCGCCCTTGCGCGCGATGTCCTCGACAAACCCCCGTTCGGTGATGATGTCCAAAACTGCGTTCGCCACTTCGGTCGCCTGAGGATTGCCGCCATAGGTGGACCCGTGCGTTCCCTTCGTCATGCCCTGAGCCGCTTTCGCTGTCGCAAGGCAAGCGCCAATGGGGAAGCCGTTCCCTAGCGCCTTTGCAATGCACATCACATCGGGAACAACGCCTTCCCATTCGTGCGCGAAAAGCTTGCCGGATCGTCCAAGCCCGCATTGGATCTCGTCAAACATCAAGAGCATCCCCTTCTCGTCGCACAGATCGCGCAGTTGCCGAAGAAATCCCGGCGGCGGAACCTTGAATCCCCCTTCACCTATGATGGGCTCGACGACAATCGCCGCCGTCGCGTCGGTCACCGCCGCGCGAACGGATTTGATGTCCCCGAACTCCGCCAAATCGAACCCATTGATAAGAGGCCCAAACCCGGCGACCATCTTTTCGGTCTTGGATGCCGCCATCGCCGTCATGGTCCGTCCGTGGAAGTTCCCCTTAAAGGTAATCATGCGGAACCGCTCCGGCTGATTAATCGCCGAAAAATATTTGCGGATAACCTTGATGCCGCACTCCCACGCCTCGACGCCCGAGTTTTGGAAAAACACGGTGTCCGCAAAAGTCAAGTCAACAAGCCTTTGCGCAAGCCTGCCGCCACTGTGCGTCTTGAAAAGGTTGGATACTGTCCAGAGCTTTTCGGCCTGATTTTTCAGCGCCTCCACAACGTGCGGATGGCAGTGCCCAAGCCCTGTGACGCCCACGCCTGCCACGAAATCGAGATAGCGGTCGCCTTTGTCGTCAAACAGATAAACGCCCTCGCCGCGCTCAAAATACAGATCGACACGATTATAGACCGGCATCAAAACAGGAAAATAAGACATAGATCTCACGCTTTCAGTTTGTACCCACTCTCAAACATGTAATAGGTAGCGCCTAAGAGGCCAAGATTAATGGCAAAAATAAGCCCTACCCCAATTTGCAGTGGCATTTCCGTTGCGCCAGTGAATCCGAACCTGAACCCATCCGTCACATAGAACAATGGATTGATATGCGCCAGAAAGCGCCACTTCTCGGGCAAGCTCTCGACCGTATAGAACGCCCCTGATAAAAACGTCAAAGGCATAATGACAAAGCTTTGAATGGTAATCACGTGATCGAACTTGTCCGCCCAAATCCCTGTCAGGATGCCAAGCAACGACAGCATCATCGTGCCCATGATTGAATAGTAGACGATGTAAAAAAAATCATGAAACTTGAGATCAACAAGAAACATGAAGCAAACCACCAAAAACAGCCCTGTCAAAAGCCCGCGCGCGATTCCTCCGACGGCGTAGGCCACCGCCAGTTCGAACGACGATAAGGGCGTCATCAGAACATCGACGATATTCCCCTGAAGCTTTGAAAGCACAAGCGATCCGGAAGTATTCATGAACGCATTCTGCGAAATGGTCATAATGATAAGACCTGGCACAAGAAATGTCATGAACGAGGGCGGCGTCCCGCCGGGTTGCCTTCCGCTGAATGCGAAAACGGAGAAAAACAGCAATGTCGAGATCACGGGCGCGATGATCGTCTGGATATAGACTTTAAGGAAACGCTCAATTTCCTTGTCAATAAGCGTGCCAAGCCCCAGCCAGTTGACGGAGCCCATATGCCTCGGATGAAGAGATGGAACGGCGGAGGATGTAATCATCGAATTATTTTACCTTATTTTCCGGTCGGATCAACGCCCATGCACCAGCAGATGATCGCTTTGTGGGCATGGAGCCTGTTCTCAGCCTCATCCCAGGCGGCGGACTGGGGACCGTCGAGAACGGCGTCCGCAACCTCTTCTCCGCGATGCGCAGGCAGGCAGTGCATAAAAATCGCGTTCTTCGCCGCCCGTTTCATCAATGCTTCGTCCACGCGAAACGGCATCAATAGCTGTTCGCGCACGCTCACATCGCTGTTGTGCATCGAAACCCACGCGTCGGTTAAAACAATATGCGCGCCTTCTGCTGCCTTAACGTCCGCCGTCATCTTTATTTTTGCTCCGGCTTTCTGCAAGCCTGAGAGTAAAGAAGCCTTCGGCGAAAACTCGGGTGGGCAAACGATATCGAGCGAAAAGCCCATGATGGGAGCAACCTGCATCCAGCTTGTGAGCACGTTATTGTCTCCGTCGCCCAGCCAAGCGACTTTTTTGCCCGCAAGATCGCCAAGCTTTTCCTCGGCGGTCATCAGATCCGCGATAACCTGACCGGGATGTGTCTCATTCGTAAGCCCGTTGATGACGGGAATCGAAGCGCCTTGAGCCAACTCGCGCAGCTTGCGCTCCTCGAACGTGCGGATCATGACGATATCGACATACCGCGAAAGCACGCGCCCGGTATCAGCAATCGTTTCGCCGCGCCCGAGCTGGATTTCGGCACCGGTCAGAGTCGTGACAGAGCCACCGAGTTGGCGCATTCCGACCTCGAACGAAACGCGGGTGCGCGTTGAAGGTTTTTCAAAAATAAGCGCGAGCGTTTTGTCCGTCATGGGACGATAAGCCAATGGATTTTTCTTAAGCTTATGCGCCAGAGCAACGATCTTTTTGACTTCTACCGCCCCGACCGCATCAAGATCGAGAAAATCTCTGCATTCTTCGTTTTCACCCATCATCTCTCTGCCCTTCATCAATCTTTTTTCCGCGTGCCCTTGGATTCTTTCAGCCTCATGTATTTCTCCGAACGGGAGCAATTCCTCAAGCTCCTGCGGCTCAACTTCCCTTGAGAATCGCGCCGGATTCCCATCCAAAGCTCTCTTGCATGAGGAGGACGATAGCAAATGATACCGGAAATGGAAAACAAAACGGGGAAACGCGTTGTTTCCCCGTCAAATGATTTTCCTACAAAGCCGCCAATAAATTAAAACAGGATTAGGCGGTGGCGAGAAGCTTTGCCATAACCAGCTCTTGTTCAGCCCATAACGGCTCACGTTCTTCGTCAGTCAAAGCGTCGGCAATCTTTTGCGCGATTTCCTTGTATCTAGCCTGAAGCGCATTCACGTCAAGTTCCGAAACAGGCGTCGCCTCAGCTGCAAGAATCGTAAAACGATTCTGAGATACTTCCGCGAAACCGCCTGTCACGAAAAGCTTCGCGGTGACAACCGTGTCTTCGTTCTCGTAGATGCGAATGACGCCCGGCTTGATTTCGGTAATCATCGGCGCATGTCCGGCCAAAACGCCGTACTCGCCCTTCGTTCCCGGAGCCGTGGCCATGGCCACAGATTTGCTGAACAGCAGTTTCTCCGGAGACACGAGCTCGAAGGTAAAGGTTTCAGCCATATTATGCCGCTTCCTTCAAAAGTTTCTGGCCCTTGGCGACGGCTTCCTCGATGGTACCGACCATGTAGAACGCCGCTTCTGGGAGATGATCGTACTCGCCGTTGACAATGCCTTTGAAGCCGCGGATTGTGTCGTCGAGCTTGACGAACACGCCCGGCGTGCCTGTAAACACTTCGGCAACGTGGAATGGCTGCGACAAGAAGCGCTGGATCTTGCGCGCGCGGGAAACCGTGAGTTTATCTTCTTCCGAAAGTTCATCCATGCCCAAAATCGCGATGATGTCTTGAAGCGACTTGTAGGTCTGGAGAACCTTCTGAACGGCGCGGGCAACTTCGTAATGCTCTTGGCCCACAACGCGCGGATCGAGAATGCGGCTGGTTGAGTCCAACGGATCGACCGCCGGATAGATGCCGAGCTCGGCAATTTGCCGCGAAAGAACGGTCGTGGCGTCCAAATGCGCGAACGATGTCGCCGGAGCCGGGTCGGTCAAATCGTCCGCCGGGACGTAAATGGCCTGCACCGACGTGATAGACCCCTTGGTCGTCGTCGTGATGCGTTCTTGCAATGCGCCCATGTCCGTGGCAAGGGTCGGCTGATAACCGACCGCCGAAGGAATGCGGCCCAGCAAAGCCGACACTTCGGAACCCGCCTGCGTGAAACGGAAAATGTTATCCACGAAGAACAGCACGTCTTGACCTTCTTCGTCGCGGAAGTACTCGGCCAACGTCAGTCCCGAAAGCGCCACGCGGGAGCGAGCGCCGGGAGGCTCGTTCATCTGCCCGTAAACGAGGGCGGCTTTCGATCCGGGACCGTCGGTCTTGATAACGCCCGATTCAATCATTTCGTGATAAAGGTCGTTCCCTTCGCGGGTACGCTCGCCGACGCCCGCAAACACCGAGTAGCCGCCGTGCGCTTTAGCGATATTGTTGATAAGTTCCATAATCAAGACTGTCTTGCCGACGCCTGCGCCGCCGAACAATCCTGTCTTTCCGCCGCGGGAGTACGGAGCCAGAAGATCGACGACCTTGATGCCCGTAACGAGAATTTGCTGTTCCGTCGATTGATCGATGAATTCCGGAGCTTCGCGGTGAATCGGGAGCTTCATCTTGGTCTTGACGGGGCCACGTTCATCGACGGGATCGCCGATAACATTAATAATGCGGCCAAGAGTCTCCGGCCCCACGGGAACCATAATCGGCGCTCCCGTATCCACAACCGGAGCGCCGCGAATAAGACCGTCCGTCGTGTCCATGGCGACCGTGCGAACCGTATTTTCGCCCAAGTGCTGAGCGACTTCGAGAACCAGCTTCTTGCCCTCGTTCTCAGTAGTCAAAGCGTTCAAAATGGCCGGGAGATGGCCTTCGAATTTCACGTCAACGACGGCACCGGTGACCTGAGTGATATGCCCTTTGATATTCGTGGATGTCATGTTTTCCCTCTACTAAACGGCTTCAGCGCCGGAAATAATTTCGATGAGTTCCTTCGTGATCGCGGCTTGTCGGCTGCGGTTATAGTTTAACGTCAGCTTGTTGATCATCTCGCCAGCGTTCCTCGTCGCATTGTCCATGGCCGTCATCTGAGCAGCCTGAGATCCCGCCATACTTTCGAGCAATGCGCCGTAAATGGCGACACTCAATGCGCGCGGCAGCAAAGCTTCGAGAATTGATTTCCGATCCGGCTCGAACTCGAGGCCGATAATCGGCTCGGGCTTTACGTTCTTCGGAAGATTCGGGTCTTTCTCGACAGTAAACGGAACGAGCTGCTTGACCGTCACAACCTGAGAAATGACAGATTTGAAACGATTGTACACAACTTCGCAAATGTCGAATTTGCCTTCATCGTACATCGCGAGGATTTTCCCGTTCAGATTGTCGGCTTCCTCAAACGTGACGCCGCCTTTGCGACCGACGTTTTCGAGCGCGAACAGAATCTTCGATGCGTGATCCTTGCGCAGTAAATCGCGCCCTTTACGCCCGACGCAAATCAGCGATACCGTCTTGCCATCGGCCTCATGCTGCCGAATCAAGCGGCGCGCTTCGCGTACGGCGTTGCTGTTAAAAGCGCCGCAAAGCCCCCGGTCGGCGGTCACGACAATAACGAGGACATTTTCCTCTTTCCCCGTGCCCGAAATCAGACGCGGCACTTCTGCCTCGGATTCGGCCAAACTCGTTGCCAGCGAAGAGAGCATCCTTGCCATACGCGCGGCATAGGGACGGGCGGATTCGGCTTTTTCTTGAGCGCGGCGGAGCTTGCTGCCCGCCACCATCTTCATAGCCGACGTGATCTTGCGCGTGGATTTAACGCTCGAGATACGGTTTTTAAGATCCTTCAGACTTGGCATACTTGACCCGCGACTCTTGAGTTGGCGAAGGCCAACCCTAACCGGCAATCACAGCTTCTGCATCGCGACGTGTCAAAGCTGCGAAGTGCACGGCGCTTTTTGGCGGATAATGGCGCGACGGTCAAGGAAAAAAGAAGGAGAAGCCCTTCATGATTCAGCATAAATTTTCCGAGAAAGGACTATAGTTGTTAAAATTGCCTCCTAATCGCTGAATCCTGAATGTTGAACACCGAATCTTTTTATCGTGTTGCGATGCGGCACGCGTTGCGCGAGGCCCGTCAATGGATCGGGTCCACCTCGCCTAACCCGCCTGTGGGCGCGGCTGCAATCGGTAAAAATGGCGAGATTCTAGCCGTCGCCGCGCATCGGCGCGCCGGAGAGGACCACGCCGAAGCCGCGTTGCTCAAATTGTGCCGCGAACGAAATGTTCTGTCTCAAGTCGAGGCTATGGCCGTAACGCTTGAGCCTTGTAACCACACCGGCCTGACGCCCCCTTGCGCCGAAGCCATCATCGCAGCCGGTATCAGGACTGTCGCGGTGGGCGCGAAAGATCCGAATCCCCGCGTCAAGGGCGGTGGCATCAACCGCCTGCGCAAAGCCGGGATTGAAGTGATTGAAGGGATCAAATCCGAAGCCTGCCAAAACCTGATCCACGCCTTCGCCTTTTTTTCAAAAACAGGCAAACCGTTCGTGACGGTAAAGCGAGCCTTCGATGCTTCAGGCGGCATGATCCCGCCCAAAGGACAAAAAACGTTCACCTCGCCGGAGTCTCTCGCTCTGGCTCATTGCCTGCGCAAAAAGGCGGATGCTATCTTGACGGGCAGCGGCACGATCCTTGCGGACAATCCAGACTTCACCGTCCGCCACGTCCCCGACTACAAGAGCAAGCGCCGCATCCTCGCCATTCTGGACCGTCGCGCACGCGTCCCAAAGGCCTATCTTGAAGCCGCAACCGAACGCGGCTTGGTCCCGGTCGTCTATGCCGATCTGGGCCAATGCATCGCCGACTTGGCTCAAAAAAATATTCAAGACGTTCTCGTGGAAGCAGGTCCCCGGCTCAGCGACGCCATCCTCGCCTCGCCTTATTGGACGCTGCGCGTAGACATTCATAAGTCCGATAAGGACAGCATTACAACCGCCGTCAATCCGCGCGCGCCGTTCCCAATCCCGAATAAAAGTTTTGATTTAATGGCTGTGCTGCCTGGATATCCTTAAGCTTTCCAATCAGAGCCAGCCTTCAATTTTCAAATGGTGCGGGTGGCCGGAATCGAACCGGCACAGGCCTTACGGCCTAACGGATTTTCATGCCACTTCGGCTTTCGCCGCCGTCAAAGACGTTCGTGGTCTGGACTATCCCTTCACCATGGCGTTACCGCATTAGGTGCTGCCCGTCTAGTCTCTACGCCTTCCCGATCGCTCGGGCTTGGTTCGGGATTGCCTTTTCAGGTTTCCCCGAGTTTGAGCAGTTCTGCATTTCCGGTTTCCCGGAAAGCACTCAAAGTTGGTTTAAGTCCGTTGCGTCTACCAGTTCCGCCACACCCGCAAACCGGGCTTATATATAGCGCCGCCTGAAATGCGCGCCAATAGCGAATATGGGCAAGCTTGCAAATATCTCCTTGTGTTTGCGGACCCCGCTTAAGACTGGCTCAGCTTAAGAACGTTATTTATCCCTGCCCCTGCGGCCAGAGTTGGACGGCGAACGGATTCCACTCTCGCGCAGATGAAGGTTGCGGCTTCCTTCATCTCCGCCAACGGCACTTTGAGCATGTCAGGAGTCAGCGCTTTCGCTGTCGCCCCGACAGCTTTTCCGAAGTTTTTAGCAATCGTTAAAGGATTTCCGTCGTTTTCAGGGTGCTCTCCCGCTTTATAGATCTGGTAAAATCCTCCGACAGCAAGCCCCAGCGGAATTGCCCACTTAACTGCCGTACCGATTGAAACATGATGCAAAAAGTCGAGATGCGACCCAAGAAAGTCGGGGTTCAAATCGACATGTGGGGCTTTGACATGGAAGAAGTGCTCATAGGTTTTGTCAATTTCTGCTGCGTCCACGCCTCCAAAGAAGTCCGCCCCATAAACATCCCCGGGTTTTTGGAAAGCATCCTCCACAGCAGACAGTGCACCTTCAATAGGATCGACGTCCGGAGTATATCCATCCGGGTGCGCCGCATCGACAACAACAATGTTGTCCGTCATTTCGCCGTTCCCCGATTCAATCT
>JAQVZU010000005.1:13266-49047 GCA_028708035.1 Alphaproteobacteria bacterium
TATGAGAATAGGATGTAATATAGGTGCCGTCCTCCATTGTAATATCGGACGCCTCGATACGAATGGTAGTCACGCCATCATTAACGGTAATCTTTTCGGAGAATTGGCCAATAGACTCGGCAGAATCGATTTTAAGAGGGCCACCACCGGTATATTTTATATCCTGTTCATAATTGGGAGAATTGGTTTGATATTTATACACTTGCTCAAAAACTGCCCCGTTGCTGTCTGTCGCTGAAAGGTCTTCTATCACCCAGTCGTCTGTGTTTTCTGCAGTATCAGTCGCTTCGGGCGCGCTTTCAGTTTCCTTCGTTTGGTCTAATCCATCAGTAAGATTGGGATCATCAACATCCCCGGATTTTTGGAAAACATCCTCCACAGCAGACAGTGCACCTTCAATAGGATCGACGTCCGGAGTATATCCATCCGGGTGCGCCGCATCGACAACAACAATGTTGTCCGTCATTTCGCCGTTCCCCGATTCAATCTTATGAGAATAGGATGTAATATAGGTGCCGTCCTCCATTGTAATATCGGACGCCTCGATACGAATGGTAGTCACGCCATCATTAACGGTAATCTTTTCGGAGAATTGGCCAATAGACTCGGCAGAATCAACCTTGAAAGTCCCCCCAGTCAATGTGAAAAGTTGCTCGTAATTATTCGCTGGATCAGCGGCACTGTGTGCATAAAATTGCTCGAAAACTGCCCCGTTGCTGTCTGTCGCCGTGACAGTATCTTCTGTTACCCAGTCGCCCACGCTTTCTGTAGTATCAGTTGCTTCGGATTTGTCGCTTTCAGTTTCCTCTGCAGGAGCGGGAGCTGTATCTCCACCATCCTCCGTATTGCCAGCATCGCTTTCCGATCCGGCATTATCTTGAGGAGCAGGCGCTTCAGTATGCTCAGCGGCGGCATCCGTCGCGCCGCTTCCGCTATCGGGGTTCACATCAGCATCTGTCGTATCTTGGTCTGCGTTATTGGAAGTATCTTGGCTTGTTGTATCGGAGCCAGACGTATCTGCCGAATCCCTATCATCATGGTTCTCATTATGCCCCGTCCAATCGGAAGGATGGCCTCCCTCACTTTTGTCTCCATCGTTAGAAAAGCTTTCGTGATGCCTTTCAGCCTCAAGCTTTTCTTCCTCCTCCTCCGACATAATCTCAATTTGTTTCCCCTCAGGCTTAGGCGCTTCAGGTGCCGTAACATCCACTGGGGTAGTCGCTTCGGGAGAAGCAGGAGGCGTTGAAGCTTCAGAAACAACCGGTTTTTCTGGAACAGATGTATTTCCAGTAGTTTCAGTTACGTTTGTTTTGTTGGCGGCGTCCCCATTGCCCAAGCCTTGAGTATAGTTGCCTGTCATCAGACCCGGCAGCCATTGCGTTAAAGCCGTTTGGGCCAGCTGCGCAATGTTTTTAAAAACGTTAAAAAAGCCATCTGTATTTTGAAACGCAGCCATAATGATTAGTCTCCAGAATAGTTCCCAAAGAAATATCTCTTATCGTACAATACTCGAAATTCCCAATAATTAAATTAACAAAATTACTTTCCGCACATAAGTCCAGATTATACATGCATCTAAACTGCTTTTGCGCATGCAAGCGCAGGGGCCTCAATCGTTTGGTTAACTTTCATAAACCATCTTGAACAGCGCTAGCCCCGCGTTAACATTTTTCCGGATCTCATCGTCGCTGATCGACTTCTCGAGTTTAAGAAGGCGCCTGTCCAATGTATCGAGTTCGACAAGAGCCTTAAGCTGCATAACGGCAAGCCATGGGTCCGCCTTTTTCAAACGTCCCTTGCGCATCGCCTCTTTTACAATGGAGGCGACGTGGCCCCATGTGCTGCGCAAAGCCTTGTCGTAAGCCTCTCTTCCGATATTTCCCTTATGCGGATAAACAACGACGTTCCGGTACAAAGCGACGCACTCTTCCGACAGAATGAAGCGAAGATATTCCGTGGCGAGAATGCGCAGCTTTTCGATATAGGTCAGCGCCGGATCAATCGTCGTGGCCGCTTTTTCAGCCATCTGACGAACAAGAGTCAAAGCGACTTCGGCGAAAAGTTTTTCCTTGTTCGGAAAATGATTGTACAGCGTCGCTTTCGAGCCCCCCACCTCGGCGGCAATCCTCGACATCGAAACGACGCTGAGTCCATGTTTCAAAAAAAGTTTCGAGGCGACCCGCACAATCTGCTGTTTCTTCTCGTCTGACTTGCGCCGCATCGGTTCCTCCGGAAAAGGGTATTGACAAAAACCGCGTTACGTAATAACTGTACCGTACCGTACAGTTTAAGTCAAAAGGTTTTTCCCATGGGCCGTAACGCAAAAGCGTTCGCGTTGATCCTCTTTTCGTTCGCCGCAACCGGCTGCGCCATCGTGCCCAGCCTCGGAGAAGCGCCGCAGCCGAAAACGATCTCGCAGTATAAGACAGAAAAAGCCCTGTCCGCGGAAGCGCCACGCAATTGGCCAGATGCGCGGTGGTGGGATGCATATGGCGACAAGCAACTTTCACAGTTGATTGACGAGGCTTTGCGCGATGCCCCTACCCTTGCGACTGCGGAAGCGCGCATCCGTCAAGCCAGCGCCGCCGCGCAACAGGCCGGAGCGGGTTTATATCCGCATGTGGGCATTGAAGGGTCATACGAGTCCTTAAGGCAAACCTATAATCAGGGCTTCCCGCCATCGGCTATTCCGCACGGGTTTAATGACATGGCGGATCTCGAAGCGAACTTAAGCTTCCAACTCGATTTCTGGGGAAAGAACCGGGCGCTGCTCGCGGCTGCCACGTCCGAAGCCGAGGCGGCAAAACTCGAAGGCCAGCAGGCGCGGTTGATCGTATCCACCTCGGTCGCGAGCGCGTACGCGGATCTGGCACAACTGTACGCCAATCTTGACGCGGCAAACGACGCGCTGACGGTTCGAACCCGTAGCGCCGAACTCATTAAGCAGCGGCAGGATAACGGGCTCGAAAACAAGGGCAGTTATGAACAGCAGCTTGCGGCCAAGGCTGCGACGGAAGCCGAAATCGAAGGCCTCTATGAATCCATTTCTCTGACGCGGAACAGAATCGCGGCGCTTATGGGCGCGAGCCCGGACCGGGCCATGGAAATCGCGCGGCCTGAAATACAGGAAATCAAGTCCTTCGGATTGCCAACCGATCTTCCCGCGGAATTGCTCGGGCGCAGGCCGGATGTCATCGCCGCAAAGCTGCGCGCTCAGGCATCGTCAAGCCGCATCGACGCAGCGGAAGCCTCATTCTATCCCAACGTTAATCTGATCGGTTTTGTCGGGCATAAGTCGCTTGGGCTCGATTATTTCCTTGATCCGAGTTCCTTGACCGCCGGAATTGGGCCATCGGTAAGCCTGCCTATCCTGGACGGAGGAACTCTAAGAGGGCAATATCGGCAGGCGCGCGCCGCTTACGACGCCTCCGTAGCCTCTTACGACAGCGCGCTTTTGCAGGCTCTTTACGATGTCGCCAATGTCGTCACGAGCGAGAAGACGCTCGCGCCGCGCATTCAGAAGACCGAGGCTTCCGTAAAAGCATCTGAGGAAGCGTTTAAAGTCGTCAACGACCGATACAAAGGCGGGCTCACAACCTATCTCGCCGTCTTGCGGGCAGAAGATTCTCTTATATCAAGCCGCCGCGCTTTGGCCGATCTCAAGACACGGGCATTTACGCTCGATGTCGCGTTGGTTCGCGCGCTTGGCGGCGGATTTGTTCATACTACAAACGAGAGTTCAGGAGATTAAGCATGGTTCGTCGTGCATTAGAAAAGTTCATGGGCATGAAGCGAAACGAGAAACGGAAACGCCTTTTCGGAATACTGGCTTCGGTTGTCGGAACAGTCGCAGTGCTTTGGTTCGGATACTGGTACTTCGTCGGGTCGCATTATATATCCACGGATAACGCTTATGTGGGCGCTGAGATCGCGCAGGTCACACCCGCCATCGACGGCACCATCAAGGAAGTCAACGTCATCGACACCCAAAAGGTCAAAGCTGGAGATGTTCTCGTCGTTATCGACGATATCGACGCCAAGCTCGCGCTGGCACGCGCCAAGGGCGCTTTCGACAAGGCAAAGACCGATCTCGACAGGGCTGGAATCGACCTGACGCGCAGAAAGGCGCTGGCGGCCTCTGGCTCGGTTTCCGGAGAAGAACTCACGACGGCGGAAAACGCCTTCCGCGCTTCAAAAGCGGTTTTCGACGCGGCTCAGGCAGCCTTGGATCAGACCGCTGTCGATCTTGACCGAACCGTCATCAAAGCCCCTGTCGACGGCGTCATTGCCAAGCGCGAAGTCCAGTTGGGGCAGAAAGTCCGCGCGGGCACGCAACTTATGGCGGTCGTCCCGCTCGGCAACGTTCACGTGAACGCAAACTTCAAGGAAGTCCAGCTTCGCAAGGTGAAGGAAGGCCAGCCCGTCAAGCTTTGGTCGGATCTTTACGGATCGGACATCGTTTATCAGGGAAAAGTTGTCGGCCTGTCCGGCGGAACCGGGGCGGTATTCTCATTGATTCCGGCGCAAAACGCGACGGGCAACTGGATCAAAGTTGTGCAACGGCTTCCGGTGAGAATCGAACTCGACCTTGCCGAACTTGCAAGCCATCCGCTTCAGGTCGGTCTGTCGATGAATGTTGAAATCGACACGTCCAAGAACGGCAATGAGTAAAACCGAAGCAGCCCCCCGCCCGCTTCAAGGGATCGAACTGATACTGGCGGGCGTTATCCTGGCGTGCGCGAACTTCGCTGCCGTGCTCGATATGACCATCGTAAACGTCTCGATTTCGCACATCGCGGGAAGCCTCGCAATTTCGCCTGTCGAGGGCACTTACGCGATCACCTCTTATGCCGTGGCCGAAGCGGTGATGGTGCCGTTAACGGGTTGGCTCGCCGCGCGCTTCGGCTCGGTGCGCGTGTTCGTGACCTCCATTTTTATGTTCGGGATCTTCTCGGCGCTGTGCGGGTTTTCGACAAGCCTTTCGATGCTGATCGTCGGACGCATTTTGCAGGGCCTCGCGGGCGGGCCTCTTATGCCCCTTTCGCAAACGCTGCTGATGCAGGTGTATCCGCAAAACAAGCGGGCTACCGCGCTCGGGCTGTGGAGCGTTACGACTTTGGTCGCGCCTGTCGTCGGGCCTTATCTCGGAGGCTATATCTGCGATAACTGGGCATGGCCCAATATCTTCATGATTAATATTCCGATTGCGCTTCTTTGCGCCTTGGGCTCTTGGCGGCTTCTGAAGCGCTTCGACAACAAACCCGTGAGAGACAAAGTGGACTTTGTCGGGCTTATCCTGCTTGTCGTATGGGTCGGCGCTTTGCAGATCATGGTTGACAAGGGCAAGGAATACGACTGGTTCGAATCCAAAATTATCATTGCGCTTGCGATTGTCACGGTTATCGGGTTTTTGTGCTTCGTCATCTGGGAACTTACCGAGGAAAAACCCATCGTCAACCTGCGGATTTTTGGAAACAGGGGGTATTCGACAAGCATCCTGACGCTTTGCCTTTCATTTGGCTCGTGCTTCGGAACGCTGGTCATCGTTCCCTTATGGCTTCAAAACTATATGGGCTATACAGCGACATGGTCCGGAATGGTTTCGGCCTGCACAGGCGTTCTTGCCATTATGGCAGCACCTTTTGCAGCGAAGCTTGCCGTCAAGCTCGACGCGCGATACGTCGTTTTCTTCAGCGTCCTGTGGCTTGGAGCGACGACTCTGTATCTTTCATTTTCAGCGACAAACATGACGTTGGCGCAGATCTCTATCCCGCTGCTGCTGAACGGCCTTGGAATGCCTTTTTTCTTTATCCCGCTGACCAATCTCGCTCTTTCGAGCGTCGATCCCAAGGATGTCGCCTCGGCTTCAGGCCTGTTGAGCTTCTCGCGAACGCTGTCGGGCGCAATAGCGACCTCCATCGTCACCACCAGCTGGGACAACCAAATCTCCCGTTTTCATGAAGAACTCGCGGGAATAATAACGTCTTCACAATACGCCACGATCCCGAGAGCGTTGATCGATTACGCGGTTCAGATTCAAAGCGTGATGCTCGCCACAGATCACATATTCATGGTGGCGGGATTCACTTTCGCGCTTGCTGCTGGCGCAATCTGGCTCGCCCCCAAGCCGACGCGTGTTGCAGACACTGCAGGCGCGCATTAAAACTTCGGAGTTACCCCGCATCATTCGCGCTTCAATCCAGGTTCGCGATTTTTTGAGGGCAAGGACAACATTTGGGAAAAGCCCCCAATAAAGGGGGCTGCCCCATCAACAGAAAACGTCCCGTTTGCCGCTCTGCACTTTCTTGATAAGCGCGTTAGCAAGGTTTTGGCCTTCGGGGGTTAAACTTGCAACCTCGCGCATAACAGCCTCCATACCCAGTTTCTTCGTTTCAGCGGAAGCATAATCTTCAAGGTACTCACAGAAAGTGCTGATGGCGTTGGGCGCGCAGTTCTCTTTAATAAGTCCGGGCTTTGCCAAGTCCATAAAGTCCTTTCCGGTACGGCCCAACCGGTAACATGCGGTGCAGAACGAGGGAACCATTCCGTCTTTGCACAACGCCTGGACTACTTCTTCAAGCGAGCGCATATCGCCGAGAGAGAACTGGCCGTTTTCTTTGCCAATGTCGTCGCTGTAGCCGCCGGGGTCCGTACGGCTCCCCGCGGAAATCTGCGAAACGCCAAGTTCCAGAGTGAATTTACGCATTTCAGGCGTCTCGCGTGTGGACATAATCATGCCCGTGTACGGCACCGCAAGGCGCATAATCGCGACAATCTTTTTAAATTCATCATCGCTTACTTTATTGGGAGGATTCTCGGAAACTTTCGAGCCATTGGCGGGTTCGATGCGCGGGAAGCTAATGGTGTGACAGCCAACTCCGAAGCGCTGCTCAAGATGCGCGATTTGGCTCATAAGGCCCAAAAGCTCGTACTTCCAGTCCGCAAGGCCGAAAAGGACGCCCAGACCAACATCGTCGATCCCGGCAAGCATGGCCCGGTCGAAAACCGACGCGCGCCAATCGAATTCCGCTTTTTTGCCGCGCAGATGAACCTGCTTATAGACGTCGCGGTCGAACGTCTCTTGAAAACAGACATAGGTCCCGATATTCGATGCCTTCAGGCGCTTGAAGTCCTCGACGCTCATCGGCGCGAGTTCGGCGTTAATGCGGCGAATTTCACCATGCTCGGTTTTGACCGAGTACATCGTCTCAATGGAATCCAGGATGTATTGCAGGCCGCCCGGATAAGCCTCTCCAGCGATAATAAGGGCTCGCTTGTGGCCCTGATTAAGCAGTGCGACCGTCTCGCGCTTGACTTCCTCCTGAGTCAGGTAGTGGCGCATCAGCCCGCGGTTGCCTTTACGGAATGCGCAATAGACGCACTCGTTCGAACAAAGATTCGAAACGTAAAGAGGCGCAAAGAAGACAACGCGGCGACCGTATATCTCTTCTTTGATTTTACGCGCGGTGGAGAAAAGCTCTTCAACAAGGTCCGGCGTCGCAATGGCTGAAAGCGCGGCCACATCGTTAAGCGTCAAGCCTTTCATCTCCTTGGCTTTCGCAAGGATTTCGCGGATTTTGACCGGATCTTCAGTTGCGTTTTGAGACTGGATGTTCTTCAAGCGCGGCATATCGAGCCACGGGGTGGATGTGTCGCAAACGTCTTCAACCATTTTAATTTCTCCCACTTCTCTACCTTGTTTTTCGCCGATTTCGTGATTGGGAGCAGCAATATTAACTGTTTCCAACTTCAATCATGCCGATTAGTCTATGACCCGAAACTCTGATTTGTCCATATACTTTGCCCAGGGCCGAAAGCTTCTTGAATGCAGTGCAATAACGCCATGGAACCAAACGAGATATTAGTCCTTTTGAAAACGCCTCCGGCAGAGCGCCCTGCCCTTTTTGCACGTGCGAACAAGGTGCGCAAGGAAAACATGGGCGACGAGGTTTTTCTACGCGGCATTATCGAGTTCTCAAATATTTGCGCCAACAAATGCGCCTACTGCGGGATTCGCGCGCCGAACACGAAAGTACGACGCTATCGCATGAGCGATGACGAAATTCTGGAGGTCGCCAAACGCATGCCGGAGTGGGGGCAAACGACAATTGTGCTTCAGTCCGGCGAGGCCAATTCGGTCGAGGAAAACAAGCGTATCGGCAAAATCGTCGCGCGTATCAAAAAAGAAACATCGCTTGCGGTAACGCTTTCGTGCGGAAACAGGACGAAAGATGTCTATGCCTATTGGCGCGGCTGCGGAATGGATCGCTATCTATTGCGATTTGAGACGAGCGATCCGGAGCTTTTTTCAAAGCTGCATCCCGATTGCACGCTTGAAGAACGGCTCCAGTGCTTGCGCAGTCTGCGCGACGTGGGCGCACAGGTCGGAAGCGGGTTCATGATCGGCGTACCGGGAGAAACGCTCGAGATTCTCGCGCGCAATATACAAATCTGTTGCGAATTCGACCTGGACATGATCGGCATCGGCCCTTTCATTCCCCATCCCGATACGCCGCTGGCCGGTACCCTTAATGCGTATCATGACGATACAGATATGTACTTTGTCGCCGTTGCTGTTTTGCGGATCGTCAACCCCGATGCGCATATCCCCGCGACGACCGCGTTCGACGCCGTTTTTCCGGGGCACGAGGGACGAAATCTAGTTCTTCAGCGCGGCGCGAATGTCTTCATGCCCAATAATACGCCTAAAGCCTATCGTGGAGATTATTTGCTTTATCCCGACAAGCCTTGCGTAGACGAGGATACGGGAGACTGCTCGCTGTGCATTCTCGGGCGGCTGAACCTTTTGGGGCGCGAGGTCGGGACAGGACCGGGGCATACACGGAAGAAGCGCTAACAGGGACTTTTCAAAAGCTTTGGTGGATGAACATCACCTTGGAGGAAAAAGAGCCATAGACGAATTTGGCGAGTCTTTCGGTCGAGTCGATTTCAACGTTCGATCCCTTGATTCGTAGGCCGATTTTGTTCCTCAGGATGTTGAGCGACCGCGAAAAAGTCTCGCTTTTCATACCCAGCGTTTCGGCAATAAGGGTCTTGTTATAGGGTAGCCGGAAAATGATGCCTTGGTCTTGGTTTTTCGGACAAAGTTTCAGCAAAAAGTAGCCAACCCGCTGCGGGGCGCTTTGCATCGCGTTAAGCGCGCGCTCACTGCAATGCTGGCGGTGATGGCGCGACATGGCAAGAAGCATGCTAAACGCCAAGTTCTTGTTCACGACGATCTGCTCCTTGAGCGTGCGGAGAGGAATGCTGAACAACTGAACGTCCTCAATGACCTGTGCGCTGCCGGTATGTCGGTCTTTTTCGAAAATTGCGCTTTCGCCCAGAAGGCTGCCTTTGGTCAGCATGTCCATGATGACCTCATCCCCTTCCGGCATGGTATGGAACAGCTTCACCCAACCGCTCAAAATGACGTAGAAATACGAAGCGGGTTCGCCCTCGACGTAGAGCATCTTTCCCTTTTTGTATAACCGGGAGTGCGCAACGCTCTCAAACGCCGTGATCTCATCATCGGAAAGACCCGAGAATATGGAGATTTCCCTTAGGCATGACAGCGCTGGGCCCGTCTCGCGACTGATGAACCCGTCATCAAATGGAACGCACATATCTGACCGGAGAAATGACTGCGGCGCTTGCTGCATGACTTCAGGCATGGTTAATGTCATCTCCATTGAGGCGGCTAGAATATTGTTTCTAGCTAGAGTAAACAAAAATCACGCATTCCCAGATAGCCTCGGAAACTACTTATGGCTTTTTTGAAAACGACCCTTGAAATGTTTTCTTGTGGTATTCAGGGCTTGATCACGAAGTGCGGCCTTGCGCCTTTTCCCCGCCTTGGGTCTTAAATATCTTCTCCAGTTCCTTCGGTAGCGCATAAGCCCACTGGCTAATAGACCCGGCGCCAAGGAAGATCACGTAATCGTCCGGCTGCGCCATCGACGCGATCATTCCCGCCAAATCCTTTGGATCGCGCAACGCATGTACGTCGCGATGCCCATGCGCGCGCAGGCCTTCGACAAGCGCATCGCGGTTTGCGCCTTCGATAGGCGCTTCGCCCGCAGGATAAACGTCCGCTACGATTACTGCGTTCGCGTCGTTGAAGGTCTTGCAGAAATCATTGAAGAGACTCGACAACCGCGTGTAGCGATGCGGCTGCATTACGGCGATAATCTTCCCTTTGTCGCCCTTGGCTTGCAACGCGGCCTTCAACGTCGCCGCAATCTCAACCGGGTGATGCCCGTAGTCATCGACCACCGTGATGCCGTTTACCGTCCCGATACGCGTGAAGCGACGCTTCACGCTCTCGAATTTCGATAAAGCCGACTTCAGCACAGTGTCGCCGATCCCAAGCTGAATGCCGACGCTGATTGCTGCGAGCGAATTTTGAACATTGTGCTTTCCGATCACCGAAAGGAAGAATCCTTCGATCGTTTGCGCTGTGTTTTTTTTGCGATCCGTGACGACGACATCAAAATGCGTCCCCTCCGGCTGCGGAACGACGTTGACCGCGCGCACATCGGCCTGAGGCGAAAACCCGTAAGTGACGATTCTGCGGTCCTGGACGCGGGCCACAAGCTCCTGCACTTCCGGATGATCGACGCAAAGCACCGCGAATCCGTAAAACGGCACGTTCTGCACGAAAGTATCGAAGGCGCGCCGCACAGCGTCGAAATCGTGATAATGATCCATATGTTCGGGATCCATGTTCGTCACGACCGCCACAGTGGCTGGAAGCTTGGTAAAGCTTCCATCGGATTCGTCGGACTCAACCACCATCCAGTCGCCATCCCCAAGCCGCGCATTAGTTCCATATGCGTTGATAATGCCGCCGTTGATGACTGTCGGATCGAATCCCGCCGTCTCGAACACCGAAGCGACCATGGATGTCGTCGTCGTCTTTCCATGCGTTCCGCCTACCGCCACCGCCCATTTGAGGCGCATGAGTTCGCCCAGCATTTCAGCCCGGCGCACGACCGGCAAAAAGGATTCCCGCGCAGCGACAACTTCGGGGTTGTCTCTTTTGACAGCCGAAGAAATGACGATGACGTTTGCACTGTTGACGTTCTCGGCTTTGTGACCGATGACGATGGAGATTCCTTTTTCGCGCAAACGCTTGACGTTGGCATTGTCGCTCAAATCGCTGCCCTGAACTTTGTATCCAAGCTTATGGAGAATTTCCGCGATCCCGCTCATCCCGATGCCGCCGATTCCGACGAAGTGAATAGTGCCCACCGATTGCGGTGAAAAATGTGTGCGCGTTGCCGCTTGCTTCCAGTTCATTGGGGTCCTTTCTTGGGGGCAGTCTCATTCCTGCGGGCGTAGGCGTTTATCGCGCCATGCGTCTGCGCAACATAAAACGCCATCGGTCGCAATAAAAGAGGCTTTACGCTGTTGCTTCTTAAATAATTAAATTCATTATCTTGGGCACTTCTAAAACTTTTCCGGGAAATCTGAAAAAAGAGCTTTCTAAAGATACTTCCAAATTTTTAAGCTTCAGGGCAAGATCGCCTATCGGAAGGTCGCTCTTCTGCCCTTTTCTTCTTAACTCTTCACAATTTTTCCATGTCCCTCGCCTTCATTATAGGATTCGCATCGGCTTTCGCCTGGGTATATCTCGCGGTAGCTAATGGGCTTTTTTGGTTGCCTTTGGTTGCCCAGGATTCTGGAAGTCCAAAAGGTGCGCCTTCCGTGGATATCCTCGTTCCCGCGAGGAATGAATCCGAAACCCTGTCCCAAACCCTGCCGTCGCTTTTGGCGCAAAGTTATCCGGGGAAATGGAAAATTATCCTTGTTGACGACCACAGCGATGACAAAACCGGGGATGTGGCTCGAACCATCGCGGCTTCCATGCGGCGCCAGGAACGCCTTCATGTGATCGAGGCTCCAGATATTCCCGATGGCTGGACGGGCAAAGTCGCCGCAATGAGGGCGGGGCTTGCGGAGAGCAAAGCCGAGTATGTCCTCTTCACCGACGCCGACATTCGCCATCCCATACGAAGTATCGAGAAGCTGGTCGCCGCCGCGCAGGAAAGACATCTCGATCTTGTCTCACGCATGGTTAGGCTTAATTGCGAAAACGCGGCGGAACGGCTGTTAATTCCCGCTTTCGTTTTCTTTTTCGCGATGCTGTACCCTTTTCGCCGAGCGAACAATCCGCGCTCGTCCACAGCGGCGGCGGCTGGCGGAACGATGCTGGTTCGCCGCAAGATGCTCGACGACATCGGAGGCATGGACGCGATTAAATCGGCGCTTATCGACGATTGCAGCCTCGCAAAAGCGATCAAGCGATCGGGCGGCTTTACTGAACTAACTCTGTCGCGCGAAATTGCTAGCGTTAGGAGTTGTCCGCACGTCAAGGATGTATGGAAAATGATTGCGAGGACGGCCTACACGCAATTGCAGCATTCGCCTTTTATCCTTTTCGCGACTATCATGGGATTGGCGCTTCTTTTCCTCGCGCCTTATTTGCTTATTTTATTTGGGCCTCCGACGTTTGCGCCCTTTGCGGGCTTTATCGCCGCATTGGTAATGGCGCTGCTCTATATCCCTATGATAAGGTTCTACAATCTTCCAATTTTGTGGACTTTGTCTTTACCCGCAGCCGCTTTGGTATATGCTGCGGCGACGATAGACTCGGCAAGGCTCTATCATCTTGGAAAGGGCGGCCAGTGGAAAGGCCGCGCTCAAGCTTGAAAGACAAATCTCCGGAAAACGAATGACCAACGAAGTCCAGATTGATGCGGCAAGCGACAAGAACCGAAATACGGAAAACTTTCCGGTTGGATCGTTTTTGATCCGCCCGGAGCTCCGCCCTCACATCCATGTCTTTTATAATTTTGCCCGGGCTGCCGACGAAATCGCCGATCACCCGCTTTTGGACGCAAAGGAAAAGATCACGCGTCTTGAAAAATTCGCGATTTCGCTGCTCGACGGCAAAAACGATGATGTCCCCGAAGCCGTCGAACTCCGCAAAAGCCTGAGGCAGACGGGGGTCTCGCCCCAGCACAGCCTTGACCTTCTCACGGCCTTCAAAAGGGACGCGACGCAGCGCCGTTACCGCGACTGGTTCGATTTGATCGACTATTGCAATTTCTCGGCTGCGCCCGTGGGCCGCCATGTCCTTGAACTCCACGGCATTGGACGCCGCGCATGGCGCGCAAACGACTCTCTTTGCAATGCGCTGCAGATCATCAATCATATACAGGGCTGCGCTGACGACTACCGGGAGCTTGACCGCGTCTATCTTCCTCTCGATCTCCTTTCGGTTCACGGCGCAGCTGTCGAAGACCTGTCGCGCGAGAAATCGACCGAGAATCTTAAAAGCGCGCTCCATGAAGTGCTGGGCCGGGTCATCCCGATGCTGAAGGATGCGCGCATGCTGCCTCTTGAAATCCAGGACATCAGGCTCAGAGCGGAAACGTCGGTCATTTGCGTGCTGGCCGAAAAACTTGTCAAGCTGTTACGCAGGAGAGATCCTCTGTGCGACGGCGTGAAATTAAGCAAGCCTCAGTTTTTCTGGGGAACGGTCGTAGGCATAGCAAGAGCGATCGAATGGTAAGTACTCTGACGTATCAAGAAGCCGTTAAACAAGTCCGGAAGCAGGTCGAAGCGTCCCGGACCTCTTTTCGCGCGGGCATGGCCGTTCTGCCCAGAGAACGCCGCGAAGCGATGTATGCGCTTTACGGTTTCTGCCGCATGGTTGACGACATCGCCGACGACAGTCCGTCTCCTGAAAAAGCATCGCATGATCTTATGCAATGGAAGGCGCGCATCACGGGGCTGTTTCGCGGCATCCCGACGGACGCGATCACGACCGCTTTGCTGCCCGCTGTCGCGAGATACAACCTGATCGAGAAGGACTTCCGCGACATCATTGAGGGAATGGAAATGGACGCCCGGTCCATCGTGGCCCCCGACTTCGCCACGCTCGACCTTTACTGCGACCGCGTGGCGAGCGCGGTGGGCAGGATCTCAATCCGAATTTTCGGCGCGCCTTCTTTTGCGGGCGAAAAAGTCGCCCACCACTTGGGCCGCGCGTTTCAGCTCACCAATATCTTGCGCGACCTTGCAGAGGACGCCGCCCGGAACCGCCTTTACCTTCCGCGCGAGCTTCTTGAAAAGCACGGCATTATGGAGCTTTCGCCTCAGGATGTTTTGAAGTCCCCGCACCTTCCTGACGTGTGCCGAGACCTCGCGGCGTTGGCCAAAGATCACTTCGACCAAGCCGACACGTACATGGAGAAATGCCCGTCTGAAACCATTCGTCCGGCGCGAATTATGAGCGCTTATTACGGCGCTATTTTTAGCCTCTTGCTTGACAGCGGATGGAAAAATTTGGGCAAGCGCGTCTCTCTTCCGGCATGGCGGAAGGTCCTGCTTTTGTTGAAAGGCTTATATTTATGAGCGGCAGGCATATCCATATTATTGGCGCGGGAATGGCGGGGCTTTCAGCCGCGCTTCAGCTTGCGCTTTCCGGCGAAAAGGTAGTTATTTACGAAGCCGCGCCGTTTGCCGGAGGCCGTTGCCGCTCACATTACGACCGCGACCTCGACTGCCGCATCGACAACGGAAACCATCTGGTTCTTTCGGGGAACACTGCCGTTCACGATTACCTTTATCTGACAAACGCCTTGGGCACAGTCGGCGGTCCGGGCAAAGCCATCTTTCCATTTTTCGATCTTGTCACCGGCGAACGCTGGACGGTCAAGCCGAATAGCGGCGTTATTCCCTGGTGGCTTTTCGACAAGAAAAAACGCATCCCCGGAACCAATCTCCGCGACTACCTTTCGCTTGCGAAGATCCTTCGAGTTGCTGACAACGACACGCTTAAGGGATTCGTAAAGCAAAAATCGCCGTTCTACAGTCGCTTTCTTGAGCCGCTGATTATCGGCGCTTTAAATACCGAACCCGAAATCGCCTCGGCCTCGCTTTTCCGCAGCGTTTTGGCCCAAACTTTCGGGGGCGGAGCCCGCGCCTGCATTCCGCTGATTCCGAAAATCGGCCTGTCCGAAACCTTTGTGACACCGTGCTTAACTGTCCTGCATCAGCATGGAGTTGAAATCAACTTTTACCATCGTTTGCGCTCAATGATGTGGGAGGGCGATTGCGTGCGCCAGCTCGCTTTCAACAGCGAAACCATCGAAATCGACCCGCAGGACTGGGTTATTCTTGCGCTGCCCGCGTGGTTCATGCGCGAAGTCCTTCCGGAAGTCCCAGCGCCGAACGACTTCCGCTCGATCTTCAACGCGCATTTCCGTGTCGATTGCCCGCCGCTTGAGCATGGCTTCGTGGGGCTGATCGGCGGATATTCGGAATGGCTGTTTCTGCGCAACGGCGTGGCCAGCGTTACTGTAAGCTGCGCCGAGCGCTTCCGCGACTTTACGCAACGAGAGATGGGCGCATTGATTTGGGAAGAAGTGGCCGCGGTCCTAAACCTCGACGTCAAGCGCGTCCCCCCGTATCGCCTTTTCCTTGAAAAGTACGCGACGATCGCCGCCACGCCTCAACAGGACGCGCGCCGCCCTTCTTCCTATACCGGCTGGAAAAACGTAGCGCTGGCTGCGGAATGGACCGCCACGGGCCTCCCCAGCACTATCGAAGGCGCGCTGCGCTCCGGCATGAAAGCCGCACAGGTGGTTATGCGGTGGAAGTAAGCGTCAACGCGCTTTAATGAGGCACCCAGCTGCTTTTCGGTGCGGAAATATTTTTGTCACTTGTTCGACAAGGATACTGCTGAACGATTATCGAAATCTTTGCAAACAAAAGTTGAGATAATGCCTGAAACTTTAGCGCATTATCCCGCCCAAAATGGATCGTTCGGTAATCAGGATGGCTGTCGCTTGCTTGGACCCCTTTTATGCCAGCCTCAGAAATTAGATTTTCGACAAAACAGCTATTTTCCCCTTTTGATACGCGCAATGCTGGGGGCTCCCCTTTTGATTCAATTCCAACAGGCTTGCCGGTTAACTCCGCATATGCATTAAAAAGAGAAACGCATTGTTCGGCTTTGTTTCCCTGCTTTTCATTGACGGTATCATTAATTCTTTCCATCAAATGTTGCGCAAACCTAAAACATGCATTGTCGTCGTTAAAACGAATTATAAGCGCAGAGCACGCCGATCCGGCTGTAATCTCGGTGCCTTCAAGAAGATCGCCTTCAATGAAGTTTCTGAAGGGCCTCTGGCTCTTAAAATCTAAATCTGTTACCTCAATGGCACCCGGATCATTACAATAAAGCCATGCGCGCTGCTTATTAAGCTTCAAATGTAGATCCAAAAGAACACTGCAAACGCTTAAAATTGATAATGATTCTTCCTCATTATTAGTATTAGTCGATTCTGCCATGAAATCTCTCCGCCAATGGAATGGTGCATATTATAAGCCCGAATAACCTTTGCCAATCGTATACTGTGGTTAATGCTGTTCTTACTCAGTCTCTGATGTCCAAACCAAGCAGACAAAAAGATCCGGACGTTTTAGCGTCCGGATCCTTCATTTAACTATATTTTACGACGGGCCTGCTTAATCTCCGCGCGACGTATAATCGTCGTTTGACGATCCGCGAATGCGCCTGCTGACGTTTTGATACGCGATGCGGGCATGATCGACGCAATACGGCAGCCCTTCCTGAGCCGTGCAGCCGCAAAAACGGAAGTCAGCCGAACGAGGATCGCCAACGGGCCAGCGGCAATGGCGGTCGCCCGCCTTCGTCATCGCAATGCCTTCGCCGCGAACGGAACCTCCGATGCCTTCAAGAGACCTAAAGATATCGCGAGCCGTCGGAATGGATCTGGCGGCGACTGGCGCAACCGGAGCGGGAACGACTGGCAAAGGACGAAGCATCCGCTTGCGAGCGGAGCGGATGGATCCCATTCCGCCAGTCGCGCATTGCAGCCCTGTTCCAGGCGTAGCAGCGGACTTCTGGACCGAAAGTTTCAAGCGGTGCGCCTTTCCGATAACGGCGTTTCGGGTGAGTCCGCCGATCTGCTCGGCGATCTCGCTTGCGCTGTGGTGCCCCCACATATCCTTGAGCATCTGAATTTTTTGCTCGGTCCATGTCATGGTAAAAACTCCTGGTGGTTTGTTGGCGGGAAGGCCCTATCGAGATCGGAACGATCCCGGAACAAGCCTCGAAAAACCTAAGACGTTAACCACTAGACTTAGTGGCTTACAGGCAAAGGTCATACCACGGAGCGCGAATCGATTCTACAAAACACATGATCTTGTGGATGAAATGTGAACAGTGACTAAATGTGGATTTTTAACCTTCTGAATCGTTTACGTTTTATTAACTTACTCACAGGAAATGGAAATTAATGTTTTGGTAAGAAATTGGAAAATTAACGAATTTATCCACAACTTTCTTAAGGGGAATCGTCCGATTCTATCCCCCATCCCTGCGATTTGAGTCGATCGCACTGACAGCGGAACGTTGTATCGGTCAAGAAGCGCTGCCTGAAAGCCGGGGTGGACGGCTACATCGGCAAGCCCTTTAAACAGGAAGAAATTGCGGCCATGCTTGTGAAATACGGGCGTGCCGGGACTTAAACCAGCCGCGACTTTTGCACCGCCGCCGCGATAAACGACTTAAAAAGCGGGTGCGGATCGAGCGGCTTCGACTTCAGCTCGGGATGAAACTGCACGCCGATAAACCATGGATGGTCTCTGCGCTCGACGATCTCAGGCAACTGTCCGTCAGGCGACATGCCCGCAAACACCAATCCAGCCTTTTCAAACTGCGGGCGGTAGGTGATGTTGACCTCATACCGGTGCCGATGCCGTTCATGGATAAGCTCCGTCCCGTATATTTCGTAAACCTTCGTTCCCTTTGCGAGTTTGCAGGGATAGGCCCCAAGGCGCATGGTGCCACCGAGATCGCCGTTGGATTTGCGAACTTCGAGCTGATCTCCCTTGGTCCATTCGGTCATCAATCCGATAACCGCGTGATCGCTCGGACCAAACTCGCTCGACGTCGCCTTCGGAACGCCGCCAAGATTGCGCGCCGCCTCGATCACAGCCAATTGCATGCCGAAGCATATGCCGAAATACGGAATCTTGTTCTCGCGCGCAAACTGCGCCGCCTTGATCTTGCCTTCCGTCCCGCGCTCGCCGAACCCGCCGGGCACCAGGATCCCGTCCACGCCTTCAAGATGATGCATGGCATCCGGCGTTTCGAACACCTGGGAGTCGAGCCACTTTAAATTGACTTTGACGTTATTAGCGGTCCCGCCGTGCGTCAGCGCCTCTGACAGAGACTTGTAGCTGTCGAGCAGCGAAGTGTACTTGCCTACGATGGCGATAGTCACCTCGCCTTCGGGCTCGCGAATGCGTTTGACGATGTCCATCCACGGCTTCAGGTTCGGCTTGGGCTCTGTCGGCAGTTTGAAATACTTCACGACCTCCTCGTCGAACCCCTGCTCGTGGTACTTGACGGGAACGTTGTAAATCGTCTCGACGTCCAAAGCCTCGATCACGCATTCGAGCTTTACGTTGCAGAACAGCGCGATCTTCTTGCGCTCGTTTTCCGGAATGGACCTTTCCGCACGGCAAAGAAGAATTTCCGGCTGAATGCCGACGCTCAGAAGCTCCTTGACCGAGTGCTGCGTCGGCTTGGTTTTAAGCTCTCCCGCCGACTTCATGAAGGGAAGCAGCGTCACGTGGATGAACAAGCAATTCTCCGTTCCCTCCTCGTTGCGCAACTGGCGAATGGCTTCCAGGAAAGGCAAACTCTCGATATCGCCCACGGTGCCGCCAATTTCGCAAAGGCAGAAGTCCTCGCCATGCAGGTCGGCCCGGATAAAATCCTTAATCTCATCGGTCACGTGCGGAATGACTTGCACGGTCCCGCCGAGATAATCTCCATGCCGTTCCTTCGCGATGACGGTGGAATAAATTCTCCCCGAGGTCACATTGTCGCTCTGCCGCGACGACACGCCCGTAAAACGCTCATAGTGGCCAAGATCGAGATCGGTTTCCGCGCCATCGTCGGTCACAAAGACCTCGCCATGCTGGGTTGGCGACATCGTTCCCGGATCGACGTTAAGGTAAGGGTCCAATTTGCGAAGCCGAACCTTGTATCCACGCGCCTGTAACAAAGTACCGAGAGCCGCCGACGCGATCCCCTTTCCCAAAGAAGAAACAACGCCGCCGGTAATAAAAATAAAACGAGTCATCCTAAACCCCAAAAAATTCTGGCTTCAAAAAAGCCGCCTAGCGCGCCAACGGAACCTCCGGAGCGGGAGCCGGAGTCGCAGGAGTTTGCTTCGGCGATTCGCTTTGCTCAGCGGGAGCCACCGGCGCAATCTGATCGACGATGCTGTCCGATCTGTGCGTTCTGCTGGCTATCGCGCCAAGAACAAGGCAGTTCACGATGAAGATGGCCGCTAGAACGGAGGTGGTCCGCGTCAGCAGGTTGGCCGACCCCCGCGCTGTGAAAAGCCCACCCATGGTGCCACTGCCTCCGGCAAGCCCGCCCCCGTCCGCTGCGGTCTTCTGGACAAGAATAACGGCGACGAGCGCAATCGCGATGATCAACTGGAGGACAAGCAAGACATTCTGCATCGAAAGAGCCTCTTGAAAAATGAAAACACAACAGAAACACCGCCGAGCCCTTTTTTCGACCCCGGCCCCGATTGCGCATACCCTAAGCTTTCGGCTGGAATCGCTTTTTAGAGGATAACTGCGGAAAAAGAAAGCGTCCTTTCATTGTCTCGTGGAGGCAAAGCTCCCAAAAGAAGAAATTTCTGATGAGAAAGCAAGGAGATATAAAGCCTTCCTTCCGATAAGCCCTAGCGGTCGTTAAAAGGAATGCCTTTTTCGGCCAAAAGCTGTTGAAGTTCGCCCTCCTGAACCATTTCGCGCATAATGTCGCTGCCGCCCATGAACTGGCCCTTGATATAGAGCTGTGGAAGCATCGGCCAATTGCTGAAATCCTTAATTCCCTGATGCAGCCCCGGATCAGCGAGCACGTCGATGGCCTTGTACGCAACGCCGAGCATTGAAAGAATCTGCACTGCCTGAGCTGAAAAACCGCATTGCGGAAACACAGGCGTGCCCCTCATATAAAGCACAACATCATGCGATGAAATTTCCGATCTAATTCTTTCGGCTACGGCGGGATTAATCATTTGGGCACCTCCGGGAGATATTATGGCCCCGGAATCGTTCAAAATCGAGAGACATCCTTGACAACTTGATAGTGAATATTAGGGTCAAGAAAGACAGCAATTAAG
Organism: Alphaproteobacteria bacterium; assembly: GCA_028708035.1. Classification (GTDB taxonomy): domain Bacteria; phylum Pseudomonadota; class Alphaproteobacteria; order UBA9219; family UBA9219; genus CAIXLI01. The sequence continues at coordinate 33,516 of JAQVZU010000005.1, forward strand.
GTTAATCATGTTTCCGCCAGAAACGCCTCCGCCGTCGAAGTTCCGCCGTGCAAAGCCCGCCCCTGTAAAAAAAGAAAGCAATAAGCTTTTTGTCAGGACGGTGCAGGTTCTTTTCATCGTGCTTGGAATTAGCATCATCGTGGCGATTATCGCGCAGAATCCGAAGGGAAAGCATCTGATTTGCGACCGAACCACCATGAGGCGCAATTCGCTGACCTCGTTCGGCTCATGCCGCGCCCAATAGCTTTGGGCTCGTTTTTAATTCCATAGGCATGAAATAAAAAAACGAAATCAAAATATTGTGGAGGCGCCTATAATACCTTAGGCAACAATTCTAAAGCATTTCAGTAGAACTATATGGAAAAAGAAAAATCACCCGAGGGCGATACGATCTTCGTTTTAAAGATAACCATTCCCAGTTCGTCAATCCTCTCAAAGCTTTTCTCGGAAAACACCGAGCGGCATGTCAAAACCGCTCAGCGTCACATAAAGAACGCTGCTCGCATAACAGCAAATACTTTGCTCCCTCTGCCTACTATGTTAGCGAGCTGCGTCTTTGACGACTATCGGATTTCAGGCAACAAGATAACGAAAAGGCAAGTCGCCTATGCCGCCGTCGCAGTGGGGCTGGCTGTTTCGACCTTGTGGATGATCCACGAGGGAAACCAGCCCGTTGAACATCCTGTATCCCATCACGTCGAGTGCGTCATGGATTGCGCTTCCTTTCCCAACGATTCAGAGCTCACTAACGTGAGCTTCAGCCATATGCCCAACGCAAGCGAAATGTCCAGAGTAGCTAAGTTAGTTCCATAAGCCCAAGCACCAGAACTTAAGCAACCTTACTTCTGCGGAATCGCCGTGCTGAGCGTTAATGCACGCAAAACGCCCCCCACGCGCCCCTGCAAGGCAGCGTATACCATTTGATGCTGCTGGACGCGCGTTTTGCCAATAAACTCCCGGCTTTCGACATAAGCTTGGAAATGGTCGCCGTCCCCCCGCAGATCTTTAAGATCAATCATGGCGTCGGGTAAAGCGTCTTTAATCAGGCGCTCGATTTCTTCTTCTGTCATCGGCATAGAGACTTACCTCCGTCCCAAAGCGGAAATTAACTTCGCGGCTCTTTTGCCGACCTCCGAGGGACTGACCCCCGGCTCGAAAAGAGCGGAAGCGATGCCGAAACCCGCGACTCCGGCGTCGGCGAACGTTTTTATGTTCGCAGGGCCTATTCCTCCGGACAACACGAGCGGAACGTCGGGTGGCAGAACCGTCTGGAACGCCTTGATAACGGGTATGGAGAAAATTTGTCCTGGAAACAGCTTAAGCGCGGAAACGCCGATTTTAATGGCGGCGAAGGCCTCCGTCGGCGTCGCTATTCCGGGGATGCTTGCAAGGCCAAGACGATTGGTGACGCTGACAACTTCCGCATCCATGTTCGGAGAAAGAATGAATTTTCCGCCCCGCGCGGAAACTCTCCCAACGTCTTGAGCGGACAGGACAGTCCCGGCGCCGACGATCGCCTTATTGCCAAGCCCCTGCGCCAACGCGCTCAAGCTCTCCCATGCCTCAGCGCTGTTCAGAGGAACTTCCATAAGAGGAATACCTTCTCCCAGAAGGGCCTCGCCCACGGTCACGGCATCCGCAGGCGCTAGATTCCTTAGAATCGCAATGATACGCGATTTTCCTAAAGCTTCTCGAAAGGCCAGCGTAGCGGTCATGACATGTAGTCCCGCAAAAACGACTCGTGAACACGGCGAAGGTCCGTGACAGCAACCGCCTCATTGCCAAGATTTATTTCGTTGCCCTTGGTCGCTCCGAGCTTCGCCAGCGGAAGCCCCGCCGCCCTGGCCTTTTCCATAACCGCATCCGGCGATGGCGTCGCAAGCACATACCGCCCCTGATCCTCGCCAAACCAGAAAGCCGCATCCCCGCTCGCCTCCAAAGCGATCCCAATTCCCCTCGGCATCGCCATCTCAGCCAAAGCCACCAGCAGCCCGCCATCCGAAACATCGTGGCACGAAGTCAAAAGCCCCGCCTCGATCAACTCCCGAACAAACTCGCCGCGCTTGCGCTCATCCTGCAAATTGACGGGAGGAGACGTTCCCTCCTCCTTCCCGAAAAGCTCGCGCAAATAGATCGACTGGCCGATATGCCCTCTTGTCTCTCCCAGCACAAAGACAGACTCGCCCTCGCCTTTAAAAGCGATCCCGACCGTCTTGGTCACATCGCGCATAAGCCCTACGCCGCCAATCGCAGGCGCGGGCAAAATCGGATTTCCCGAAGTTTCGTTATAAAGGCTGCAATTCCCCGATACGACGGGATAATCGAGCGCGAGGCACGCTTCCTTGATTCCCTGAACCGCGCCCACGAACTGCCCCATGATCCGGGGCTTTTCGGGGTTGCCAAAGTTCATGTTATCAGTAATCGCAAGCGGCTTCGCGCCCACTGCGCAAATGTTGCGCCATGTTTCGGCAACCGCCTGCTTACCGCCTTCGACCGGATCGGCAGCGCAGTAGCGCGGCGTGCAGTCGGTCGAAATGGCAAGCGCCTTCTTGCTGTCGTCAAGCCGCACAACAGCCGCGTCACCGCCCGGCCCCTGAACAGTGTTGGCGCGGACAAGGCTGTCATACTGCTCCCATATCCACCGCTTAGAGCACAAATCCGGCGTCCCAAGCAGCTTCTTAAGAACCCCAAGCGTCGTCTCTCCCTTGGGCAACGGATAGCTTGAAGATTGAACCTCGGATTGCTTCGGAGTCGGCTCCCAAGGCCGGTTGTAAACCGGCGACTTTTCGACAAGCGGCGCGACCAGAATATCGACTTCCATTTCGCCATTGCGCAAGCAAACAATGCGGCCCGTATCCGTCAGAGCCCCGATGATCGCGAAATCAAGCTCCCATTTCTTGAAAATCCGCTCCGCCTCGGCCTCGCGTCCCGGCTTGAGAACAAGCAGCATGCGCTCCTGGCTTTCGGAAAGCAGGATTTCGTAAGCGGACATCCCCTGCTCGCGCAGCGGAACCTTGTCGAGGTCGAGTTCGATGCCAAGACCACCTTTTGACGCCATTTCGACCGCTGACGAAGTCAGCCCCGCCGCTCCCATGTCCTGAATGGAAATGATGGCGTCCGTGGCCATAAGCTCAAGGCAAGCTTCCAGAACAAGCTTCTCGACGAACGGATCGCCCACCTGCACGGTTGGGCGCATGTTCTCGGAGTCCTCATTGAACTCGCCGGACGCCATCGTCGCGCCCTTGATGCCATCGCGTCCTGTCTTGGAACCTACATAAACGACCGGATTCCCGACGCCCGCCGCTTTCGAGTAAAAAATCTTGTTGGCATCCGCAACGCCGACCGTCATGGCATTGACGAGAATATTGCCGTTATAGCTCGCATGGAAATTGGTCTCACCGCCCACAGTCGGAACGCCGACGCAATTGCCGTAGCCGCCAATCCCCGCGACAACTCCAGCGACCAAAGCTTTTGTCTTCGGATGATCGACCGCGCCAAACCGCAGAGCGTTCATATTGGCAACCGGCCTCGCGCCCATTGTGAACACGTCGCGCAAAATTCCGCCTACGCCCGTAGCCGCACCTTGATAAGGCTCGATATAGGACGGATGGTTATGGCTCTCCATCTTGAAGATGGCCGCCTGCCCGTCGCCGATGTCGATAACGCCCGCGTTTTCTCCGGGCCCGCAAATAACATGCGGCGCTTTGGTAGGAAGCTGCTTGAGCCAAACACGCGTGGACTTATAGGAGCAATGCTCGGACCACATCGCCGCAGCGACGCCGAACTCGGCCACCGTTGGCTCGCGGCCTATAACCTTCAGAAGGACATCGTACTCCTCCCGCGACATCCCATGTTCCGCCAGCAGCGCGTCCGCGCCGCCTTTATATTGTGATACTTTCGTCGTCATGTTTCGATTTGCCTTAAAAACTATATGCCCCTTAACTTTTTAGCCAGAAAGGGAAGCGCCGCAAAAACAAACGCAGAACACTACACTAGATTCCGCATAAGCAAAATGGCAAATTGGCCTTCCCGGCCCTTCTCAACAGAGGCCAAAAAATCATGAGGATCGCCATGAAGCTTGAAGTAAAAGACATCGTCAAAGGCGGAAAACCCATCGTCTGCCTGACTTCTTATACAGCGCCAATGGCCAGAATCGTCGATCCGCTGGTCGATGTGATTCTGGTGGGCGATTCGCTCGGCATGGTGGTGTACGGCTTCGAAAACACCCTTCCGGTCACCCTCGACATGATGATCGCGCACGGCGGCGCTGTCGCCCGCAACGCCACACACGCGATGGTCGTCGTGGATATGCCCTATGGCACCTATGAGAGTTCCAAGGAACTCGCCCTCAAAAATGCCCAACGCATTATGAAGGAAACCGGCTGCGCTGCCGTCAAACCCGAGGGCGGGCAGGAATTGGCCGAAACCGTCCGCTATCTCGTGAACAACGGCGTCCCTGTCATGGGCCATATCGGCCTGATGCCGCAGTCGATTGAAAAAATGGGCGGTTTCAAGATTCAGGGTCGTGGAGACGCAGGCGCGCAAAAAGTCATGGCGGACGCAAAAGCCATTGCCGATGCAGGAGCCTTTTCGATGGTCGTCGAAGGCACGATTGAGCCCGTCGCCAAGGACATTACCGAAGCGGTTAATATCCCGACGATCGGCATAGGCGCATCGCCCGCTTGCGACGGCCAGATTTTGGTAGTGGACGATATTCTCGGCATGTACGCCCCGTTCACCCCGAAATTTGTCAAACGATATGTCGAACTGGCCCCCATCATCTCAGAGGCAGTCAAGCAGTACGCCGACGAGGTAAAAGCGCGGACTTTCCCGACCATGGGGCACTGTTTTCTGCCCAAATAGGGGGTTGAGGACTCTCTGATTGCTGAATCTTTTCTAAAAAAACACATCCCCCGCGCTGATGCGCGTTTCGGTTCCGTCGGGAAGTCCGAGGCGAAGATTGCCGTCCGCGTCAAGATCGATAAATTCCCCGTGGATTTCTCTTTCTTCCGAAGGCAGCCGAACGTGCATGATCCCCTTCCGCGCCCGCATAAGCCACGCCGCGCGAACCGGAGCAAACCCTTCGCGGTTCATCTTGCCATACCAAATGCCTAATGACTTTAGAAGATCCGAAAGAATGTCCTCGGCGGGACGCAGCTTGGCGTTCTCCGCCAAAAGGCAAGTCGCGGGATAACGCGGCGATTTCGGAGTTTCTTTGACATTGAGGCCTATCCCGATGACAAGCCATTCAGGTCCCGCCTCCAACAGAATGCCGCAAATTTTCTTTCCGTTCACCAGAACGTCATTCGGCCACTTTAGCTCTATCGCCGCGTCCGGCGCGCATTTGCGCAACATATCGCCAACCGCCACGCTCGCCATGAAGCTGTAGCATCCCCAAGCGGCCACAGGCAAAGGCGGGCGCAACAGAACGGAGAATGCGAGATTTCCCGAAAGCGATTGCCAACCGCGCCCGCGACTCCCGCGCCCTGATGTCTGGACCAAAGCGCGGATCACGAGGCCCTCGGGAGCGCCCGAAAGCGCCACCTTTTTCACCTCGTCATTTGTGCTGGTCGTCTTGTCGAGACGGCGAATGTCGAATTTCATCAAAACCCCGCCCCGCGCAAACCCGTTAAATGAGCCCGGTAAAATGCCGCGCGGCGCTCACGGCTCCGTTAACAAGGAGCGAGGGAGCGACAGTCAACGCCACAAGGGCTATAGACGACACGCCGACAACAGCCCTCACTCCCCAGTTTGGGACCGGATCGAACCCTGTCGACGGCTCGTCGAAGTACATAACCTTGACGATCCGAAGATAGTAGAACGCTGCCACGACGCTCGCAATGACCCCGGTCACGGCCAACTCAAAATATCCCGACTTCACGGCGGCGAGGAAAACGAAATACTTCCCCAGAAAACCTGCGAGCGGCGGCAGCCCCGCAAGAGAGAACAACAAAACCGCCATCGCGAGGGCCAACAACGGATTTGTCTTCGACAAGCCCTGCAAGTCGGACATGGACTCGATAACCTTGCCGCCGCGCCGCAAGCAAAGAATCACGGCGAAAACCCCGAGGGTCGTAAGAGAGTAAATCGCAAAATATATGAGAACGGCCTGAACCCCATCCTCCCTGCCCCCGATGACCCCGACAAGCAAATACCCGATGTTGGCAATTGCGCTATAGGCCAAAAGCCTCTTCAGGTTGGTCTGCGAAAGCCCCGCAAACGCTCCCCAAATCATCGACGCCACCGAGAGGAACAGCAAGATCTCATGCCACTGGTCCGCTACGCCGCTGACCGGAATGAACAAAAACCGTATGAAGAGCGCGAGCGCAGCGACCTTTGGGGCCGACGCGAAAAAAGCCGTCACGGGCGTTGGCGCTCCCTCATACACGTCCGGCGCCCACATATGGAAGGGCGCCGCCGCGATCTTGAAAGCCAGCGCCGCGCAAACAAAAATCACGCCGACGACAATTCCCGGCTCGCCTCTCCCGGCGAGAGTCTTCGATAGCGCATCGAAATCGACCGACCCCGCGAACCCGTACAAAAGCGAAAGACCGTAAAGGAGTATCCCCGACGACATCGCCCCAAGCACAAAATACTTTACGCCCGCCTCGCCGGACTTGGCGTCATCGCGATTGAACGCTGCCAGCACATAAAGCGAAAGGCTTTGAAGCTCAAGCCCTACGTAAAGCGAAAGCAAATCGTTCGCCGAAATCATGAGCATCATGCCAAGCACCGCAAAGACAATCAGAACGGGATACTCGGGCCGCGCCTGTCCTTCTTTTTCGAAAAAGTCCCACGAAAGCAGGATCGAAAACGACGACGCCAACAAAACAACGGCCTTCACGAACCGCGCGAAACCGTCGTCCACGAACTGGTTTCCGAATGCGGCCCCGAAGCCCTCCGGCCCAATGCGTGCGGGAAGGAAAAGCGAAATTCCTGCAACAACAAAGACCAAAATCGCAGCCGCTCCCAAAGGCCGCGTTGCCTTTCTTCCAAAAACCGCCGCGGCGACAAGAAAAAGCAGGTTTGCAACCGCAAGTTCGATCTCGGGCAACGCGACGACAAGGGACTTTAGATCAACCATTTTGCGCCTCATGAACCTGCGCGTCGAAAGGAACCAAAGCCCTCTCCATGGGCAGCGCGAACACATTGCGGAAAGCGGACGGATAAATGCCGATCCACAACACAAGAAGAACCAGCGGCGCGAACATGACGATTTCGCGCGGAGTCAAATCCTTCATCGCGCGTACATCGCTCTTATCGAGCGGCCCATAGAACAACCGCCTGTAAAGCCAAAGCATATACGCGGCCCCGAAGATAATGCCAAGCGCCGCCACGACCGCATAATTGGGGTTAGCGAGAAAAGCGCCCTGCATGCTCAGGAACTCGCCAATGAAACCCGAAGTCCCCGGCAATCCGATGGCCGCTAGCATAATCACCATGAACACGGCGGCATAACGCGGCATATTGGCCGCCATGCCCCCAAATCTTGCGATCTCGCGCGTGTGCATCCGGTCGTAAACGACACCGACAAGAAGAAACAGAGCAGCGGCAACAAACGTATGCGACAGCATGACCATCATCGCGCCGTCGAACCCCTGCCGGGTAAAGCTGAAAAGCCCGAGCGTCACGAATCCCATGTGCGCCACAGACGAATAAGCGATCAGCTTTTTCATGTCCGTCTGCGCAAGGGCGACAAGAGACGTGTAGACGATCGCAACAAGGCTCAAGACAACGACGAACGGCGCGAAATAAGCGCTTGCCTCAGGAAGCATCTGGATCGCGATCCGAATGAACCCATACCCGCCCATTTTAAGAAGCACGCCCGCAAGAATGACCGACCCCGCCGTGGGAGCCTCAACGTGGGCATAAGGCAACCACGTATGGAAAGGCCACATGGGGGTCTTGACCGCAAACGACGCGAAGAACGCGAGCCAAAGCCATAAAGCCATATGCCTGGGGAATTTCTCGCCTATGAGGGCGGTCATGTCGGTCGTTCCCGCCAGAGCCGACATGGCGAAGATCGCGACAAGCATCAAAACCGAGCCAAGCAGCGTATAAAGAAAAAATTTGTACGCGGCATAGGTACGCTTCTCGCCGCCCCAAACGCCGATGATAAGAAACATCGGGATAAGCACGCCCTCGAAAAACACATAGAAAAGAACAAGGTCGAGCGCCGTAAACGTCCCCAGCATCATGGTCTCAAGAACAAGCAGCGCGACCATAAATTCTTTCACGCGCTTCTTAATGCTTCCGATGGCCGACAGAATGGCAATCGGCGTCAGAAGAGCGGAAATCATGACAAACCAAACCGAAATCCCGTCCACGCCGTTAAGATAAGCGATATTGAAAGCCTCGATCCAGACATGCCGCTCCTTCATCTGGAAGCCCGGATCGGCGGGATCAAAAGCGCCGAACATCGTGAAAGCCAGACCGAGCGTCGCCAATGAAAAAAGAAGCGCAAGCCTTTGAGAAAGCTTCGCCTTCGCCTCTTCGCTTCCGCGCGCCAAAAGCAGAATGGCGAACGCGCCGATTAGAGGCAAAAACGTAAGCGCCGAAAGGATGGGGAAACCGTTCATGAACTCTTACCCGTTGTACCAAAACCACGTGACAAGGCCTGTAACGCCCAAAATCATCGCAAACGCATAGTGATACACGTAACCGCTTTGCAAAGCGGACACACGCCTCGCGATGCGCAAGCTTGCTTTCGCGAAACCGTCCGGGCCGCAGCCATCGATGATCGCGTCGTCGCCCAACCTCCAGAACGCGCCGCCTAACTTTCGGGCTCCGCGAACGAAGATAAAATCATACAGGTCGTCGAAATAGAACTTGCGGCATACAAACCGGTAAAACGCTCCAAAAGCCGTCGATACGATGGCGGGAAACTCCGGCCTGGCGACATAAAACAGCCACGAAAGCGCCAGTCCCCCAAAGGCAAGCATCACCGGCAACGCCTTCAAAAGACTGCCGACATGCTCAGCCTTAGAAAGGGAATCATGCTCGGGAAGAACAAAAATCGCCCCGTTCCAGAAAGCCGCCCTCGCGTCCCCGCCGAACAAGTCGAACGCGAATCCGCCCGCAAAAATAGCTCCAAGCGCCAACGGCACGAGAGGCGCAAGCATTACCCATGAAGACTCATGGGCATGTTCAAGCATGTGCCTCTCTTCGCGTGGTTCGCCGTGGAAAGTCATGAACAAAAGCCGCCCCGAATAAAACGCCGTCATGAAAGCGGCTAAGGCTCCGAGAACATAGACGAAACACCCGATGGCGGTCCCTTGCCCCAAGGCGGCTTCGAGGATGAGATCCTTGGAATAATATCCCGCGAAACCGATCCCGCCGACCCCGATCCCCGCCAGCGCCAGAAACCCAATCCACATTAGCGCATAGGTCTTGGGAACAATACGCCAAAGGCCGCCCATCTTGCGCATATCCTGCTCGCCCGAAAGCGCATGGATCACAGACCCGGCGCACAGGAAGAGCAGCGCCTTAAAGAAGGCATGCGTCATCAAATGGAAGATGGAAGCCGAATATGCCGAAACCCCTGCGGCGAAAAACATGTATCCAAGCTGGCTCATCGTCGAATAGGCGATCACACGCTTGATGTCGAACTGCGTCAGCCCGATTGAGGCCGCAAAGACGCACGTCAGCCCGCCGATGATGGCGACGAACGCCAGAGCCCCCGGCGCATATTCGAAAACAGGCGACATGCGCGCGACCATAAACACGCCCGCCGTAACCATTGTGGCCGCATGAATCAACGCGGAAACCGGAGTTGGCCCTTCCATGGCGTCCGGCAGCCACGTATGCAGCCCCAGTTGCGCCGACTTGCCCATGGCTCCCATGAAAAGCAGAAGGCACACAGCCGTCAGCGCCGGAAAGGTATGGCCGAAGAAAACGATTGTCTTGTCCGCCATCTCCGGCGCTTTTTCGAAAATCGGCCCGAAATCGAGCGACCCGAACAGCATAAAGCAGCCGAAGATGCCTAACAAAAACCCGAAATCTCCGACGCGATTGACAAGGAAAGCCTTCATCGACGCATCATTGGCGCTGGGTTTCTCATACCAAAAGCCAATCAGTAGGTACGACATCAGCCCGACGCCTTCCCACCCGAAAAACATCTGAAGAAGATTGGGTGCCGTCACCAGCATCGACATGAAGAAAGTAAACAAGCTCAGGTAAGCCATAAACCTCGGCTTGCTTTTATCCTCGCTCATGTAGCCAATGGAATAAAAATGAACCATCGCCGACACGACATTGACCACGACCAGCATCACGGCGGACAAGGTGTCAATCTTGATTCCCCAATTTGCCGAAAGACCGCCGGACTGAATCCATTCAAGCAGGACGTGGTTGGAGGTCTCTCCCTCAAGAACGCCCTTGAAGATCAGGACCGAAAGACACGCCGATAAAAACACGCATCCGCAAGTTACGGCTTGCGACATCCTGTCGCCGATTCTGCGCCCGAAAAGACCCGCGGCCACTGCGCCCAAGAAAGGAAGAAAAACAGCCGCAATATCCATCGAAAAAGCCATAAGATCAGTTCCTCAAAAGGTTGGCGTTTTCGACCGCGATGTCGCCCCGGTTGCGGAAATAAACGACAAGGATAGCAAGCCCTATCGCCGTCTCCGCCGCCGCGACGGTAAGGACGATGAACGTAAACGCCTGCCCGATCAGGTTGTTCTGGTACACGCTGAAGGCCACGAGGTTGATGTTCGCCGCCAGCAGGATCAGTTCGATCGACATCAGGATAACGATGACATTCCTGCGGTTCACCGTTATCCCGACGATTCCAACCGTAAAAAGAAGCGCGGCGACAATGAGAAAATGCGAAAGCCCTATGCTCATTTGGCCTCCATGCCGTCAGGAACCTTTAAACCGTCCTTCTTGGCCCTTTTGAGGACCGCTTCGCGCAAAGACGTGGCTTGCTGGGCCGCAACGGTCTGCCCGAACGCCATATCGCGCTGAACCATCAACGCCCAAAGCTTAATGGTCTTTTGACCCGTGGGCGTGCCGAAAAATTCATTCAACGCTTTCAACTCGTCAATTGAATAGTTTTGCGCGAAAAACGCGGCCTTGTTCTTCTGCCCGTCTTCATCATGCTTCGCGGCTTCGGTCTTGACGATTTCTTCAATAACGCCTTGAAGCTTGTCGAACTTATCCATGTTCTCCGCCCTCAGCCTAGACTGGACAGGCCTAAGCGGCGCTCTGACAGCGCTCTCGACCTTGTCTCTGACATCGAAGTGCTTCGCGACTTTCATCGCGGCGTCGAAGACTTTCGGATCGATGTTCTTGGCGGGATCTGGCGGCGGAACCGGCGGCGCAAAAGGGCCGGGCGCAGAACTCGGCGGAGGCGAAGCGACATGTTTAACCGCCTCAACCCGAGGCACAGGTGCGGAAGGCGACTCCGATTTCTTGTTGCCAAACCCAAACAGCCTCTTGAAGAACCCACCTGACTCTTCTTTTTTAAGAGCAGGCGGCGGAACAGGCGCCGAAACCTGAGCCGCAATAGGTGCGACTGGCTGAGGCGCGGAGGCTGGTTGCTGCGCCTCGGGCTTTTGGATTTCAGGCTTCGAAATAGACGGCTCTTTTACGGGAGTCGTCGCCGCAGCCTCGGCAGGTTTTGCTTTTTCGGGGACAGGCTTGGCCGTCTTGGGCTTGGCCTGAGAAGCCCCCGCCTTGCGCTTAGCCGCCGCTGGGGATACGGATGGTTTCGGTTGGACCACGGCGGGTTCTTCCTTGGCTGCGAAAGGCTGCTGCTCCTCCTCGGTCTCTGCCAACGCTACCGGCGAAAGAGAGCCAAGCAAAATGGCTAGAAGGACAAAACGTAAAAATCCGCTTTCTGTTTTCATGGATCGACTCCCTGATGGAAAGGAACTTTCCTGACTTCAATAGCCTCGGCGACTGAAATGCCGGTTTGGCGTTTCGGATTTTGTCGGCGCGCATCGGAACGCGAGCGCAGTGTCAAGACAATCGCGCCCATCATCGCGACAAGCAGAATGAGCCCCGAGACTTCAAAGGGATACAGATAATCCGTAAACAGCGCGCGGCCCAAGGCCTTGGTGTTCTCGAGCTGGCCCGCGCCTTTCACGACAGGCCGCACCGCGCCCGGATCGACCGCCCAGGACCCCAAAACAAGAGCAAGCTGCGCAAAAAGAACAAGCGCCACCCCAAGCCCAGCAGGCATGTATCTTCTAAATTGCTGCTTCGCATTTTTCGAAACATCCAGCATCATGACAACGAACAGGAACAGCACAGCGACCGCGCCGACATAAACAACAAGAAGAATAAGCGCAAGAAACTCGGCCCCCATCAGAACGAACAGCCCCGACGCGTTAAAGAAGCACAGGATCAAAAACAGAACGGCATAAACGGGATTGCGGACTGAGACGACCATAACAGCCGAAGCGATCAGAACGGCGGCGAACAGATAGAAGATGATGGAAGCAATCATGAGACCTATCTCGATTCTCTATCGTCGTTGACAGTACAGTTTGGCTGCGTTTTGCACCAGCTTCTTAACGAAGCGCCCGTTGAATCGACAACCTCCTGCTTCGTGCAGGCGGCAAGCCCGAATGAAAGCGCAAATACCAAAGGCGCGATTTTCTTCATAACTCGACACTCCCCCCTCTTCGTCATTCCCGCGAAAGCGGGAATCCATCGCCGCGCGTCTGCGCGGCATAAGACTCCAACGGACGCGAAGACGGAATCCCATAAGTTTCAGTGGCTCGAACTCCGCGGCTTGCGCTCCCATCGCTCGCAAAGCACCTCGTTCTTTGATTGTGCCTCTTGCATCCCATCGCTCTCGGCTCACCCTTCATTGAGTTTTGTCCCCGGCCCTTTCACATCGGCTTCAAGATTCGCATCGATCTCATCCGACCATCTATCCCCGTTCGAAAGCAACCGCTCTTTTGTGAAGTAAAGCTCCTCGCGCGTTTCCGTCCCGAATTCAAAATTCGGCCCTTCAACAATGGCCTGAACAGGACAGGCCTCCTGACACAGGCCGCAGAAAATGCACTTCGTCATGTCGATATCGTACCGCGTCGTCTTGCGCGCGCCGTCCGCGCGAGGCGCAGCCTCGATTGTGATCGCCTGAGCGGGGCACACCGCCTCGCAAAGCTTGCACGCGATGCACCTTTCTTCCCCGTTGTCGTACCGCCGCAACGCGTGCTCCCCCCGAAAGCGCGGACTGATCGGCCCCTTTTCGTAAGGATAGTTGAGCGTCGCCCTGCGCTTGAAAAGATAGGTCAACGTCAGCGCGAACCCGCGAACGAGTTCGTAAAGAGAAAGAGTTTTTAGGGCGCGTATGACGGACATGCTTATTCCCTAATGCGGCAGCTTGTCGAAAGCGACGAGATACCCCGCCGTGACGACAACCCAGACAAGACAAAGAGGCATCAAGACTTTCCATCCGATGCGCATCAACTGGTCATAGCGATAACGAGGCAGCGTCGCGCGCACCCAAAGGAAGAAAAACAGGCTCGCCGCCGTCTTGCCTAAAAACCAGAAAATCCCCGGAATGAAGTCGAGCGCTTCGAACGGCGGCAACCACCCTCCCCAGAATAGAATGGTGGAAATAGCGCTGAGCAAAATCATGTTGGAGTATTCGCCCAAGAAAAACATCGCGAACGCCATTGAGGAATATTCGGTATGGAAACCGCCGACGAGCTCAGACTCGCCCTCGGGAAGATCGAACGGATGCCGGTTTGTCTCGGCGAGCATCGCAATCAAATAAACGACAAACATCGGGGTCAAAAGGCCGAAAGCAAACCATCCGTCGCGTTGAGCGTCAACGATGGCCGACAGGTTAAGCGACCCCACGCGCAGCAAAACGGTAACGAGAACAAGCCCCGTGCAAACTTCGTAAGACACCATTTGTGCCGCCGACCGGATGCCTCCGAGGAAGGAATACTTGGAATTCGACGACCATCCCGCAAAAACAATGCTGTAAACGCTAAGCGACGAAATGGCGACGAGGAATAAAAGCCCCACGTTAATATCCGCCAGCACCAGCCCCGCCTGAAATGGAATGACGGCCCATGCCACGAGCGCGAAAAAGAACGCCAGTATGGGCGCGAGCAAAAACACGACTTTGTTCGATTGCGTCGGCAAAACGGTCTCTTTGCCCAAAAGCTTCACGCCGTCAGCTATGGGCTGAAGCAACCCGAAAGGCCCCGTTACATTCGGCCCCCGCCGCAACTGCATCGCGGCCAAGACGCGCCTCTCGGCATACGTCAGATAGGCGACAGCCCCAAGAAGCGGAAGAATAATGCACAGGATCTTGATCGCAATCCACATAAGAGGCCAGACGAACGGCCAAATCGTGTCAAGGAAAAGCTCTTTCATCCTAGTCCAAGCCCTCCTTCGCAAGCAGCGGCAAAATCTCCTCGGCGCACTTGGCCATGGTGGGCGACGCGCGGCTGATCGGATCGGTCATATAGAAGTTCGCAATGACAGGCGTAAACGGCTCATTCGAAACGCGCCCTTCGGCTCCAAACGCCGCCCATGGCGCGCGCTCGACGCCACCGACGTTCTCAAGCGCGGGCGCGGCACCGGCCATCTTCTCGCGGAGTTGCCTAAGCGTGTCGAAAGGCAAAGGCGTCCCCGCCGCTTCCGAAAAAGCCCGAATGATCTTCCAATCCTCACGCGCGTCGCCCGGAGGAAACGCCGCTTGAAGCGCGAGTTGCGCGCGGCCCTCAGTGTTCACATAAATGCCCGTCTTCTCGGTATATGCGGCTCCGGGCAAAATAACGTCGGCGCGTTCAGCGCCTTTGTCGCCGTGATGCCCCTGATAAATCACAAACGCATTGCCAATTCCGCTGAGATCGGCCTCATCGGCTCCCAAAAGCCAAACCACGTCCGCCCCGCCGTTCAAAATCCCCTTGGTTCCCAAGCCGCCCTCTTGCGGCAAAAAGCCCAAGTCGAGCCCGCCCACACGCGACGCCGCAAGTTGCAGGACATTGAACCCATTCCAATCTTCGCGCACTGCATTAAAAGATTCCGCCAACTCGCGGATAATCCTGTGAAGCGCTGCCCCATCCGGCCTCGCCAAAGCGCCCGCCCCTACAATGAACATTGGCTTCTTGGCTTCTTTCAGAATTCCGCCAAACACACTGCTGCGGCCTGTTAACTCCGAAAGAACGCGCGGCGTGTTTCCGAGATACCGGTGAGGATATCCAAGATTGGCCTTGGCGCCGATCAGCCCCACGCGGCACCCACCCCTCAGCCAGCGCTTCCGAATGCGCGCGTTGACAAGCGTTGCCTCATGCCGTGGGTCGGTCCCTATTAAAAGAATGGCATCTGCTTCATCGATCCCGGCTATACCGCTGTTCATGATATACGCGGCGCGGGTCGAGACGTCGTATTCCGCCCCGTCCTGCCTGCAATCCATGTTCGGCGAGCCGAGGACTCCCATCAGCGTTTTAAGCGCGAATATCGCCTCGCAATCCGCAAGGTCGCCCACAATCGCGCCCACTCTGTTGGGCGGCAGATCACGGAGCTTCCCCGTAATCGCGGCAAACGCCTCGTCCCAACT